>JAAEZL010000033.1:0-19934 GCA_018222875.1 Algicola sp.
GATATTGGCACTTACTCCAACAACCGTACCGGTATTAAACATGGTATTGATACCACATTTACTATGATCTCCCATCATTAAGCCGCAAAACTGCAAGCCCGTTTTCGCAAATCCTTCTTTTTGATAGTCCCAGAGTCTGACTTCAGCGTAATTATTTTTAAGATTAGAATTATTCGTATCTGCGCCTAAGTTACACCATTCGCCAATGACAGAATTACCCAAAAAGCCATCATGGCCTTTATTTGAAAAGCCAAAAATGACAGAATTATTGACTTCACCTCCTACTTTACTATGAGGACCTACCGTTGTAGGTCCGTAAATTTTAGCACCTAATTTTAAAGTGGCATGTTCACATAACGCAAATGGTCCTCTAATAATACTCCCTTCCATTATTTCCGCATTGGATCCAATATATATGGGTCCAGTACTCGCATTTAAGGTAGCGAACTCTAACTTGGCGCCTTCCTCGATAAAAATGTTTTGAGCATTAATGACATTGTTGGAATTAGGTATTGGTTGGGATGTTCGGTCGCGTGTCAACAACTCAAAATCGGCTTGTATCGCTTCACCGTTATTAGCAAAAATATCCCAAGTATGCTCAATTTTAAGCACCTCTTCATCATATTCAATAGCTTGATAGGTAGAAAAGTCAATTTCATCTTGACTATCTTTTGAATAAAAAGCAATGACGTCCTCACCTTGAAATACAGCTTGATTATCTTCTAATCCTTTAATAATTTCTACCAATTCTTGATTAGGTAAATACGAGGCATTAATCATCACATTCTCGTCCATTTCAACCATTGGGTATTTTTCAGCGAGAAAATCTTCGGTGAGCGTTGTTGTAGTAAATCCAAGAAACTGCTCCCACTTTTCCCTTATCGTCAAAATCCCTACCCGAATATCAGCCACAGGTCTTGTAAACGTAAACGGCAACAAATTTTGTCTTGATGGTCCGTCAAAAAGAATATAATTCATAATGGTATGTCAAGTTAGATGTTAAAAGTAAATCAATTATAGAAAACAAAAAAGCCTTCAAGGTAAATCCTGAAGGCTTTCAACTATATTATATGCTCTAAGCTTATTTTTTAAACTTAGCGTATTTGTTTTTGAATTTATCAATACGTCCTGCTGTATCAACTAATTTAGACTTACCAGTATAATATGGATGAGATGTTCTTGAAATCTCCAATTTTACTACTGGATATTCAACACCGTCAACATCAATGGTTTCATTAGTCTCAGCAGTAGATTTAGTTAAGAAAACGTCATCATTCGACATGTCTTTAAATGCTACTAATCTATAATTTTCTGGATGTATTCCTTTTTTCATCGCTCTAAACTTTAAATTCCTTAATATTTTGGAGGTGCAAATTTAAGTAAATTTTGTAAATTACCAATAAAATATTTCTTTTTTTATATCAGTCAATCTTGTAACAAATTTAAGCAAAAAGATACTAACCGATTAAATTAACTAAACAATCAACTCAAATTATGGAAAAATCATTAAAATCAATCGCCTCAAACTATGGGCTATATCTAGCTCTCATTCTATCCTGTTTCACGATCATAGGCTATGCCATCTATTTAGATCTTTTCACAAAATGGTGGTTGGGCATTATACAAATGTTATTGGTTATCGTGTTTGGAATTATATCTGCTTCAAAAGCACGTAGCATTTTAGGTGGATTTATTTCCTTTAAAAACGCATTTACAGCTTATTTCATTACCATAGTAATCGGTATTACGATTAGCGCGTTACTGGGCATGATCATCTTCAATTTTGTTGACACGGAAGCTGCCGCTATTCTACAAGAAAAGATTATTGAATCTCAAATTTCTATGATGGAAAATTTTGGTGCACCTCAGGATGCTATCGATACTGCTAGACAACAACTAGAAGCTGAAGAGAATTTCTTTTCAATACCTAACGTCTTAAAATCAATTGTCTACCAACTTCTCGGATTTAGCATCGTTGGTTTAATTGTAGCATTGGTTATTAAGAAGAAAGATCCGAATGAAGCTTAAAAAAAATCAGTATTTTTGAAACATCAATTTTTCAAAATCGCTGCATGAATATATCAGTAGTCATACCGCTACTTAACGAACAAGAATCATTAACAGAATTACACGATTGGATTGCAAAAGTCATGCAGTCCAATCGTTTTTCTTATGAAATCATCTTTATTGATGATGGCAGTACAGATGACTCTTGGGCTACCATCATGCAATTGTCGCAAAAAGATGCTAACGTCAAAGGGATTCGATTTTTGAAAAATTTCGGAAAATCTCAAGCACTTCATGCAGGTTTTGCAAAAGCAGAAGGTGATGTGGTGATTACCATGGATGCCGACTTACAAGATAATCCTGAAGAAATCCCAGAACTCTACAACATGATTGTCGTTGATAAATACGACTTAGTGTCTGGCTGGAAAAAAAAGCGCTATGATTCTGTTATTTCAAAAAACTTACCTTCTAAGTTATTCAACTGGGCAGCTAGAAAAACATCTGGTGTTAAACTAAATGATTTTAATTGCGGACTTAAAGCGTACAATAAAGCTGTTGTCAAAAATATCGATGTCAACGGTGAAATGCATCGCTACATACCTGTGTTGGCCAAAAATGCCGGATTCACACAAATAGGTGAAAAAATAGTGAAGCATCAGGCTAGAAAATACGGTCAGACTAAGTTTGGAATGGATCGTTTTATCAATGGCTTTTTAGACCTCATTACCATTTGGTTTCTGTCGCGTTTCGGCAAACGTCCTATGCATTTATTTGGTGCTTTGGGTGTGATCATGTTTGCGATCGGTTTTGTATTTGCTTTGTATTTAGGGATTGATAAGTTATTTCTTAATACCCAAGGACGATTAATTACACAACGACCGCAGTTCTTTATCGCGCTCACCACGATGATTTTGGGAACACAATTTTTCGTGGCTGGATTTTTAGGTGAAATCATTCTGAGATCCAAACGGGATTCAAATCGCTATTTGATCAAGCAAGAACTTAATTTATAATACACACATTTAATACCAGCTTCGCAATTCAAAATTTTTGAATTGTGTACTTTTGCACTATAATTACGACTTATGATACATATTGAACCTCAACTAATGGCACGTATTAACACTTGGTTGACACCTACTTTTGACCAAGAGACTCAAAATTATATCAAAGACCTAATTGAAAATAACCCAAAAGAACTCAAAGAGAGCTTTTACAAAGATCTTGAATTTGGAACTGGTGGTATGCGAGGTGTTATGGGTATTGGCACCAACCGCATCAATAAATTCACCTTGGGAAAAAACACCCAAGGACTTAGCAATTACTTGAAGACACAATTTCCTTCAGAAGCTATAAAAGTAGCCATTGCCTATGATTGTAGACATAATAGTAAATCGTTAGCTAAAGTGGTGGCCGATGTTTTTTCAGCAAATCAAATCCAAGTATTTCTTTTTGAAGATTTAAGACCAACGCCTGAGTTATCATTTGCATTGAAGCACCTCAATTGTCATTGTGGTATTGTTTTAACTGCTTCGCACAATCCACCAGAATATAACGGTTATAAAGTCTATTGGCAAGATGGTGGACAATTAGTTCCGCCTCAAGATGCTGAGATTATTGCAGAAATCAATCGCTTGGATTATTCTGAAATCAACTTTGAAGAACAACCTAAAAACATCACTTATATTGGACAAGAAATTGACGATGTTTTCATTGAAAAATCCATAAAAAATGGAAGTTTCCAGACCTCTGAAGCTGCTAAAGCAAATCTAAATATTGTATTTACATCGTTACATGGAACGTCTATTACTGCAATTCCTGAGACTTTAAAGCGTGCAGGCTATTCAAATGTGCATATTGTTGAAGAACAACGTATTCCTAATGGCGATTTCCCTACCGTAAAATCACCAAATCCAGAAGAACCTGAAGCTTTAAAAATGGCTTTAGAATTAGCGAAAAAAGTAAATGGCGATATTGTCATTGGAACGGATCCTGATTGTGATCGATTAGGTGTTGCTGTGAGAAACTTAGATGATGAACTCGTCATTTTAAATGGAAATCAAACCATGATACTAATGACCGATTTCCTATTAAAACAATGGAAGAAAGCTGGCAACATCAATGGGAATCAATTTGTAGGGTCTACCATTGTCTCTACACCGATGATGTCTGTGCTGGCTAACGCCTATAATGTGGAATGTAAAATTGGATTGACTGGTTTCAAATGGATTGCAAAAATGATCAAAGATTTTCCAGATTTGGAATTCATTGGTGGTGGTGAAGAAAGTTTTGGATTTATGGTGGGTGATTTCGTTAGAGATAAAGATGCGGTAACTTCAACACTTTTAGCTTGTGAAATTGCAGCACAAGCCAAAGCAAATGGTCAAACCATGTACGAATCATTGATTGATTTATATGTGACACACGGCTTTTATAAAGAACGCCTAGTATCCTTAACAAAAAAAGGCATTGAAGGTGCAGAAGAAATCAAACAAATGATGATGGACGCTAGGAAAAACCCCTTACAAGAAGTGAATGGTTCCAAAGTGATAAAGGTTGAAGACTACCAACTGTCTATTACAAAAAATTTAGTGTCTGGTGACGTATCTCCTATCGCTATTCCAAAATCGAATGTCCTCATCTATTACACGGAAGATGGTAGTAAAATTGCCTTACGACCAAGTGGGACAGAACCTAAAATAAAATTTTACATTAGCGTTAATACCACTTTAGAAAATGTGGCAGCATTTAAAACAACGGAACAGAAATTGGAATCTCGTATTGACGCCATTCTTAAAGACATGAAACTCACCTAATGAACTATCTCAAGAAAATATTTGTATATGCAGTGCCTTACAAGCGCTATGCATTTTTAAACATTCTTTTCAATATTCTCTATGCCCTTTTTGGTGCATTATCCTTTGTTGTTTTGATGCCCATGTTAAATATTTTATTCGGTGAGGATCAAAAAACTATTGAGAAGAAGCCAGTTCTCGACGGATTTAAAAATATTGGTGAGTACTTTAAGGATTCACTGACCTATAGCGTACAGAATTTCGCAAAAGATGATCAACTTAAAGCATTGACTTTCGTTATTATTTTGGTTATTGTGGTGTTTTTACTGAAGAATATATTTAATTATCTCGCTTTGTATTTTGGAACCTTCCTTCGGAATGGTATCCTCAAGGATTTAAGAGACACCCTCTACACTAAGACGGTTAATTTACCCATGAGTTTCTTTTCAGAAAAAAGAAAAGGCGATTTGATGGCTCGTGTTTCAAATGATGTGAATGAAGTGCAAAATTCATTTTTATCGGTTTTGGAAATTATCGTGAGAGAGCCTTTAAGTGTTATTTTTTCCATTGTTATTATGTTAACAATAAGTGCAAAATTAACGCTGTTTGTCTTCGTATTTATACCCACTGCAGGTTATATTATCTCGGTCATCGCGAAACGTTTACGTCAACAATCCGCTGATGTACAACGCGAGCAAGGGACGTTCTTATCTATTCTAGAAGAAACCTTGAACGGATTAAAAATCATCAAAGGATTCAACGCTGAACGTTTATTCAATTCAAAATTTACGGATTCTACGAGACGTTACTTTAATTTCTCGAATAAGATGATGAACCGTCAAAATATTGCAACACCACTCAGCGAATTTCTAGGTATTGTAACTATTGCCTTTTTATTGTGGTTTGGCGGTCGTATGGTGTTAATAGACAAAACCCTCTTAGCCTCATCATTTATTGCTTTTATGGGACTCGCTTATAACATCTTAACACCTATTAAGGCACTCAGTAAGGCAAATAATAATGTTAAACGAGGGAATGCTGCTGCGGAACGAGTTCTGGAAATCATAGAAACCATTAGCCCAATCGAAGATAAGGCGAATGCCATGACCAAGGAAGGATTTAACGCTGCTATTGAAATTAAAAACGTGTCCTTTAAATATGAGGATGATTTAGTTCTTAACAATTTCTCGGCAACATTGCATAAAGGAAAAAGTATTGCACTTGTAGGACAATCTGGTAGTGGTAAATCGACCATAGCTAACCTTGTCACTCGTTTCTACGATGTGAATGAGGGAAGTATTAATATTGACGGAGAAGACATCCGAGACCTCTCTAAGAGTTCCCTGAGAAGTCTTATCGGTCTAGTCACACAAGACTCGATTTTATTTAATGATACGGTCAAAAATAACATCCTTCTAGGAAAGCCCAATGCCACAGACGACGATGTTCTCGAAGCACTCAAAGTAGCCAATGCTTGGGAGTTCGTAAAGGACCTTCCTCATGGAATTGACACCAATATTGGTGATGGTGGTGGTAAACTTTCCGGCGGACAAAAACAGCGTTTGAGTATTGCAAGAGCGGTTCTGAAAAATCCACCCATCATGATTCTAGACGAAGCCACTTCAGCATTAGATACAGAAAGTGAACGTTTGGTTCAAGTGGCACTTGAAAACATGATGAAGAACCGAACATCTTTAGTCATTGCTCACAGGTTATCAACTATCCAAAATGCCGATCAAATAATCGTAATGCAAAAAGGAGAAATTGCGGAACAAGGAACGCACAATGAACTGATTGCAAAAAATGGTGTTTATAAAAAACTCGTGGAAATGCAGAGTTTTGAATAAACTCATAATTGTCGGGACATGCACGAAAAAGAAAAGGACACAAAAACTTGTGTCCTTTTCAGTTCTATTACCACATTTGGGGAAAATGGTAATAATTAAGTAGGTTAGGCTGAGACAAACATAAATCAAATTAATGTACTGTGCAAGAAAAATTTGCATTTCATCGTAATTTTTTTACACTTTGTCGATATTTTTTTATTTAAACATCTGTTTTACAGCACTTTAAATAATTTATTTTTTTTGATTAAACTTTCTGTAAATTAGAAGGTCTTAGTATAAAATGGAATTTATTGGATAGCGAACAGGAATTTATCAGCCGTTTATGTACTTCATCTACTAAAGATGCTGCCTTTAAAGAGCTTCTAGCAACTTATAAAGAGCGGCTCTATTGGCACATACGACATATTGTGAAAACCCATGATGATGCTGATGACGTTTTACAAAATACATTTATTAAAGTTTATAAAAACATTCATAATTTTAAAGGAGATAGTCAATTGTTTTCATGGATGTACCGCATCGCCACCAACGAGTCCTTGACACATATTAAAAAAATTGCAAAACAACATCAAATCAATAATGAAGAAATACAACAGCACTTAGTAAATAATTTACAAGCCGATGTATATTTCGAAGGTGATGCCATTCAATTGAAATTACAAAACGCCATTGCTACTTTACCTGAAAAACAACAATTAGTATTTAACATGAAATATTTTCAAGATTTAAAATACCGAGAGATGTCAGAAATATTAGAAACAAGTGAAGGTGCCTTGAAAGCCTCTTATCATATTGCTGTAAAAAAAATCGAAACGCTCTTAACCTCAGATTAAACTAAAATCAATTGTACAAGTCTAAGATATATGACACTTAAAAAGCTACATAAGAATTCAGGATTTAAAGTTCCGAAAGATTACTTCTCTCAAGTTGAAGAAGACATTCTGAACGATGTCCGATTGAAAGCGAAGGCGAAGGATTCAGGTTTTGGAATTCCTGAGTCATATTTTGACGAGATGGAAACCGCTATTTTAAGTCATGTAAAGCCCGATTCTAAAGTTATCACACTGAAATCGAAATCTGCGTGGTACTACATCGCTGGTATTGCTGCGTCCATAGTGTTAATATTTAGTATTTTTAACCACCAAAGTAGCACCACAGAAATTTCAGTTGAAATGGTTGAAACGCATTTAGAAAATAGTGATTTGGACACTTATGAATTAGCGCAATTACTCACAGATGCTGATTTGCTTGAAGAAGATTTTGTAATTGTGGATGCCACTTATGATGAAGCGAATTTAGAAACCTATCTGCTGAACAATGCAGATATTGAAATATTATTAGAATAAAACCTTATGAAAACATTCATCCCTATTCTCTTTTTACTCATGTCCGTTTCAACCTTGGCGCAACCGAGGGGAAAAATGAACGAGCGTATTCAAGCGCAAAAAATTGCGTTTATTACTGAGAGGCTCAGTTTAACACCAGAAGAAGCACAAAAGTTTTGGCCTATCTACAATGCTTTTGAAGAGAAAACCGAAAAAATTCGAACGGAAGATCTTAGAAGCATAAAAAAAACGATGTATCAGAATCCTAAGTTATCTGAAGCTGATGCCAACAAATTATTAAATCAATTGATGACCGCTGAAAATGACATGCATAATGCTAAGTTGCAATTAGTTCAAGACTTAAAAGATGTTATTTCATCTGAAAAAATTCTGCGCTTAAAGGCATCTGAAGAAGCTTTTAATCGAAAGCTTCTCGAAAAACTGCGGCAATTCAAGGAAAAGCGTAACAATTAAATTAGTAGCAAAATGCTAAAATGATGACAAGGTTCACCTGAAGGTCAGTTTCGAGATTCGTCCGTTTCCAGCGGCATACGCAACACTATCATTTAAAAATCGAATCGTGTAAAACCCTTCATCACTGAAATGCGACCAGCTGTCTCCCGAATCACTTGAATAATCAATACCTTTGAAACCAATTGCTACTAACTGTTTTCCCTCACTATTCGGTACATATTGCACGCAACTTCTATAACCCGGACTTGAATTTTCAGCTGCCAAATGCCAAGTTTTACCACCATCATTCGTCCTAATTTTATTCGCTGAACTATCTGCAGGTTTTGTATAATCACCACCAATGGCAAAACCCTGTAATGCATCGTAAAAATCTAAAGAATAAATACCTTCGGTAGGTTTCTCCTTAACAATGGGTGTATCAAAAACTTGCCAAGTGTGTCCCTTATCATCAGAATAATAAATGCGTCCTGAAGTTGTGGCGACCCAAGTTTTATCCCCAACGATAGCAATATTGGTGTCACTAGCAGCAAAAGCACCTTCGCCTTCTGATGCCTGCGGCAAATCATCACAATGCAATTTAGTCCATGTCTCACCTCCATCTCTCGTGATAATAACACTCAAGCAACCATCCATAGCATCGCCAATGGCGATACCTTCATCATCATTCCAAAACTCCATAGCGTCGTAAAAGACCTTCGGGTGCGCTTCTCGATAAACGATTTTGTTCTTCTCTAAATCGGCATTCAACTTAAACACAAGCGCTGGGTTACCAATGGTAATTCCAAATCCTTGGTTTTGTCGTACTGCTAAAGCTCTAAAATTTAATTCAAGACTATCAGTGGATAAATTGATTTGATGATGATAAAACGGTCTTCCTTTTAAAGAATCTACGTGATTAAACAATGTTGAATTCATCAGAATTCCCAATGAACCGGTCGATGAGAGATAAATGGGTCCAATAGAATCGACAATCTCCAAAGCTCTTATATTGAGGGCTTCATCTACGACCAAAGGCTCAATTTGCACTGAATTAAAAGGTCTTTGATCTGGCATGGCTATTTCCATCATTTTATGACTTGCCAATCCTATGACCATAATAAGTCCCAAAAAAATAAAAGGAATTCGTTTCATAAGCATTGAATTTTCCTTAAAAATAGAAAAGCTCGTCGAAATAAAAGCCAAACCCTGTAACAATTGATAATAAAATGTACCTTTGCATGCTTAATTTTTTATAATGCGTTTACACAGAAACTTATGCTTTGCAATTATTGATGGCTTAACACTCATCTTTAACGAAGGCAAATATGCAGACAAGGTCATCCAACAACTCCTTAAAAGGGATAAGCGTTGGGGAAGTAGAGATCGTGCATTTGTTGCAGAAACCACCTATGATATTGTACGTTGGAAACGCTTATATGCTGAAATAGCTGAAGTTAAAGAGCCTTTTGACAGAGAAAATTTATGGCGCATATTTGCAGTATGGGCGACCTTAAGAGGAATTAAATTACCCGATTGGAAATATTTTGAAAATACACCTCAACGTAAAATCAAAGGACGTTTTGATGAATTATCGCAAACGCGAAAATTCAAGGAAGCCATTCCTGATTGGTTGGACGCATTAGGCGTCAAAGAACTAGGAGAATCTATTTGGACTAAAGAAATTGCTGCCTTAAATGAGCAAGCCGATGTCATTCTACGTGTCAATACTCTCAAAACAACAAAGGAGCAACTACAATCTGCCTTATTTGATGATCATATAGAAACAGAAAGTATCAAAGGTTATCCCAATGCACTAAAGCTAAAAGAGCGCGCCAATGTTTTTCAAACAGATGCCTTTAAAAATGGTTGGTTTGAGGTACAAGATGCATCATCACAATTAGTTGCCGAGTTTTTAGATGTGCAACCTGGCATGCGAGTTGTAGATACCTGTGCAGGAGCTGGTGGTAAAGCGCTTCACATCGCCTCTCTCATGGAGAACAAAGGTCAAGTGATTGCTTTAGATATTTATGCAAATAAATTACACGAATTAAAACGTAGAGCCAAAAGAAATGGTGCATTCAATATAGAAACCAGACCTATTGAATCCACAAAAACCGTAAAAAAACTCTATGACAAAGCGGACCGTGTTTTAATAGATGCGCCGTGTTCTGGCCTTGGTGTGCTCAGAAGAAACCCAGATGCTAAGTGGAAATTACAGCCAGAATTCATCGAGGATATTAAGAAAACACAACAAGAAATTATTCAGCAATATTCAAGGATAGTTAAAGATGGTGGTAAGCTAGTCTATGCAACCTGTTCCATACTTCCTTCTGAAAACAAAAAACAAGTTGACACCTTCCTATCTTCTGAATGGGGAAAAGATTTTACCTTTGTAAAAGATAAATCCATTTTGTCACATCAATCTGGCTATGATGGTTTCTATATGGCCTTATTAGAAAAGAAAAAATAATACCCAAATAAATGAAACAATTTTACACTTTACTGTTGGCATTTGTCACCACATTTGCATTTGCGCAATTAACACCTCCTTCTGAATTACAATCCTATTATGGAACAGAAATAAACACTACGGGATTAGCGCTTAAAACGGAATTAATTACCCTAACAGTTAATAATCACACCAATTTTTTAACGTACAGCGAAGTATGGGAAGCACTAAGAGAGACAGATTTGGATCCCACTAATGCTAATGATGTCCTGCTTATTTATGGCTACAATGACTTCGATGGTGATGTCACGACTGATCGCACCAGAGGTAAATTCCAAAATGGTGGTAATGTTGGTGATTGGAATCGCGAACACACCTACCCTAGATCTCTAGGAAATCCAGACTTAGGTAGTTCAGGACCAGGTTCTGATGCACAAATGTTAAGACCAAGCGATGTTCAAAGAAACGGACAACGTGGTAATCAACCTTACGCAGATGGCACAGGTTTGGCGTCTGGCAACTCTAATGGTGGGTGGTATCCTGGCGACGAATGGAAAGGTGATTGTGCGCGTATCATCATGTACATGTATTTAAGATATGGTGATCAATGCTTACCGTCTGTTGTGGGTATTGGCAGTAATGCAGCTACACCAGATGATATGATCGATTTGTTTTTACAATGGAACGCTGAAGATCCTGTAGTCCCAGGTGGCATTGAAGATGTCAGAAATAGTTACCACGCTAACACGTCAAACACGTACGCACAAGGCAATAGAAATCCTTTTATCGACAACCCTTACTTAGCAACCCTGATTTGGGGTGGCCCAGATGCTGAAAATAGATGGGAAAGCTTATCTGTCTCTGATGTTGTACAGAATACTGTGAAAGTGTTTCCTAATCCTGTGACTGGTAATGAAGTCACTATAGTGTCTAATTTAGATATCTTAGCTGAAGTATACGATGTTCTAGGTAAAAAAGTGACCGTACAAAACTTGACTTCCCAACAAAAGAAACTTAATATTTCAGGCTTATCTAAAGGTGTTTATCTCATCAGGATGAATTCAACCCAAGGTAGTATCACAAAGAAATTGATCAAACAATAACTCAACTATTTTAAAAGCGACTTTCAGGTCGCTTTTTTTATGTTCAAAACCTAGTGAATAACTCCAAGCATTGAAGTAAATAATCTGCTCAAAATAAGTTGAAAAAGAGTAAATTTGAAGAGTACTAAAACAATTTATTTTAAATGACAAATGAATTAAATGATTTGAAAGAAAATATAAATCAGCTTATCAAATCAAACAATGATTTTATTAATCTAACAAACTCCCTTCTGAGTTCGGATTTAGACCAAGAACATAAACTTGTATCAATTACGAGCATTCTCAATGCAGTAATAAAAAATCAATCATTTATTTTAGAATTAACCAAAATAAATTTAGAAAAAAGTACTGAAAATAATTTAGCAGTAAAGAACATTATTTTAAAAATTGAGGATATTAAATAATATTATTTTATTCATTTTAAATAAATAAAAATCCTATTTCTAAATTCAAGTAAATAATATCTTAAAATTGTAAATTTGCTTTTTAATTTTTTCATCATAAAAATATAGATAATGATTCATTTCTTCGGAAACCAAAACAGTAAGGTATTTGCTGTTCAAGCAACAAAAGAATTATCAACAGAAACCATCGCTAAATTGATATGGTTATTTGGCAACCAACCCAAAATAGAACAAGCATCATTGGATGCTTTTTTTGTTGGTCCAAGAGCCGCTATGATCACACCATGGAGTACAAACGCAGTTGAAATTACTCAAAACATGGGAATCGATGGGATAGTACGTATTGAAGAATTTGAATCGTGCCAAGCAGAATTTAATGGCTACGACCCAATGATTTCAGAAAAATACAACGGTCTAAATCAAGCTATTTTTACCATTGACATTCAACCTGAAGACATTCTGGAAATTGAAGACATTGCAGCTTACAATCAACAAGAAGGCTTGGCATTGAGTGATGAAGAAATAGCCTATTTGGAAGGTGTTTCAAAAAAAATTGGTCGACCCCTTACCGATTCTGAGGTTTTTGGTTTTTCACAAGTGAACAGTGAACACTGTCGTCATAAAATTTTTAACGGGACATTTATCATTGATGGAAAAGAACAGCCTACGTCCCTGTTTAAAATGATAAAGGAGACCTCAAAGCAAAACCCGAATGATATCGTTTCTGCCTACAAGGATAATGTGGCATTTGTGAAAGGACCTAAAATAGAACAATTTGCACCGAAACGTCCTGACGTGCCCGATTTTTATGAGAAAAAAACTTTTGAATCGGTGATTTCCTTAAAAGCTGAAACTCATAATTTCCCAACAACTGTTGAGCCATTTAATGGTGCAGCTACTGGTTCTGGTGGTGAAATTAGAGATCGACTAGCTGGCGGCAAAGGATCGCTACCTCTAGCAGGAACAGCAGTTTATATGACCTCCTATTCTCGATTGGAAGCTAATCGTCCGTGGGAACAACAATTCAAAGCCCGACCTTGGCTCTACCAAACACCAATGGACATCTTAATTAAAGCCAGTAATGGTGCTTCAGACTTCGGCAATAAATTTGGCCAACCGTTAATCTGTGGTTCGGTGCTCACCTTCGAAAATGAAGAAGATAACAGAAAGTTAGGTTACGATAAAGTGATCATGCAAGCTGGAGGTATTGGCTATGGCAAATTAGATCAAGCCATTAAAGACACTCCAGAAGCTGGTGATAAAATAGTAGTGCTTGGTGGCGAAAATTACCGAATTGGTATGGGTGGTGCTGCTGTATCAAGTGCAGATACTGGAGAATTTTCATCTGGTATTGAACTCAACGCAGTGCAACGGTCAAATCCAGAAATGCAGAAACGTGCAGCGAATGTAGTTCGTGGCATGGTAGAAAGTGATGACAATCATATCATCTCCATTCATGACCATGGCGCTGGAGGACACCTAAATTGTTTAAGTGAATTGATTGAAGATACTGGTGGATGTATTGACTTAGACAAACTGCCTGTAGGTGACCCAACTTTATCAGACAAAGAAATCATCGGTAATGAATCTCAAGAACGTATGGGATTACTGATAGCGGAGAAGCATTTGGAGCATATTAGTAAAATTGCAGAACGGGAGCGTTCACCTCTTTATACTGTTGGAAATGTCACTGATGATAAACATTTTTGTTTTAAATCTGAAACGAACGGTAATACACCAATGGATTTAGATTTAGAGGATATGTTTGGAAGTTCTCCAAAGACCATTATGAATGATATTACGGTTAATCGCAGCTATAAAAATTTAGAATACAATCCAGATCATTTCTATGACTACCTTGATCAAGTGCTGCAACTAGAAGCTGTAGCCTGTAAAGATTGGCTTACCAATAAAGTTGATCGCTGTGTTGGAGGAAAGGTTGCCAAACAGCAATGTGCTGGACCTTTACAACTACCGCTAAACAATCTTGGTGTGATGGCTTTAGATTACAATGGAAAGGAAGGGATTGCGACCGCAATCGGACACTCTCCTATTTCCGGATTGGTCAACCCAGAAGCAGGAAGTAGAAATAGTATCACAGAAGCCTTAACCAATATCATTTGGGCTCCCTTAAAAGACGGACTCAAAAGCGTTTCTTTATCCGCCAATTGGATGTGGCCATGTAAAAATGAAGGTGAAGATGCTCGACTGTACAAGGCTGTAAAGGCTGTCTCAGAGTTTTCAATAGATTTAGGAATCAATGTACCAACGGGAAAAGACTCCCTATCCATGAAGCAGAAATATGGCAATGAAGAGGTGATTTCTCCAGGTACTGTCATTATATCTGCAGCTGCAAATTGCAGCAATATTAGAAATGTCGTAGAACCTGTATTTAAAAAACAAGGAGGCGACATCTATTATATCAATATCTCTCAAGATGCATATCACTTGGGTGGTAGTTCATTTGCACAAATTTTAAATAAAATTGGTAACGAAGTTCCAGATGTAAAAAACACCACTTATGTAAAAAAGGTTTTTAATACCATACAAGCGCTGATAAAAAATGAGCAAATAATTGCGGGTCATGATGTGGCTTCTGGTGGTTTAATTACGACATTATTGGAGATGTGTTTTGCAGACACAAACTTGGGAGCAGAATTAGACCTTTCGGAGCTCAATGAAAAAGATTCTGTCAAGCTACTATTTTCCGAAAATGCCGGAATTGTATTCCAATCTGGCGATGCTAGTGTAGAACAAATCCTTAAAGATGCGCAAATAGCATTTTCTAAAATAGGTAAGGTCACTCAAAGTGATGTTTTGAGCATTATTAACGATAATGAGGTGTTTACCATGACCGTATCAAGATTACGCGATATGTGGTATAAAACATCCTTCCTACTTGATCAAAAACAAACCGCTAACAACTTAGCTGAATCACGCTTCCACAACTACGTGAAGCAACCATTAAAATATCATTTCCCAAGTAACTTTACAGGTAAATTACCAACGATAGATGCCAGCAAACCCAGACCAAAAGCAGCTATTTTACGAGAAAAAGGAAGTAATTCTGAACGTGAAATGGCGAATGCTATGTATCTCGCAGGTTTTGATGTAAAAGATGTACACATGACCGATTTAATCTCTGGTCGTGAAACCTTAGAGGATATTCAATTCCTTGGAGCAGTTGGAGGATTCTCCAATAGTGATGTTCTGGGTTCAGCGAAAGGATGGGCTGGTGCCATAAAATATAATACCAATGCTAACAAAGCCATTAAAAACTTCTTTCAGAGGGATGATACCTTATCAGTAGGCATTTGTAATGGCTGTCAATTGTTCATGGAATTGGAACTTATCAATCCGGAGCATAATGAACACGGTAAAATGCACCACAATGACTCTCATAAACATGAAAGTGCGTTTACTTCTGTGACGGTTCAAGAAAACAACTCGGTCATGTTATCGAGTTTAAAGAACACGACCTTGGGCGTTTGGATTAGTCATGGTGAAGGTAAATTTCATTTACCAAAAGCAGAAAGCAACTATGACATTGTAGCCAAGTATGGTTACGACAATTATCCAGCAAATCCCAATGGATCCGATTTTAACACAGCTATGTTGTGCGACAAAACCGGTCGTCATTTAGTGATGATGCCACATATTGAGCGTTCTACTTTCCCATGGAATTGGGCACATTATCCCGAAAACCGACAGGACGAAGTGTCGCCATGGCTAGAGGCTTTTGTGAATGCAAGAAAATGGATTGACAGAAAGAATGCTTAATTGATATATTCAGATACATAAAAAGGCTAACTCAAATTATGAATTTTTAAGTTAGCCTTTATTTGTAATCAGTCGGGATGACAGGATTTGAACCTGCGACCTCACGGCCCCCAGCCGTGCGCGCTTACCGGACTGCGCCACATCCCGATACTAATTTCAAAAATATAATTGCATTTTTTATTGCCAGAGTCTTCTTAAAAAATCAAGTATATTTCTTATTTTGCAACGTTACTACTTTTTTATCACATACCCATGACAGACATAAAGAGACTTTTTGACTTTCCTTATTACCAACTAGAAGTTCATAACCTAGAAGCAGCGTTGGTGACTAAATATAACGGTGAATGGAAAAAGACATCCACAAAAGAATACATCGAAAAGTCGAATGCTGTAAGTAGAGCCTTATTAAAATTAGGAATTCAAAAAGATGATAAGATTGCTGTCATATCCTCCACCAACAGAACGGAATGGAATATCATGGATATTGGTATTTTGCAAACTGGAGCACAAAACATTCCAATTTACCCGACTATCTGTGCGGAAGATTACGAATACGTGCTCAACCACAGTGAATCCATTTACTGTTTTGTCTCGGATCAAGAAGTCTATGATAAAGTCAAAAAAGTACAAGCCAATACAAAATTGAAGGAAGTCTATTCCTTTGACCAGATAGACGGCTGTAAGCACTATTCAGAATTATTCGAATACGGAAAAGATGAAAGTACACAGCAAGACGTTGAGAAGCGAAAAACAAATGTCTCAGAAGAAGATCTTGCGACTATTATTTATACGTCTGGTACAACTGGTAAGCCAAAAGGAGTCATGCTTACGCATAAGAATATTGTGAGTAATGCGCTGGATAGCATTCCTAGATTACCGCTCATTGATGGTGAAACACGAGTCCTGAGTTTTCTTCCAATCTGTCACATTTTTGAACGTGTACTCATCTATATTTACCAACATGCTGGTGCCAGTATTTATTTTGCCGAAGGTATCGATAAGATTGGTGATAACGCAAAAGAAATAAAACCGCATTTAATGAGTGTGGTTCCGAGATTATTAGAAAAGGTCTACGATAAAATTTACGCTAAAGGATCTGAGCTCACAGGCATTAAGAGTAAGCTCTTTCATTGGGCGATTGACCTTGGCGAGTCATGGCAACCATATAAGCAAAATGGGAGCTGGTACGAGTTCAAATTGGGAATCGCGAGAAAACTCATTTTTAGTAAATGGAAAGCTGCTCTAGGTGGAGAATTAACAACGATGGTTTCAGGAAGTGCACCACTCCAAGAACGGTTAACACGCGTGTTTTGTGCAGCTGGTATGCAAGTCATGGAAGGATATGGTCTCACTGAAACTTCACCAGTAGTCTCTGTAGGCATGTATGCTAACAAACATTTTAAATTAGGAACCGTAGGTAAACCTATAAGAAATGTCGAAGTTAAAATTGCAGAAGATGGTGAAATCCTTATTAAAGGACCTAACGTCATGAAAGGCTATTATAAAGATCCTGAAAAAACGGCAAGTGTCATGACAGGCGATTTTTTCCATACTGGAGATAAAGGTGAAATTGATCCTGATGGTTTCCTTAAAATAACTGGTAGAAAGAAGGAAATGTTCAAAACCTCTGGTGGAAAATATGTAATTCCAACCCTCTTAGAAAATGAACTTAAACAATCACGATTTATTGAACAGGTTATGGTTGTTGGTGAAGGTGAAAAAATGCCTGCCGCCATCATTCAGCCTAATTTTGAGTTTATTAGTGATTGGATTAAAAGAAAGCAGAAAAATATTGGTACTTCACCAAATGAAATTGCGGCTTCAGAAGAGGTCAAAGCTAGAATCCAGAAAGAAGTTGATGATTGTAATAAGCACTTCGGCAAATGGGAACAAATAAAACGATTTGAACTCACTCCAGATGCTTGGTCCATAGATGGTGGTCACCTCACGCCTACCATGAAGATGAAACGTGATGTTATTAAAGGTATATATCAAGATCTCTACGACAACATTTACAGGGATTAAACCTACAATAAATTACAGTTCATATATTTTTTAAACTTTTTTAATCATGCCGTGCGACCTGACATGACTTATAAAATGTTCGGTCTAGACGTGGTCATTCGTGTGGCAATGACTACCATAACGGATGTCATTATTGGCGCCATTGCAGGCAAAATGAGCTAATTACATGTCACAAATAAAAATAAAAGGGTGTTTCATAGTGAAGCACCTTTTTCTTTTAACATCATAAAGTTTTAATAATTTATTATGCATGCATAGTATTTTTTATTATATTTGAATCTCACAATTTAAAAAAATGAAGGACAAAACTATTGATTACGTTTTGAGAACGACATGGCTAGCGGTCAATAAAATGTATAATGAAGAAGCTTCTCAATTTGGCACGACCATGGCAACTGGTTTTGCACTGTTAAGTATCGATCCTGAAAATGGAACGCCTTCCACTTCGCTTGGTCCAAAAATGGGCATGGAAGCTACCAGTTTATCCCGTACGCTCAAAACTATGGAAGAGAAAGGACTAATCATACGTAAACCGAATCCGGAAGATGGACGTGGCGTTCTTATACATCTCACGGCTTTTGGAAGAGAAAAAAGAGCCTACTCAAGAGAAAAAGTGCTAACCTTCAATGAAACCATTAAAAATAATGTTTCCGATGAAGAGCTCAACCATTTTTATAAAGTAGCAGAAATCATTAACAATATGATTTCAAACAAACAGATATACAACCAAAAAGAACACATTTTAAAATAAGATGAGTAAAAGAAGAATTAAAAAAGTAGCCATTATAGGTTCTGGAATCATGGGAAGTGGGATCGCTTGCCATTTTGCCAATATAGGCGTCGATGTTTTATTATTAGACATTGTTCCCAGAGAATTAACCGATAAAGAAAAGGCCCAAGGATTAACACTAGAAGACCAAGTTGTTAGAAACCGTTTAGTCAATGATGCTTTAACGGCATCTATAAAATCCAAACCAGCGCCTCTGTATCATCCATCTTTTAAAAACCGTATTACAACTGGTAATTTGGAGGATGATATTGCTAAGGTAAAAGATGTTGATTGGATTATGGAGGTGGTCGTTGAACGTTTAGATATCAAACAGCAAGTGTTTGAAAAATTAGAACAACATCGTACACCTGGAACCATCATTTCATCTAATACTTCTGGTATTCCGATTAAATTTATGAATGAAGGTCGGTCGGAAGATTTTCGCCAGCATTTCGCTGTTACACACTTCTTTAACCCGCCTCGCTATTTAAAACTTTTTGAGGTGGTCCCTGGACCAGATTGTAAAGAAGAAGTCACAGATTTCCTGATGGAATATGGTGAAAAGTTTTTAGGAAAAACTTCGGTCCTAGCAAAAGATACACCAGCGTTCATTGGTAACCGAATTGGCATCTTTGGCATACAAAGTCTTTTTCATCAAGTGAAAGACATGGGACTTACTGTAGAAGAAGTCGATAAATTAACGGGTCCTGTTATCGGACGTCCTAAATCAGCCACATTTAGAACCGTAGACGTGGTTGGATTGGATACCTTGGTTCATGTAGCTAATGGCATCTACGACAATTGCCCACAAGATGAAGCGCATGACCTTTTCAAACTTCCCGACTTCATCAATACGATGATGGAAAATAAATGGCTCGGTAGTAAAACTGGACAAGGCTTTTATAAGAAATCAGTGAATGCTGACGGTAAAAAGGAAATTTTAGCTTTGGATTTAGACACGATGGAATATCGACCTT
>JAAEZL010000033.1:19944-27810 GCA_018222875.1 Algicola sp.
ATTTGCCACTTTAGAATTAACAAAAACTATCGATAAACCTATTGACCGCTTTAAAGTGCTGATTGGAGGAAAAGATAAAGCAGGCGAATTTTACCGCAAGAATTTTGGTGCCATGTTCGCCTATGTACAAAATAGAATTCCAGAAATATCCGATGAATTATACCGTATAGACGATGCTATGAAAGCCGGTTTTGGTTGGGAAAATGGCCCTTTTGAAATTTGGGATGCCGTCGGTATCAAAAAGGGTATTGAACTCATGGAAGCACAAGGGTCTAAACCTGCTCAATGGATAAAAGACATGCTTGAGAAAGGTGAAACCGCTTTTTACACCGTAAAAGATGGTGCAACTTACTATTATGATATCAGTGCGAAAGAACAAGTTAAAAAACCTGGTCAGGATAGCTATATCATTCTAGATAATATCAGGAAGTCTAATGAAGTTTTCAAAAACTCTGGTGTTGTTGTCGAAGATTTAGGCGATGGAATTCTCAATGTGGAATTTCAATCTAAAATGAATACAATTGGAGGTGATGTACTTGCAGGATTAAACAAAGCTATCGATATCGCTGAAAAAGATTTTGCGGGTCTCGTTGTTGGTAATCAAGCAGCAAATTTTTCTGTAGGTGCTAATATTGGTATGATATTTATGATGGCTGCGGAACAAGAATATGATGAACTGAATATGGCCATCAAATATTTTCAGGACACCATGATGCGCATGCGCTATTCTGCGATTCCAACGATTTCTGCACCACACGGTATGACTTTAGGTGGTGGATGCGAATTATCTATGCATGCTGATAAAGTTGTTGCTGCTGCTGAAACTTACATCGGACTGGTGGAATTTGGCGTTGGTGTGATTCCTGGTGGTGGTGGTTCTAAGGAAATGGCCTTAAGAGCACAAGATACCTTCAAAAAAGGAGATGTTGAATTGAATACGCTTCAAGAATATTTTTTAACGATTGGAATGGCCAAAGTAGCCACTTCTGCTTACGAAGCGTTTGATTTAGGCGTACTTCAAAAAGGAAAAGATATCGTCGTAGTTAATAAAGATCGTCAAATTGCAACTGCGAAAGCACATGCTAAACTCATAGCAGATGCTGGCTATACGCAGCCTGTAAAACGTTCGGATATTAAAGTGCTAGGTAAGCAGGCCTTAGGAATGTTCCTCGTGGGAACTGATGCCATGGAAGCTAGCCATTACATTAGTGAACACGACCAAAAAATTGCTAACAAATTAGCGTATGTGATGGCAGGAGGAGACCTCTCAGAACCAACTATGGTAAGCGAACAGTACTTATTAGATTTAGAGCGTGAAGCCTTTTTATCCCTTTGTACAGAACGCAAAACCTTGGAACGTATTCAGCACATGTTAAAAACAGGAAAACCATTAAGAAACTAAAACAATGAAACAAGCATATATAGTAAAAGCATATAGAACGGCTGTTGGAAAAGCACCAAAAGGTGTCTTCCGCTTTAAAAGAGCCGATGAGTTGGGTGCCGAAACCATCCAACACATGATGAAGGAATTACCAAATCTTGATGTTTCAAGAATTGATGATGTGATTGTAGGAAATGCCATGCCTGAGGGTTCTCAAGGCTTAAACATGGCACGATTTATTTCATTAATTGGATTAAATAGTGTGGATGTTCCAGGTGTTACCGTAAATCGATTCTGTTCTTCGGGTATTGAAACGATTGGAATCGCTACAGCCAAAATTCAAGCAGGTATGGCGGATTGTATCATAGCAGGTGGCTCTGAAAGCATGAGCTCTGTCCCTATGACCGGTTTCAAACCAGAATTGAATTACGACACAGTAAAAGCGGGTCATGAAGAGTATTATTGGGGCATGGGAAACACCGCTGAAGCGGTTGCCAATCAATTTAATGTCTCTCGTGAAGACCAAGATGAATTTGCTTATAACTCACATATGAAAGCACTTAAGGCTCAAGCTGAAAATCGTTTTCAAGATCAAATTGCACCCATAAATGTCGAACAAATATACATCGACAGTAATGGTAAAAAAGCTTCAAAATCATACACCGTTACTAAAGACGAAGGACCTCGCAAAGGAACGAATATTGAAGCATTATCAAAATTACGTCCAGTATTCGCTCAAGGTGGTAGTGTGACGGCTGGTAACTCCTCACAGATGAGTGATGGAGCAGCGTTTGTCATGGTTATGAGTGAAGATATGGTAAAGGAATTAGGCATTGAGCCTATTGCCAGATTAGTGAATTATGCAGCGGCTGGTGTAGAACCTAGAATTATGGGTATCGGACCAGTAAAAGCAATCCCAAAAGCTTTAAAACAAGCAGGATTAAAACAATCAGATTTAGAGCTGATAGAATTAAATGAGGCCTTTGCATCACAATCTCTAGCAGTTATACGTGAATTGGATCTGAACCCAGATATTATTAATGTCAACGGTGGCGCTATCGCTCTAGGGCATCCATTAGGATGCACAGGTGCTAAATTATCGGTTCAGCTCTTTGATGAAATGCGCAAACGTGATATGACTGGTAAATATGGTGCTGTCACCATGTGCGTTGGGACTGGCCAAGGTGCTTGTGGCATATTTGAATTTTTAAACTAAAAAAACTTAATACAACTATAACAAATGGAAGCAACTGAAAAAGATATCCTACGTGGAGGTCAGTTCTTGGTAAAAGAAACCAAATGCGAAGACGTGTTTACTCCTGAAGATTTTTCAGAAGAACAAAAAATGATGAAAGAAGCGGTCATGGAATTTAATGATCGTGAAATTATACCGCACAAAGCAAGATTTGAAGCTAAAGATTATGCCTTAACGGAGGAGTGCATGAAAAAAGCCGGTGAACTCGGGTTTCTTGGCGTCGCAGTCCCTGAAGCTTACGGCGGATTGGGAATGGGCTTTGTGTCTACGGTCCTAACCTGTGATTATATTTCTTCTGGAACCGGATCTTTCAGTACCGCTTTTGGTGCGCATACAGGTATTGGCACCATGCCAATAACACTATATGGCACGGAAGAACAAAAACAAAAATACGTACCTAAATTAGCAACTGGCGAATGGTTTGGTGCTTATTGCCTAACAGAACCTGGAGCTGGTAGTGATGCCAACTCCGGAAAAACGACAGCGGAACTTTCTGCTGATGGTAAAAGCTATAAAATCAATGGACAAAAAATGTGGATTTCCAATGCTGGCTTCTGCAAGTTGTTTATAGTATTTGCACGTATTGAAAATGATAAAAACATCACAGGCTTTATTGTAGAAAATGATCCTGAAAATGGTATCACTCTGGGTGAAGAAGAGCACAAACTAGGTATTCGCGCGAGCTCGACGCGTCAAGTATTCTTTAACGATACGGTTGTACCAGTTGAGAACATGCTTTCTGAAAGAGGTAATGGCTTTAAAATTGCCATGAACGCTTTAAATGTTGGACGAATTAAACTCGCTGCAGCTTGTTTAGATTCGCAAAGACGTATTACGTCAACAGCTGTTCAATATGCCAATGAACGTAAACAATTCAAAACAGCCATTTCAGATTTTGGTGCTATCAAAATGAAATTAGCTAAAATGGCGGCCGACGCCTACGCAGGAGAATCTGCGACCTATAGAGCTTCAAAAAATATTGAAGATCGCATTTCTATGCGTGAAGCTGCCGGAAATTCTCATCAAGAAGCAGAACTGAAGGGTGTAGAAGAATATGCTATAGAATGTTCTATATTAAAAGTTGCCGTGTCAGAAGATGTACAAAATTGTGCAGATGAAGGTATCCAAATTTTTGGTGGTATGGGATTCTCTGAAGAAACACCAATGGAGGCTGCTTGGAGAGATGCACGTATTGCACGTATTTATGAAGGTACCAATGAAATTAACCGCATGCTTTGCGTAGGCATGTTGGTTAAGAAAGCCATGAAAGGTCATGTGGATTTGTTAGGACCTGCATCAAAAGTTCAAGAAGAACTCATGGGCATTCCGTCATTCGAAACACCAGATTACTCTGAGTTGTTTTCAGAAGAAAAAGAAATGATCGCCAAAATGAAAAAGGTCTTTTTGATGGTCGCAGGAGGTGCTGTTCAAAAATTTGGAACTGAATTAGAAGAACACCAACAATTATTGATAGCTGCTGCCGATATTTTAATCGAAATCTATATGGCAGAATCCGCAATATTGAGAACCGAAAAGAATGCGAAGCGATTTGGCGAGGACGCTCAAAAAACACAAATTGCCATGTCTAAGTTATATTTATACAACGCAGTAAGCCTCATTGAAAAGAAAGGAAAGGAAAGTATTATTTCTTTTGCTGAAGGTGACGAGCAACGTATGATGTTGATGGGACTCAAACGTTTCACAAAGTATCAAAACTATCCAGATATCGTTGATTTGCGCAATGAGATTGCTGAGAAAGTGAAAGCAGAAAATAAATATTGTTTTTAAAATTTAGGCTAATTCAAATTTTCTAAACAATCATTGAAGCCAATCCACTAACGGGATTGGCTTTTTTTTATTTTACTATCTTTAGAACATTAATCTCCTTAATCAAATGAAACAATACTTTTTAATTTTATGTTCTGTCGTTTGTTCAATTGGTTTTTCTCAATCCAATACCGAAGTTTTTTTATTCGACATAGAAACTAAGGGTTCAAAAATTGAAGTGAAAAACGGAAAAAACTTGTCTAATAATGAGGGGTATGACAACCAACCTTCATTCCTTGATGACCGCTATATTTTATTTGCTTCTAACAGAAATGGTCAAACAGATATCGCTAAATACGACACGAGATACGGCTCAAAATCGTGGCTCAATTTTACAGAAGGTGGAGAATATACTCCTTTAAAAGTGCCAAATAAGGATTTGGTATCTGCCGTGCGATTAGATAAAGATGGGAAACAACGACTTTACGCCTACAACACAAGTAATGGTGAATCTACAGAACTTGTTCAGGATCTAGTCGTTGCATATTACACTTGGTTTGATGACCATACGATTGTTTCAGCAGTTATTGAAGGTGACGACTTAAACTTGTATGTCCATCAATTGGACGAACAAATTAACCGAAAATATGCTACGAAAGTGGGACGTTCATTTCATAGAATTCCTAACTCAAATTTAGTGAGTTTTATTTCTAAGGAAAATGACAACCAATGGCAAATAAAAGCTTTAGACCCTAAAAGTGGTAAGATTAAAGTCATCGCCAATACCATTCCAGGTGTTGAGGATATCTGTTGGTTAAATAGTACCACGATACTATCAGGAAAAGAGAGTCGGTTATACAAACTCGCCTTACAAAGAGATAACGATTGGAAGCTGGTTGCAGAATTGGCCGAAAATAACATCAGTAATATTACCCGATTAATTACAGAGAAAAACACCTTATTAATAGCTGCTGAGATTCATAAAACATCAGCAACATCTGAAGAGACAGTTTCAGACAATGCCACAACCGAAGCCACCACTGCAGAAGCTATCGTGCAACAGCAGTTAGAAGCTTATAACGCTCGCGATATTGACGCGTTTATGGCAACGTACTCCAAGGACGTGAAATTATATGGTTTCCCTAATGAACTGCAGACAGATAGTTATGAAGCCATGCGAAAAAGTTATAGTAGTTGGTTCGAGAGCGCTCCTGATTTGAACGCCTTTATCAAAAAGCGAATAGTCATTGGCAATAAAGTCATTGACGAAGAACAAGTAACCGCTAACGGCAAGATTTTTCATGCTGTTGCCATCTATGAAATTAACAATGGTAAAATATCGAAGGTCACTTTTATCCAATAATATGAATTTTATGAAATATGTAATTATTATTCTTGCGCTCATTAGTTTTCGAGGTTTAGCACAAAATGGCACTCCAAATGAATCGATGGCTCCTACCCTGGAAAACATCAAATGGATTGCTGGCAATTGGAAAGGTGAAGCCTTTGGCGGACAGACTGAAGAAAACTGGAGCGAACCTTCTGGAGGCTCCATGATGGCCTGCTTCAAACTCATTAATGAGGGAAAAGTTTCATTTTATGAAATTGAGATTATTCGTGAAATAGAGAACTCATTAGTCTTACAGTTAAAGCACTTCGACAACGATTTGAGAGGCTGGGAAACAAAGAATGAAACCGTAGATTTTCCGCTTAAAAAAATCACAGCTACTCAGGTCATATTTGAAGGTATGAGTTTTGAACGCGTTAGTGACAATGAGATGAATGTGTATGTCGACATTAAAAATGAGACTGGAGACATTGAAATTGTAAAATTCAACTACAAAAAGTAATCCATGAAAATAATCCGATTCCTATTCTTAGTTCCAATGCTCTTATTCGCCTGCAAAAAGAATGTGACACAGAAAAATATAAGTCCGACAGAAACAACTCAAAAAAAAGAACGTCAATTATTAAAGATCCATAAATCCTTATCACCTATAACTATCGATGGCATAGCAAATGAGACCATTTGGCAGAAAAGTCAGTGGCATCCAATTGATCAAGTTTGGTTAGGTGATTCCTTGACTAATGAAGATTTTTCGGGACGCTACAAATTAAGCTGGTCTGATGAAGCCCTTTTCGTTTTAGCTGAAATTAAAGATGACTCGCTCGTCGATCACATTTCTGATCCGCTAGTGAGATGGTGGGACGATGATTGCTTAGAAATTTTTGTGGACCAAGACAATAGCGGTGGTGAACATCAATACAACCATAATGCCTTTGCTTATCATATTGCTTTGGACGGAAATGTCGTGGATATGTCAACAGAAAAACAGGGCAAACTTTATAACTCCCATGTAACATCAAAAAGACTCACCGAAGGACATACAACCCTATGGGAAGTAAAGATGTCACTCTTTGATGCCACCTATAGCGATACCACATCTAACGAACCTGTGTTACTCAAAGCTAATTCAAAAATTGGTTTTGCTATTGCCTACTGTGACAATGATACAAGTGATGAACGTGAACACTTTATAGGTTCTATTCCAGTTGAAGGTGACGACAAAAACCGAGGTTGGATTGATGCTAATATTTTTGGAACCCTCCTACTAGAAAATTGATGGTCAACCCATCGTATCTTTCACTTTTTCCTCTTCCGTAATTTTTGAAAGATTGATAGCAGTCTCAATTAAAGCTAGGTGTGAATAAGCCTGTGGGAAATTACCCAATAAACGCTTTGTCTTAAAATCTATATCTTCACTAAACAAGCCCAAATGGTTACTATAGCTCAATAATTGATCAAATAGCGCTTTTGCCTTTTGTTTCTCACCAATTTTAAAAAGACTATTAATAAACCAGAAGGTACATATGGTAAAAGACGAAGAAGGTAATCCAAAATCATCCTTATTTTTATAACGGTAAAGCAAGCCATCGTTACTCAACTCCTCTTCAATAGCTTTGACCGTACTAATATATTTAGGATCCTTGGCATCAATAAACCCATAAGGCTCCATCAGTAAAACAGAAGCATCTAAATCGGTAGAACCATAACTTTGTGTAAATGCGAGAACGTCGTCATTCCAAGCATTGTCCATAATGTCTTCCTTAATTTCGGCTTCAAGAGACAACCATTTGTTGAGTTTATGTGTTTTCCCTAAAATTTCGGCCACCTTAATAGCTTTATCTACAGCTACCCAACACAATACTTTAGAAAATGTAAAGTGACGATCTTCAGTTCTAAACTCCCAAATTCCCTTATCCGCCTCTTTCCAGTGCTTGTTAACTACCCAAACCACGCCTTTAGTTATGGCCCAAAGTTCTTCACCATTTTCGATATCAGTACTAAAACGTACGAGCTGCTGATGAATCACATCCATTAAAATACCATAAATGTCATTTTGGCGCTGCGAATAAGCCGCATTTCCTATGCGAACTGGCTTCGAATTCATGTAGCCACTTA
>JAAEZL010000033.1:27820-30694 GCA_018222875.1 Algicola sp.
TTGTATTTCGGTGAGTTGTTTTTCACCATTAATACCGTACATGATTTGCAGTTTTTCATCTTTATCTGGAATCAGATTCGTGATAAACCGCAAATACCGTTTTGCCATACGCTTATGACCTAAATGCGACACTACTTTAATAACCATAGAGGCATCACGAATCCAACAAAAGCGATAATCCCAATTTCTAACTTCACCAATGGTTTCAGGAAGTGATGTTGTAGCCGCAGCAAGTACAGCGCCTGTTTTTTCGTAACTGAGCAGCTTCAAGGTCATGGCACTTCTGGAAATCTCTTCATTGTATAAATTATACTTGGGCGTGCGTTCCATCCAATTTAGCCAATACACTTTGGTGCGTTCCAATTCTAAAGCCACTTTTCTTGTGTTGGGCACAAATAATTTTTCATTATATCCAAATTGGAAAAACCCGTCTTCTTTCAAACGAATTGGTTTGCCTTCCACCAATTCTTCCTTATCAAAGCTCGTATACAAAAATAGCGTGTCATATTTTTCCTTATCTGTCAAGCTTACTATAAAATCGGCTTTAGCATAGGTGGTCGTTTTACCTAAGGCATATTCCAATTTAGGATCATAAATCACGTTAATTTCTGGTGTTCCTTTAATATGTTTTAGATAGCGAACAACCTCTGGTGGCGCATAGTATTCTTTATTTTCCTTTTTGTACCTCGGCATGAAATCATGGATTTCAAACGCATCATTTTCAGAAGTAAAACGCGTAATTAAAATACACGTGTTTTCTAGGTAAGATTGCGAAATTTCATAATCTGTTGAAACTTCAAAATTAAATGAACCACCTTTGTTTTCATCTAATATTTTTGCGAAAACAGACGAAGAATCAAACTCTGGCAAGCAACACCAATCTAATGATCCTGTCTTAGATATGAGCGCTGCACTTCTACAATTTCCTATAATTCCGTAATCTAAATTATTAATCAAATCTTTTTTTTATATTAAAGGATTAGCAATCAATTTTTCTTAAATTAACAAAAATCCAACCGACAATCAAAAGTTTTCACATGAATAAAACAATAATTATTGCCAACCGACTTCCACTTCAAATAAAACTAGAAAATGACAAGCTTGAAGTTAAGCCAAGTGTGGGCGGATTGGCAACTGGATTAAAGTCGGTTCATAACGAAGGTAATAGTCTTTGGATTGGTTGGTCAGGCTTGACTGAGGAGGAATTAAATGAAGACCAAGCCAAAGAAGTCAAAGCTCTAGTCAAAAAAGCCAAATGTGATACCGTCTCATTAACTCAGGACGATCTGGATCATTTTTATTATGGGTTCAGTAATCGCACACTTTGGCCACTATTCCATTATTTTATGGAATATACAGAGTTTGAAAATTCGTATTGGGAGTCTTATAAAACGGTTAATCAAAAATTTGCAGATGCCGTTCTTGAACATGTTGAAGATGGCGACACGGTATGGGTTCACGATTATCAATTGCTACTGTTACCTAAATTAATTAAAGACAAAAAGCCAAACACGACCATTGGCTTCTTCTTACATATTCCGTATCCTTCCTATGAAATATTCAGAACATTTCCTTGGCGCGAGGAGTTGCTCCACGGCATGTTAGGAGCTGATCTTATAGGATTTCACACCTATGATTATGAGCGTCATTTTTTGAGTTCAGTCAAGCGTATTTTGAGACTAGATGTTAAATTCAATGAAGTGACCTATCACGATCGCATCGTGAAAGTGGATTCATTTCCCATGGGAATTGACTACGACAAGTTCTATGATTCAGCTATCAAACAGAAAAACACCGAAAAGTCTGAATTACAAAAACGTTTGGATGACCATATGCAATCAAGTAGTGATGCACGAATGGTATTGTCTATTGATCGAATGGACTATACCAAGGGTATTCCCAATAGGATTCGCGCGTTTGAATATTTCTTGAATAAATATCCAGAATATAAAGAAAAGGTACGCCTCATTATGCTCGCGGTTCCTTCTAGATCTAATGTTCCTCAATACCAACGTTTAAAACGTGAAACTGATGAATTAGTTGGACGCATAAATGGGCAGTTTGCTACCGTTAGCTGGACGCCTATTTGGTATTTTTATCGTTCCATGCCTTTTGAAAATCTCATTGACCTTTATACATCATCACATGTGGCGATGATTACCCCTTTACGAGATGGTATGAATTTGGTGGCCAAGGAATATGTAGCTACTCGAACGGAACAAGATGGTGTTTTAATATTAAGTGAAATGGCAGGCGCATCCAAAGAAATGAACGAAGCGATGTTGATTAATCCAAATAATTTTGAGCAGATTGCCGACACGCTGAAATACGCTTTAGAAATGCCCATCGAAGAGCAACAATCTCGAATGAAGATTCTTCAAAAACGCTTACGTCGCTACACGGTTGAGAAATGGGCAGAAGAATTTATGAAATCCTTGCATGCTACTAAAAATTTAGGGGCTGTCATTGTGGCGAAACGTCTCAATCAAATGATACAGACAGAAATGTTATCAAAATTTAAGTCGGCCAAACGTCGCTTATTTTTATTGGATTATGATGGAACATTAGCTGGATTTCAGGATAATCCAAAAGATGCCAGTCCTGATGATCAGTTATATGAATTACTAGATCAGCTCCAATCAAATAGCAAGAATGATGTGGTCCTCATAAGTGGACGCGACCGAGAAACATTTACAGATTGGTTTGCTGATAAAGATTATAAATTGATAACAGACCACGGTGTATGGCTTAAATCACCCCAAAACGATTGGGAAGCCTTGGAACGACTGAAAAATGATTGGATGGATAATATCAAACCTATTTTAGCAGCTGTTGTGGAACGTACGCGAGGAACGATCATCGGAACCAAAAAAT
>JAAEZL010000235.1:0-767 GCA_018222875.1 Algicola sp.
CGAACTGTTTATAAGTTTCCCAAACGGAATTTCCAATTCGGGTGTTTCTGGCGTAGTCATAACAGGATTTGGAGAAGAAGAAATATTCCCTTCAGTTTTATCGTTTTCAATAGAAGGGATGGCTAACGACTTTTTAAAATATAGACAGGACTCTTATAAAAGTATAGACTATGAAAACAGTGCAATGGTAATTCCATTTGCACAAATGGAAATGGTGCAAACTTTTATCGATGGAATTTCACCGCTATTTGGTGGATTGTATCGTGGATTACTTTACGAAACAATTGGAAATTATCCACGAATAATATTAGATGCTATTTTGGATGATGACTTTCCAGAAAAAGAAAGAAATAAATTAGAAAAGAAACTAAGTCAAGCTGGAATAGAAAATCTCGAAATAGGTTTGGAGCGGATTGATGAAATTCAATATGAAAAATATGTTGAACCAATTTTAAAGGTTGTAACATTTTTACCAAAAAATGAATTAGCAGAAATGGCAGAATCTTTAGTAAATTTGACTTGTCTTCGAAAGAAAATATCGATGGACGATGAAACAGTTGGTGGACCAGTAGATGTAGCTGTGATTTCTAAAGGGGATGGACTAATATGGATTAAGAGAAAACATTATTTCGAACAGGAATTGAACAATCATTTTTTTATGAACTATCTAAATAAATAATCTTCATAATGACAACTCAAAAGAAAATAACCAGCTTGGACGCATTTAAGTCAAGTCATCTTCCTAAATTCCACAAAAAGGAAAATAG
>JAAEZL010000235.1:777-2853 GCA_018222875.1 Algicola sp.
TGGACAGTTTATTGCAAAATCGATTTTAGATAAAATTGAGAAAGATTTACATAAATCGAAAAAATAAACTGTGCCCAAAATTGGCTATAAACAATTGCTATTAGAGGCTTTTCCCGAAAATTCCTGCGGAATTTTCAGCTCGTTGTATACTTGCGTAAGTCCGTGCTAACCCATGCAACTGTTCATAGCCGAAACCGTTACATGCAATTTAAACCAACCTATGCAACAAAAATTAAAAAAGGTATTTATCTCTTACAGTTGGAAACCAAGAAGCAACAAAATAATCGTTACTGAATTGGCTGAACGATTAACCAACGATGGAATTCACATAATTTTAGATGATTGGGATTTGAAAGAAGGTCAAGATAAATACCATTTTATGGAGCAAATGGTTAATGATGAGACAGTAGATAAAGTATTATTAGTTTGTAATAAAGAATACGCACAAAAGGCAAATAAAAAACAAGGCGGAGTTGGAATTGAAAGTTTAATTATATCAGACGAAATATATAGTCAAGTAGAACAAACAAAATTTATTCCTATAGTAATGGAATATGATAATGATAAACCTTGCTTACCAACTTTCATAAAAACACGAATATACATTGACTTAAGCAATGAAGAAGTTTACGAAGAAAATTACGAAAAACTAATAAGAAATATTTATAACAAACCTGTTTCTAAAAGACCACCAATTGGAAAAATGCCAATTCATTTAGAAGATGAAAACCCAATTTTTCTACCAACAGCACACAAAGTAAATCAAATTAAAAGTTCACTTTTAAGTGAGAATAAAAACAGTAAGTTACTTATTAAAGATTACCTGCAAACTTTTATTGAGAGTTTACCAATATTTAAACTTGACATTGCAAAAGATGAAATCAACAATAATAATTTTATCGAAAAAGTAGAACTATCGATTGAGCAACTACAACCACTAAAATTGGATTTTATTGAATTTTTAAATGTACTCCACAAATATTCGACAGAAAATTTTGATGAAGTGTTAATAGATTTTTTTGAAAACTTACTTCAATTCTATGAAGATAATGAGATTAGATTAGAATCTGGAAATAGCTTAAATGACCTTATTTACGACAATTTTCGTTTTTTTAATTACGACCTATTTATAAACTTTGTTTCGACAATGATTAAACTCGAAAAGTTTAAAACACTCAATTTAATATATCGTAGTTCATTTATAGTAACGAGAAAATATAATAAAAAAGCAGAAGCTGTCAATTTTGTTGATTTAAGAAAATACAACTACACTTTAAATGAATTTAAAAATCAAAAAATAAATCCAAAAAGAGTAAGTGTTGTTGCAGATTTAATAAAAAAATATTCGACAATAGTGAAATTTGAGGAAAATAAATCTTCTGATATTTTGAGTTATTATATGTCATTAATCCTGCGAATACAGGATATATTAAAAATTGGTTTCCAGAGACAAGTTGTTATAATTCGTGGTATTTTGATTTATTTCCAAAAATTATTTCTAAACGATACTTTGAAAAGATTAAGCACCTTTTCAATGTAGAAAGTGTTGAATCTTATAAAGAATTAATCAACCGAGTTAAAGATAAGGACGAAACTCAACGAGGTTATTACAAAATTCCAAAAATAGAGAATGGACTTAACCTTGAACAAGTTGGAAAACACGAATAAAAACTGCAGGTAACAATGTATATAAAACATAGCTTTTATAGCCTTTCTGAAGGGTTTACGTGTATTTGCAAAGGCCGCCAAATTTTTAAATTTGGCTTTTAGTAAAATAATGATAAAAAGAAAAATTTAAAAATTCGGCTCGTGTATAATCCCAAACGTAAGCGTCTTTTTACACGCTACGTTTCAAACACACGACTGTTGTGATTAATTTAACAGAAACGATAACCTGAATGCAATTATATGTAAAAAACAGAATTGGAAAAAAAATCTTACTCGATGTGACTGCACCAACGAGGCGTCAGCTTGCCTTCAAAATTGGATATGAATTTTATGTAGGAAATGAATACTTCCATATAAATCAAGTATTTGCTGAATCAAGTGGTAATGATACTGCTGGTGGAGCTATCA
>JAAEZL010000034.1:0-2378 GCA_018222875.1 Algicola sp.
TTTTACATTCGGTTGTTATAGAGGGTGTATTGAATTATACACTACCTGAGAAACAAGAAACAAAAGTATTGGACACAGGGAGTTATTTTGGAGCTACGTCTAAAGCAATTCATACCATTTCTAACAATTCAGAAGATGATACTGTAATATATGTGCGAACCAATGGAAACATTAGAATAGAATAAAAATAATTACCAATACTATTGTTGACAACTGTTATTATTTTTTTACGCCTTTCATTTCGCCATATTTGTTAAAAATCCGTTCTAATTGCTCAACTGAATTTTTAAAATATGACTGATCACTACTGAAATCAAATTCTAATGTATTATCGATTGCTAAATTCTCTTGATAAGTTCCCCAAATTGAAATTTTTCCAGAGTCATATTTAACTGTCAACTTCAGATGTTCTTCATAAGTGTCAAATTCCGCAACGCCATTCAGTTCTGATTGACAGATTTTCAGTTTTTCATAAAATTTGAATAGTTCACCAGTTGAAGTATAAAAACTACTTTTCACGAAATAAGAGCCAACTCTAATTTCAATTCCGACAATACATTCATAACCTCCTTTGAAACACGTTGCATTCGGAAAGTCAAAAGTCTTTTCAATTCCGACAGTGATAATTCCGTTTTCGCCTTTGAGTTCAAACCTTTCCATTATACATCTAAAATGCGTTTCCGCTAATTACTGCCAACGTATTTCTATAATAGTTAATTGTGTTGGTTGGAACTAAGTTAGCAAAAAGAACACGAACCAGTAGGAATATCCGCAAGGATTTTCCGAATAGACATAGAACAAACAATTAGTAATACACGAGATTATTTCTCAAATACTCTGGTTCTGTATTTCCATAAATAGATTGCTCCAATCAGGAAGATAAGACTTTGCATCAGGCCTAATATTCCTAGTTGTTCAGAAACGTGACTTTCAGAAATGGGCTTTATAAATTGATTAACAAGACTTAACACTATTCGGACTATGGACCACATAATTATTAAAATTGCCCAAAGACCTGTAACTCTTTTGAAAGATTTTACATTTTTTTCTGAACTTAAAAAAAACAGCACTATCATTGATGAAATTAAAATGAAAGGAATATAACTACCTAATAATAAATACAAAACACCCTTATAGAAGAAAAACAATAAGGACAACACTAATACAGCACTAAAAATTAAGTCTCTTATGAGAAAATCTATAATATTTTGAAGTGATCTTTTCATTCTGTGATTAACGTTTTTATGATGTTTTCAACGAGATTCGAGCAAGACAAGAGGTATTCAAAATCAACAGTATCATAGGTATCTTCTGGACTGTCTTTATAAGGTGATGAATCTTTATGATAGTAGCATTCGCCAGCTCCAATAACATTAAACCCAAAAGGGACAAAAGCATCAAAGTCAGTTGAGTTATTATCATATCCTACTGGATCTATAACAATATCTTTTATTGGGATGTTACTTTTAGCGGCAGCATTCTTATATGTTTCGAGAAGGTCTTTTGAAGCTGAAAATATTTCCATTGCTCTGTCATGGTCAGCATCCCAACCAACCATATCAAAGCAGTGTATAGAATGAATATTCCATTGTTTTTCTATGATAAATTTAGCAAATGCCTTAGTGCCTATTAATTCTTCCTCTTCTTGGTCAAAAAAGACGATAATTATATTCTTATTCCTGAAATTCAGCTTAGATAGCTCTTTAGCAACACTAAAAATTAATGCTAATCCAGTAGCATTATCAATAGCTCCAGGTGCATTTCGTTTTCCGCTGTCATAATGTCCTCCAAGAACAATGTATTCTGAATTTTCACTTTTACTGGTAGATGGAAGAATTCCGTAAATATTGGTACCTTTAAAAGGATTCAGTATTAAATCTATCGCAGGATTAAGATTCGGAGACATATACTTATGCTCTGTTGGTGTAATGCCTAAAGTTGCGACTAATTCTAGAAGATAATCTTTCGTCATTTCACGTTCATTTTTTGTCCAACGACTTTTAATGACTGTAGTATTGCCTAAAGTAAATTTCCCTGATAATTGACCTACAATTTTCTTTTGATACTCCATTTTGCTGGCAGGTAATTGTCCTATCATTGAAACGCCATCTTTTTTTTCTGAAGTACAAGCGATTATTATCAAACTCAAAAACACTATTTTAATTATAATTCTCATGCGATAAATTGGCTACAACTAATTTGTGTATAATTAATTAAGGAAAAGGACATTAAGCATTTTTCGATGAGCATCTAAGTTAATTAATTTTAAGGGTTTTCCGATAATGAAACCCGAAGTAATTAATTAAACACATCTTAACATTAGGTTTAATGAATGAATGAATAAAAAAATCTGTAAGTGAACAAAAAAAGTATACAGG
>JAAEZL010000034.1:2388-5144 GCA_018222875.1 Algicola sp.
TCGTAATGACTCATTTCAGGGAATTTATCTAGAATATTAAATTCAACAACTGAAGCTGACAACACATTTAATTTAGTACCTAATCAGCCAGAACTCTTATTATCTAGACGGATTTCTTTAGCGGTTCGTTTCCTTTTTATTAAATTAGTCCATGCTAATGTCACCAATTCTAAACACACACATTAGCAACAAGCAAAAAACCATGAACGAAAGAATGACTGATATCATGAAATTAAGATTTAAAAAATAGCACATTTTTATGAAAAAACTCATTTACATATGTCTAATATTAAGTATTCTGGATGTACAATCCCAAACTTATTCTTCTAATTATGAAGAAACGATGTTTGAGGCAATACATAAAGATTCTTTACATTATAATTTCTTTGAAAGCTTATTAGCAATCGAGACTTCAATGACTCCCGAATTGGCTTCAGAATATAAACAAAAAGTAACTTCTATTTTAGAATCTGTTCCTCCAAAAGAAACTAAAGCAAAAAAAGAGAAAAAGAGAATTGAAAAACTATATGATAACATCCATAATACGTTTCTAAAAAAATATACATTAACTGCTAATTTTAATGATATTTTCGAGGATGGCACTTACAATTGTGTCACAGCAAGTGCCTTATATGCCTATGTTTTTGAAGAATTAAATATTCCATATCATATTAAAGAAACGCCCTCACATGTATTTTTAATAGTATATCCTAAAACCTATAAAATTTATCTGGAAACAACAGTGCCAGGACAATATGGTTTTATTACTCCAAAAGAATCTGAAATTAAAAAAATTGTAGATGACCTCATATCATACAAATTAGTTACCGAAGATGAAGTTTTAATTAAGGGCTATTCAAAATTTTATGAAGATTATTATTACGGAAAAGAATCTATTGATAAAAGAGCGCTAATTGGAATGCAGTACTATAATAAAGGCTTGTTAGACTCAGATAATGAAGCCTATGACGAAGCACTAAACACGCTAAAAAAAGCTAAGGTTTTTTTCTCTTCACCTCTTATCGACCCAATCATTAAATCTATAATGTATGCTAATATCAACGAACTGGAATTTAATAAAACAGAGGATGTAGAGTATTTAATCGAATTATTAGCCATCTCCAAATTTCCTGAAGATTATTCAATAAGCAATTTAAAATCAAGCTTATATAAAATAGTTGATCATGATGATAATGATAATGCGTTTATAGAAAACACAATAGAAAAATTTAAAAAGGTACCTGATGAAATTATTAAAAATGAAGCTATTGAATTTTTATTAGAGTATTTGGCTAACAATGCAGCAAGAAATGAAGAGCTGGATGAAGCCATTCAGTATTGCGATGAAATCTTACAAATCAATCCTAAAAACAAAAGAATTAAAAGTATCGTTTCTTATGTGGCTTTTAAAAAAGTAAAACTTTCAAGTTTCAATATTGAAGCTCTTAAATCTTTTGAAAGTATGTGTGAAACATATGATTTTTTAAAAGAGAATAACAGATATAATATAACTTTAGCGCACTTGTATGCTCATATTTCACTTAAAAATTTTAATAGAAAAAAAGTTACTGTAGGCAATGAGTATTTACAAAAATTAGAAACAATATTAGACAATAACGACCTTTTAGATGAAGTAAGCAATGGCTTATTGGGTGATTTATATGTTAAAGCTGGGAACTATTATTACTATAAAGAATATTATAAAACAGCCTATAATATCTATACTAAAGGGCTTACGTATTTGCCAACACACAACGATTTAAAAAAGAGAGCAAATTGGTCTAAGGATGAATTATAGACTTACTTTCTGCTTCATTCAAAATTAGTATCTTTAACAATAGGATTACAGCAACTTAACGCCCTTCAGGTTTACCTCTTTTTACTAACTTAGTTCCAACACATTGAACTTAACGCAGCTAATAAAACAAACGCTATGAAAACCATTGCTTTAATTGTAACTTCAATATTAATATCAGCTGCTTCTTTTGCTCAAACTTCAAAAACCGATTCCTTAACTAAAGTCAACATTAAAAAATTAGATTTTATGGTTGGAAACTGGAACGGAAATGGATGGATATTAGGCAGAAATGGAAAGTCTGAATTCCGGCAAACGGAACGAATTCAATTTAAATTAGATTCTACTGCTATTATTATTGAAGGAAAAGGGGTTTCAAACGGAAAAGTTATTCATGATGCCTTAGCCATATTAACCTACGACAAACAAAAAGATAATTATTCATTCAGATCCTATCTTCCAAGTGGTCAAAATGCCGAATTTGAAGGCGAATTGATTGATAATAAATTTCATTGGTATCCTAATGAAAATGTAAGATATATTATTTGGTTAGACGATAATAATAATTGGTATGAAACAGGTGAATATAAAAAAGGGGATGCCTGGAGTCAGTTTTTTGAAATGACTTTAGCAAGTGAAGATTAATAGGTATCAACTACTAAAAAAACAAAGCAATGATAAACAGATTACAATTTTCAATCGACATAAAGGCTGAGAAAAATGAGATCTGGAAAGCGTTATGGAATGAGAAGTCATATCGCGATTGGACCAGTGTATTTTGTGAAGGCTCCTATGCTATTTCAGATCACTGGAAAGAAGGTAGCACAGTTTTATTTCTTGGTCCTGACCAAAGTGGTATTTATAGTCGTATTGAAAAACATATTCCTAATAAGATTATGAGTTTTAAGCATATTGGAACTGTAGTTAATGGACAAGAACAACCTATTGATGAAGATACCAG
>JAAEZL010000034.1:5154-8075 GCA_018222875.1 Algicola sp.
AGATACCAGAAAATGGTCAGGAACTTCAGAAATTTATAAGCTTACCGAAGCACAAAATGGCAATACACTTACGGTTGAAATTGATATTCTTGACGAGCATCTCGACTTTATGAAAGCAACCTTTCCAAAAGCACTTGATAAAATTAAATATAACTGCAGCTCATCGATATCTTCATAAACCCTTCATTTATTAGAAAACTATGCGTTCAGAAGTCGAAAACTATGTATTCAGTCAAAAAACATGGAACCTAGAGTTAACCAGACTTCGTGAACTCATATTAGATTGCGGATTGGAGGAAAACTTTAAATGGATGCATCCTTGCTACACATATAAAGGAAATAACATTTTGTTAATTCACGAATTTAAAAATTATTGTGCAATTCTGTTCCACAAAGAAACTTTACTGAATGACTCCAAAAACATTTTAGTCCAGCAAACAAAAAACACCCAATCTGCCAGACAAATTAGATTTACTGATCTCTCAGAAATTGAAGCATTAAAAAAAACCAAACTGTGATGGTTCACACAAGCAATTAATGAGCTAAGAAACCATCTGCACATACCACACTACTCCTACTTCAATTTAAATGTATATATTTAATCAACATTCAAAACCAACTCATGACTAAAAGAGATTTCTTCAGAATTTTAATCAAAATTTTCGCACTCTATTCTTTAATTCTTACAATATTCTATTATATCCCATCCAATATCAGCTATGCTGCCTATGGATTTGAACTATTATACTACTATTAACTTTGGTAGCTATACTAGTTCCAATACTATTATTCGTTTTGCTTATTAGAAAAACAGATTTGATTATTGATCTATTTAAATTGGATAAAGGTTTTGATGATGAACAAATTATGTTTGAAAATTTTGATGGTGTGAAAATTATACAATTGGCTTTGTTAATAATTGGTATCTATTTAATAATTTACTACCTACCTGAATTTTTACAGTATGCTTTTCTTGCTTTTAAAAAAGAGGTTACTCCACAAGGGATTGATAGTTTTGTGTATTCAAATATAGATACCACAGTTGATTATTTTAATTGGGCAATATCTGGAATGAACTTAATTGTTGGATATGTAATCCTATCAAATTATCATAGACTTGCCAAATGGTTAAACAAAAAGAAGGTTAATGCGTAGGCAAAAAATAATTCTTCTTCATTTAGTATTGTTTCTTATATTAATCGTTACACTATTTCTTACATCAGAGGCAATATTAAATTATTTTGCTTCAGGATTTCATGATGTATCATTATGGATAAACTTAATGGTCTTTGGATCAATTATCATATTTTGTATGATAACTTTTTCTTGCCTTATATTCCTTAAACAACATAAAGCTCTTGGAATTTTAATTACTTTAGGAAATCTTTTTTGGATGTGGATTGGCTTAAAACTTCTTTACAGATATCACTTCTCTTCTATTCTTTCAACCTATTATACTTCAGACTGGATACTAATAGTAAATACTATTTTTTCTATTATTGGTATTTACATTGGCTTCAAAGTATATTCAAAAAAAATCAGTATTGGTAAAGCTTTAACTATTAATATTGTATTGCTATTAATCGGAATTCTAATTCAAATACTTTAAAAAAGCAAAGCTATTTCTAAAAAAATCCCACTTAAAAATTTTTAAGATTCAGATATTAATCGTAATATTGCAATATAATAATGAATTAAAAATGGGATTAGCAAAAACGGAAATGTTTACAGACGAACAAAATGAAATTTCATTGTTCGCAAAAGCTTTTGGACATCCAGCCAGAGTCGCAATATTAGAGCATCTCTTTAAAATTAATAGCTGTGTTTGCGGTGATTTAGTAAATGAAATCGGACTGGCACAACCTACAATTTCTCAACATTTAAAAGAACTAAAACATTTAGGACTAATAAAAGGAAACGTAGAAGGAACAAGTGTTTGCTATTGCATAAATACCGAAAACTGGTCTAAAATGAAAGACATTATGAATCAGTTTTTAAATCAGGATCTTTTAAAAACAGATTGCTGTTAAAAAAATTTAAATCAATTAATCGTATAATCGCAATAAACAAATATAATTATGAAACTATCTGAAGTAAAATTAGTATTAAATGAATTGAATACTATTGGTTTTCAATTACCAAATGGCGAGTTAGTACCAAACCACTTTCATGTTACAGAAGTTGGAAAAATCACCAAACATTTTATCGATTGTGGTGGTACAGTAAGAGATGAAGAGGTTGTTAATTTTCAGCTATGGAATGCAAATGATTATGACCATAGATTACATCCTGAGAAATTATTAAAGATTATTGAACTCTCTGAGAAGGTGTTGAAAATTGACGATTTAGATGTCGAAGTTGAATATCAGGCAGAAACTATTGGTAAATTCGGACTTGATTTTGATGGGAAAAATTTCTTACTGACAACTAAACAAACAGATTGTCTGGCTAAAGACAATTGTGGAATTCCAGTCGAAAAACAAAAAGTAAAACTGTCTGAACTAAATGATGAACCTTGTTGTTCTCCTAATGGAAACTGTTGCTAATCCACTAAATCTCAAAAAATGACGACACAACCAGCATTGTTTTCAGAAATTGAAAACGTAATCAAACAACTACATCCGGAATCTATTAGTGATAGTCGCAAATCTGTGTTACAACCTTTAGCAGACATTATACAATCTAAAGTCTCGAAAGGTCAGAACATTCGTATTAATTTCATTTGCACTCACAATTCGCGTAGAAGCCATCTCTCGCAAGTTTGGGCTCAAACTATAGCACACTATTTTAATATTAATAATGTGTTTTGTTATTCGGCAGGAACAGAAGCTACTGCACTTTTTCCTGTAGTGGCAGAAACGTTGCAAAATTCAGGTTTTGAAATTAAAACAGTTTCTGAAGGAAAAAACCCGGTTTATAGC
>JAAEZL010000034.1:8085-14613 GCA_018222875.1 Algicola sp.
GCATTAAATATGCTGATAATGAACATCCTGTAATTGGATTTTCAAAGACATTAGACAACGATTTTAATCCTAAATCTGAATTTATTGCAATTATGACCTGTGATTCTGCAAACGAAGCTTGTCCTTTTATTTCTGGTGCTGAAAAGCGTATTCCTATAACTTTTGAAGATCCAAAAGCATTTGATAACACACCTCAACAGGGTGAAAAGTACCATGAACGTAGTTTGCAAATCGCAACTGAACTTTTTTACGTATTCTCACAAATCAATTCCTAAACATGGCAATAAAAAAATTAAGTTTTCTTGATAGAAATCTAACCTTATGGATTTTTGTAGCAATGGCTATTGGTGTTGCACTTGGATATTTCATCCCAACTTTTCCAAACCTTATCAACGCATTTAGCCATGGCTCGACAAACATTCCTATAGCTATAGGTTTGATTCTCATGATGTATCCTCCTCTGGCAAAAGTCAATTATTCGCTGTTACCAAAAGTTTTCAGAAACACAAAAATCCTGTCTATTTCACTCATTCTTAACTGGATTATTGGTCCTGTTTTAATGTTTATTTTAGCAATTATATTTCTAAGTGACTATCCGGAATATATGGTTGGTTTAATTCTCATTGGGTTGGCTCGCTGTATTGCAATGGTTTTAGTCTGGAATGATTTAGCTGAAGGCAGCAGCGAATATGGAGCAGGTCTGGTGGCATTAAATAGTATTTTTCAGGTATTTGCTTACAGTTTTTATGCATGGATTTTCATTACTGTACTTCCTCCTTATTTTGGCTTTGAAGGTGCTATTGTCGATATTTCTATTGCAACAATTGCTGAAAGTGTAGCCATATATTTGGGTATTCCGTTTATAATGGGAATTTTGAGCAGGCTAATTTTGGTGAAATTAAAAGGTGAAGAATGGTACGTAAACAAGTTCATTCCTGCTATTTCACCAATAACTTTAATTGCACTATTATTCACAATAGTCGTTATGTTTTCATTAAAAGGCGAGTTAATTGTTGAAATACCAATGGATGTTTTAATTATTGCAGTTCCATTGTTGATATATTTCACGTTGATGTTCATTATCGGATTTTTCTTTACCAAAGCAATGGGAGCAGATTATGATAAAACGGCTTCTGTCGCTTTTACTGCTGCCGGAAATAACTTTGAATTAGCGATTGCTGTGGCGATTGCTGTGTTCGGGCTTAATTCCGGACAAGCATTTGCAGGAGTCATCGGTCCTTTGGTTGAAGTTCCTGCACTCATTTTTTTGGTCAAAGTGTCGTTCTGGTTACGAAAAAAGTATTACCTCAACACTAAAACTTCAAACTAATAAAAGATTGTATAAAAAAACAGCAAGCTCATTAGTAAGCTTGCTGTTTTAAAGTTTTGTGACCTCGACAGGATTCAAACCTGTAACCTCTTGAGCCGTAATCAAGTGCGCTATTCAGTTGCGCCACGAGGCCGTTTTTGTGGGTGCAAATATAAAACTTTTATTAAAAAGAATCCAAACTATTTATTTCAAAATTTCCTTTTATGCTGATTCTAGACCACTTTGTATCGTAAAAACCCTAAATCAAATGAAAAGCTCTGTCTATATTTACACAAATTAAATAACTATGGAATACCGGTTACGACCTTAGCCTTGGTAAGTTTCGGGTCCACTTATTGTAATAATTATGTTTTTATTACTATTAATGAATAATAATTAATGATCTCGTACGAATTAATAGTGGTCTTAGAAAGAACAGACTTACTTATTTAATAATCACTTTCTTTGTTTGCTGTTGTTCTTTGCTGTTTAACTTAACCACATACATGCCTTGGCTCAATCTCTCCGCATTTAATGTGTTTCTATCTGAAGCTTCCTTTAAAAAAGAAGAAAGAACTAAACGACCTTGAATATCATAAATAGAGACTTCTGTATCTGCCAAAAGTAGTCCATTGATAAAAATTGTTTTCTCACTTGTAAAGATTTTTAAGCTTTCACTATTTTGGTCTATAGTTGATAATGTACTGTTTTCAACCCTAAGATAAAACCGTCCGATACCTGAAATAGGGTTATTGGTGGCAAATGAATAGCTGTTGGCATTCAATAAGGTAAACGTATTGGTTAGAGTATCTTCTAAATAGACTTCAACTCCATTTGGTAATGTAGATGTTTCAATACTGAATGTAATCTGCTGTCCTTGCTCTGCTTTTAGTCCTAGTGGAATACTAATATCATTTTGATTGTTAAGTCCAAGACTTTGAATAGCCATACTTTCGCCAAGATCATTTTCAACCAAATGTGAATAAACAATCAAATCATAACCATCGTTAGTATAGAGCACTGCATCATATCCAGGATCTAAACCTAACGTTGAATTAGCATTAAAGTAAATTTCTGTTGCAAAGTCTTCCGTACCATTTTCAACCTGAAGGCGAAACATTTGATTTTGATTGGCATTTCTACCTAAAATAAAATCATCCGTTCCCTCATTAGTTCTCATAGCTTGAGTGAAGCTTATCTGATTTGTAGCATCAGAAGAGTCGTTTGCCACTAAGAATCCTTGACCTGGCGCAATGTTTACGTCTGTATTGGTTAATCCATTAATAATGGTATAATTACCAAAGGTTCCGGTACCTGTATCGGTATTAGTGCCACTATTATAAGCGTATATTGCTCGCGCGCTAGGTTTTAGTACTGTAGAATTCGCAGCTAGAAAAGCTTGGGAATCTATAAATGTTGGAAAGGGATTACCTACTGAGTTCCACACATTTTCATTTGTAGTTATTTCAACAGTTTCTGATACTGTAGATACTGTACCAGTACATCTTATGGTCTGTCCACTATAACTTGCAGCCCTGTAGCCTATACCTCTTTTAAGTATAACACCTCCATCTGTGGCTGTATTATAATTTGTATAGGAGTGATTAGTGTTGTTATAAGGCCCAAAGGCAAATAGCGTTGGAATAGATGGTGCATTGGGTATAATCATTGAATTTGCAGTTACACCATCTGTATAAGTTAAAAAATCAGAGAAAGTAACATCTGCTGTTGTCTTTACGGGTAAGGAAATTAAATCGTTACCTCCATTTTGGCCTGTCGTACCGATAACATTAACATAACGATCATAATTCACAATTGTTGAGGGCTCTAAATCGTCGTTTAGAAATAAACACGCAAAGCTATCTGATGTAGATTTCAGGTTGACTTCGGATGCAGAAATTGCAGTGCCTGATGACACCATAACTGTAGTACCTGGAGTTACAAGCATAGTACTAGATAAGTCTTGGGCTTTTACTGTATAACTAAAAGCGACAGCTAATGCTGTAAGATAAAAATTTTTCATTTTAAGTAGATTTGGGGCAATAAATAAACAACTTAAATTATCAAAATTAAAATTAAAATTAAAAAGTTATTAACTTTTTTCCCACCTATACTTCAAACACTTAAGACTTAAAAGTAAGAAAAATCATATTTTGTATCTATCTTCTAGATTCATAAATTAAGATAATACAAAACCTTTCAGATGGTAATTCAATACAAAAAGAGAATTATTATTAAGTAGGAAAAATAATAATATAAATAGCACTAACCTTTCATTTTAAAAACCAATGTAAACTACTTAATAAAAAACAGGATTACTCCTAGACCTACTTCTATTTATAGGCATTCAAAAAGAAATTCTTACCCAATATTTAGAACTATTTCTATGGTATTAATACATTTACATTGCTTTGAATCCTTTTAAAAAAAGTATCTTTGTAGCCCGACAGAAATGTAAACTATACCATCGCAAATCAAGCGATAAGTTTGCAAACCGGTCAACAGATTTTTACAAGATATAAATGAGCCACGATAAAGATTACTATTTGAGTATTGGATGTGAATCCAGTCGAGTTCACTAAAAAAACAAACATTAAAAAGTTTGCTTTTTATTTTAAAAGAAAAACTATGCAATTCATCCTAGAACCCTGGCCATGGTATGTAAGTGGTCCATTAATAGCCCTCATAATGTTTAGCCTTATTTACCTCGGAAAAACATTCGGTATGTCCTCAAACCTTAGGACGCTTTGTGCTATTGGAGGTGCAGGAAAAAAGGTAAAGTTTTTTGATTTCGACTGGAAATCACAACGCTGGAACCTTATTGTAGTGTTAGGTGCCATCATTGGTGGCTTTATAGCACATCAGTTTTTATCAGTCCCAACAAACATAGATTTAAATCCTGAAACCATTAAAAACCTCTCTAAATTGGGCTTCGATAATGCTGGGCAATCCTTACTTCCAGCAGAACTCTATAGTTGGGATGCTGTATTTAGTTTAAAAGGTATTTTAATTCTAACCATTGGTGGTTTTTTAGTTGGTTTCGGAACTCGATATGCTGGAGGATGTACTTCTGGTCATGCCATAACAGGTTTGAGTAGCTTACAACTTCCTTCTTTAATTGCTGTAATTGGTTTTTTTATTGGTGGACTCATAATGATTCATTTACTATTCCCTTTAATTTTTGGTTAATATGAAAGTTTTTAAATTTTTAATCGTCGGTATTATTTTCGGAATTGTATTAGTCAAATCTGAAGCCGTTTCATGGTATCGTATTTATGAAATGTTCAAGTTTGAATCTTTTCACATGTATGGAATCATAGGAACAGCTATTGTTACAGGAGTTATCTTACTTCATATCGCAAAAAAACTAAAAATCAATAATTTAGAAGGACACAAAATGAATGTCCCAAAAAAAGATAAAGGTCTTTATCGATATATTATTGGTGGAACACTTTTCGGATTAGGTTGGGCATTAGCAGGCGCTTGTCCTGGACCAATGTACATTTTGGTAGGAACTGGTGTTTTTTCGATGCTAATCGTAATTTTAGCTGCCATTGTAGGAACTTATGTTTACGGTGTTCTAAAAGACAAGCTGCCTCATTAGCAATTCGTAACATTTGTTACACGTAGAAAAAGAATACTTCTTAACTTTGTATTTAAGTTGAATTAGACTCTAACCATACTATGAGTCATAATTAAAACAGAATTATCATGAAAATTGAACAAATTTATACAGGCTGTTTAGCGCAAGGTGCTTATTACATTGAATCTGAAGGTGAAGTCGCTATCATTGATCCTTTAAGAGAAACACAACAATATGTTGATAAAGCAAAAATAGATAATGCAAAAATAAAATACATTTTTGAAACTCACTTCCATGCCGATTTTGTTTCTGGTCACGTTGATTTAGCGAAAACAACAGGAGCAACAATAGTGTATGGTCCTGGAGCTGAAACCTCCTATGACATCCATTCAGCTAAAGACAATGAAGAATTCAAATTAGGAAACATTACAATAAAAGCGTTACATACACCTGGTCACACGCTTGAATCGACAACGTATTTATTAATTGATGAACACGGAAGAGATCATGCTATATTTTCTGGTGACACTTTATTTTTAGGTGATGTAGGACGACCAGATTTAGCTATAAAATCTGATTTAACCAAAGAAGATTTAGCTGGTATGCTATACGATTCGCTTCGGAATAAAATTATGCCTTTGGCTGATGATGTGATTGTTTATCCAGCACATGGTGCAGGTTCTGCCTGTGGAAAAAACCTGAGCAAAGAAACTGTTGGAACCCTAGGAAATCAAAAAGAAACCAATTACGCCTTAAGAGCTGATATGACTAAAGCAGAATTTGTTAAAGAAGTATTGGATGGCATTGCACCTCCTCCACAGTATTTTGCTAAAAATGCAATGATGAATAAAATGGGTTACGATAGTTTCGAAACCGTTTTAAAATCTGGAGATTCACCTTTAAACCCTGAAGATTTTGAAGCCATGGCAAATCATCAAGAAGCTTTAGTTCTTGATGTCAGACCACAAAGTGATTATATAAAAGGACACATTCCAAATTCAATTTTTATTGGGTTAAACGGACAATTTGCTCCTTGGGTTGGAGCTTTAATAACCGATTTAAAACAACCTATTTTACTGGTGGTTCCTGAAGGAAAAAGCAAAGAAGCTGTGACCAGATTATCTCGTGTTGGTTACGACAATACACTTGGTTATTTAGAAGGAGGTTTAGATGCCTGGATTGCTTCAGGAAGAGATATAGATACTTTAGAATCTATCTCTGCTGAAACATTTGCTGAACGTGTGAAAAATGATGACGTTCATATTTTAGACGTTAGAAAAGATGGTGAATACAAAAGTATGCATTTAGAGAATGCCCAGCATTTTGCTTTAGATTATATCAATACACAAATGAATGAGATTTCTAAAGATCAAACCTATCACATTCACTGTGCTGGTGGTTACCGAAGTGTAATTGCTGCTTCTATTTTAAAAGCAAGAGGATATCACAACTTAGTTGATATTGCAGGTGGCTTTGGAGCAATCAAGAAAACAGATTTACCTACTACAGATTTTGTTTGTCCGTCAACATTATAAATTATGGAAGGCACTTTAAATATTCAAAATTTAAAATGTGGTGGTTGTGCTAACACAATTACAACCCGTTTGGAAGAATTAGAAGGTGTTTCGAATGTTAA
>JAAEZL010000034.1:14623-23670 GCA_018222875.1 Algicola sp.
AATAATGAAACTCATTCGGTAACTTTTAAATACAGCGAAATTAAAGCATATGAAAAAGTAAAAACGCTATTATCAACACTTGGATATCCAGTTGAAGGTGAATCAAATCCTGTTATAAAAAAGGCAAAGTCTTACGTAAGCTGTGCTGTTGGACGCTTTAATACTTAAATTATTTCAGCGCTCAAACCCGCTTCAAGTAACATGGTACATCTTGGCTCTAACTCTTTGTACTCTCCTGTCTTGACAGTACATTGACCTTTGTAATGTACAATAATTGAACACTGCTCAGCTTGTTCAGGTGTATGATCGCACGCATAAATTAAGGTATCTATAACATGATCAAATGTATTGACATCATCGTTATAAACAACAATCTCATTAAGAGCTTGCTCTAAGGTGTCGACGAGGACTTCCTCTTTTACTTTTTCTTTTGTACTCATTATTTCCATCTCTGTTTTTTTGAGATTTCTCGACTCTGTTCTACATGACAGCGTCAATAGTTTATATAAATGTAAAAATTATTTTTTAAATTTTAAAGCAACCCAATTATTTCGTTCAAGAGTTTCAACGTGTTTTAAACCGTATTTATTACACTCAGCTTCAATAATTGATAGGTCATCCTCATAAAAACCACTCAAAAATAGAATACCACCAGGATTTAAAGTAGCTGTGTAGGTTTTTAAATCATTAAGTAAAATATTACGGTTGATATTAGCAATAATAATATCATAATGTTTTCCTGGTAATACCTCTGCGTCACCTTCAATAACAGTGATGTAGTTACAGTGATTACGTTCAACGTTTTCCAGACTATTCAAATAACACCAATTGTCATAATCAATCGCATCAATAGGTTTCGCTCCTTTCATTTCAGCGAGAATCGCCAAAACGCCTGTTCCGCAACCCATATCTAAAACCGATTTATCAGTAAAGTCATTTTTAAGAATATGTTGAATCATCATGTGAGTCGTTTCGTGATGTCCTGTTCCGAAACTCATTTTTGGTTCGATGATAATATCGTATTTCGTATTTGGTTTTTCGTGAAATGGCGCACGAACAGAACATGCATCATCTACAATAATCGGATTGAAATTCTTTTCCCATTCCGCATTCCAGTTGGTTTGTTCAATCTCTTCGGAAGTAAAAGTGATTTCGAATTCATCTGAGCTTAAAATTTGAATATCCTCAAGAATAGCCTCATGCCATTCCTCTTTTTGAATGTAAGCAGTAACGCCTTCATCGGTTTCAACAAAGCTTTCAAAACCTGCATAGCCTAGCTCTGCAATAAGAATTTCAACGGCTGGTTGCAAGGGATTTACTTTAAAGTAATAGCCTAAATAAATTGTATTTGACATGATATTAATTGAACGATTGCGTTAGTGATTGAACGGTATGTTTGAGCTCCTTTTTGTCTTTTCGCAAAAAGAGCGAGTAGTGAAAGCACGACCAAACTAAGCCCTTAAGCTTAGGTTGGTAACGCCCAAATTATTTACTTTCTAAAATGCATTAACAATGGCATAAAAATCTTCAGCGTTTAATGCTGCTCCACCAATCAAACCACCATCTACGTCTGGTTTTGAGAAAATCTCCTTAGCATTATTTGGCTTTACACTTCCTCCATATAGAATGGTCATATCATCAGCAACTGTTTCACCATACTTGCTATTTAACGTTTTTCTGATGAAGGCATGCATATCCTGTGCTTGCTCTGGACTAGCAGTTTCACCTGTACCAATTGCCCAAACAGGCTCATACGCTAACACAATATGTTTAAAGGCTGAAGCTTCAAGATGAAAAAGTGCATTCTTTATCTGACGCTCAACAACAGCTTCTTCGTTTCCAGCTTTACGGTCTGATAGTTCCTCACCAAAGCAAAAAATAACGCGCATAGTATTCGCTAAAGCAGTATCTACTTTTTTTGCTAATGAGTCGTCTGTTTCATTGAAATACGCGCGACGTTCACTATGCCCTAAAATAACGGTTTTGATACCAATACTTTTTAACATTCCTGCACTTATCTCGCCTGTATAAGCGCCATTTTCGGCAAAGTGCATATTTTGTGCAATCACTTCAATATCATCTTGTCTTGTGGATTCAAAAGCATGCCATAAATTGGTAAATGTTGGCGCAATCATGACCTCTGCATCAGAGGTTTTCGTTTGTTGTTTTAATTCTGAAATAAGTGTTTCGGTTTGAATTAACCCATTGTTCATTTTCCAGTTTCCTGCTACGATATGTTTTCTCATGTCTTTTTCTGCCGAAGCAGTTTATGTTTTAAGTTATACTTAGTTTAATGTTTCTCTAATTAAAGGATCATCGGCTTCAATAGCATCAAATAATTCGATATGACCGTTTGAATCGACAATCATGTATCTCGGAATCCAGTCAATATCTACAAATTTACCTAAATATCCTTTAGTTCCGTCAGGCATAAAATAATGCTCACCTTGAATGTCATGTTTTTTGATGGCACGTTTCCATGTATCGATTGATCTGTCTGCTGATAAAAATACATACACTGCATCTGGCTTTTCAGCTTGTAATGCTTTTAATTCTGGCAGACCTAAAATACAATCTCGACACCAGCTCGCCCAGACATCAATAACAATTTGTTTTCCTTTATGTTTAGCTAACATATCTCTAAATGAAATAGAATCGCCTTCTAAATTTATATACGTTTCATTTAGAACGTCATCTGAAAGCTGCGTTTTAATGTCTTTTGAACAACTTATAAAACTAAGACATACAACTAGAATATATATAATTTTCCTCATTATTAAACTTTCTTTTTTGAACAACAAGTCTTCCGTCTTTACATAGAGAAACTTAAAGCTACTTTCCTTTTAAAAATGGCGTTTATACGCTTCTATTCTAATTTCACCTTAGGATCAAGCCATCCGTAAATAACATCTACAAAGATATTGATAATGATAAACAAAAGTGCAATAACAAGTACTGAACCCATAATCACAGGCAAGTCTAAGGTATTGAGCGCATTCACAATTTCTTTACCTAAGCCATTCCATCCAAAAATATACTCGACAAATACTGCTCCTGCCAACATAGAGGCAAACCAACCAGATATGGCTGTCACCACAGGGTTTAAGGCATTTTTAACAGCATGACGTTTAATGATTTGAAATTCACTCAAGCCTTTAGCTCTGGCTGTTCTGATATAATCCTGATTTAACACTTCAAGTAGTGAATTTCGCATTAACTGAATGACAACAGCTAACGGACGAATGCCTAAGACGATAGCTGGTAGAATTAAATTCTTCCATTTGATAGTTACCTGTTCTCCAAAATCATCAAGTTCATATAAACTTCCTGTCATTTCAAGGTTCGTATAGTCATGTAAAATGTATCCAAAAAACCAAGCAAATAAAATCGCACTAAAAAACGAAGGAACACTCATGCCAAGCGTACTAAATATCTGAATGGTTTTATCTAACCAGCGATCTTTAAACAAGGCTGAAATTATACCTAAAAAAATCCCTAACACAATAGCGATAACAATTGCTGACACAGCAAGAACTGCAGTATTTGGAAGTGTTTCTCCGATAACCTGAGTAACTTTCTTGCCTTGTTTTGTAAAGGACTCTCGTAAATATGGAAACTTTATAACTGTAGTCGTGCTTCCAATAGTTAATAATGATGTTGCTGCATATTTCCCATCTCTTAAATACGTATAATCTTCAGGGTTTGTGGAGTGAAATGACAAAGGTGACACGTCGTTAAGATAATATAAATACTGCGTTGAAATGGACTTATCAAAACCGTATTTAGCCTTTACTGCTGCAATTTGTTCGCTGTCTTCATTTTGTCCCAGCATCATTTGAGCAGGATCACCTGGCAAGACATTAAATAAAAAGAAAATAACAGTAACTACACCAAATAATGTGAGTAAAGCGTAAAGGGTTTTATTTAGTATGTATCTTATCAGTTGTTGAGTTGTTGAGTTGTTGAGTTGTTGAGTTGAAAATTACTTATTAAATTCTAACATCACTATTATTCGTAAAAAACCAGTTATTTAATGCTCTAAAAGCTAAGATTAATACTGCAAACTGACTATTAAAATTCCAGATCATCAATATCGTTCCAGTGTACTTTTTGAGTAACAGTTCCTTTTTCAAGAACAACAACTCCTGGATTAGCCCGAACAATCGTTTTTAATACTTTTTCATCACAGAGATAGAATTCGACATCCAGATTATAAGCCTTTTGAATTTCTTTTTTCTTGTCTTCTCCAGAAGCTGTCAAGCCTATAACTGTGTAGCCTTGTTTCATAGCCTCATCAGTCATCGCTTTGAGTTTTACCATGCCATCAGCTTCAGCTTTATCAAGATTATAAGACACAATCATTACTAATCTTTCAGTTTCTAAAAACTTTTGCGTTACATCTTCGTCTTCAGATTCTATAGAGAAATCCTGAATTTTAGGCACATCACCTTCCTGAACTATTTCCGTTTCTACTCCAATAATTTTATCATAGGTTTTTGGTCCACGACCACGATCTGTCAACGTTTTCTCTTCACCATTTAAAGTATAAGTCCAGTGATAATCTATAATCGCATCTTTAGCATCAGCAGGCAATTTCATATTCTCTTGCAGGTTATCACCTATCTTGTAAGCCCTGAAATCGAAAGTCGGTAAATGCATCAACACATGATAGCCAAACCACAGACAAGCAATAAAGCTCAACAATGCTGCAACCGTTAATCCGAATTTACTCATAATGGGTTTAATATGACGCTGACCAACAAATAAAATCAAAATTAAGATTAATAAAATTACATCTTTCCCAAAGGACTGCCAAGGTGTTAGTTTTAAGAAATCTCCAAAACACCCACAATCTTTTACTTTATCAAAATAGGCAGCATAAAAGGTTAAAAAGGTGAAGAACACAATCATTCCCAATAAACTCCACACCGTAAATTTAGGTTTGTAGCCTATTAATAAAAACACACCAAGAATGACCTCAAAAACAACTACAACTATCGAAATTCCTAAAGCATAAGGCATTAAAAAAGGAATATCAAGCACATCATAGCTAAAATATTCCTCCAGTTTGTATGAAAATCCTAAAGGATCATTAAGTTTTATAAATCCTGAAAAAATAAAAAGTGCTCCAACGAGTACTCTGCTTATGTTGACTAGTGCTTTCATATTTTTTTATTAAGACCTTTCGCTAACTTCGTTATGTACTTTCAATAAAAATATATTTTCATTTCAGTAATGCTCAAGGTGACATTCTGCTAATTAGTTTCACTTAAATGAATCATCGCAAATACCGAGTAATTAATCATGTCCTGGTAATTAGCATCGATACCTTCACTTACAATGGTTTTTCCTGCATTATCTTCAATTTGCTTCACGCGCAATAACTTTTGTAAAATCAAATCGGTTAAGCTGCTCACTCTCATATCTCTCCAGGCTTCACCATAATCATGATTTTTATCCATCATCAGCTGTTTGGTTATTGTAATTTTATCATCATAAAGTGCAGTAGCTTCTTCAACAGACAAATCAGGTTGTTCAACAACACCTTTATCCAGTTGAATTAAAGCCATCGTACAATAATTGATAATTCCTATGAATTCACTTACTTCACCTTCGTCAACCTTACGAACGTTATTTTGCTGTAACCCTCTAATGCGTTGTGCTTTAATAAAAATCTGATCTGTTAACGATGGTAACCTTAAAATGCGCCATGCACTTCCGTAATCTTTCATTTTGTTAATAAAAAGACTTCTGCACTGAGCGATGACGTCATCATATTGTTTTGAAGTATCTTGCATTTAAAACATTTAATTTTCCGTAAATTTCGCATAAATTAATCAGATTTAAAAACTTTAACCATACTATATAGTTTTGAGCAAAACCATCAATTGTAAAGGACAATTAATCGACTTGAGTCAGCCGAAAATCATGGGTATTTTAAATGTGACACCAGATTCGTTTTATGATGGTGGACGCTTTAGAAATACGTCTTCAGTTATGCGTCAGGTTGATCAGATGCTTGAATAAGGTGCAACTTTTATCGATGTTGGCGCGCACAGCTCCAGACCACATGCAGATGATGTTAGCATAGCTGAAGAATTACAGCGCATTCTACCGGTTGTTGAACTAATTATTAAAAATTTTCCAGACATCCTGTTATCAATAGATACGTTTAGAAGTGAAGTTGCCAAACAATGTATCGATGCTGGAGCATGCTTAATTAATGATATTTCAGCTGGACATTTAGATGACAACATGTTTGAAACGGTTGCAAAACTGAATGTTCCTTATATCATGATGCACATGAGAGGTACTCCAAAATCGATGCAGCAACAAACTCATTATGATGATTTAGTAAAGGACATTCTCTTTTATTTTTCTGAACGTATTGAAAAAGCCAGAGCTTTAGGCATCGTTGATTTAGTGATTGATCCAGGTTTTGGATTTGCAAAAACGCTGGAACAGAATTACGAATTGCTCAACAAACTGGAACTTTTAAAACTAACCGACTTACCCCTTCTTGTTGGAATGTCAAGAAAATCGATGATTTATAAAGCACTGGGTTCTTCTGCTGAAAAGGCACTCAACGGAACTACTGTTTTAAATACGATTGCCTTACAAAAAGGTGCCGAAATATTAAGAGTTCATGACGTCAAAGAAGCTGTAGAATGTGTGAAACTTTATAATATGTTGAGTTGTTGAATCGTTGAGTTGAAAATAAAAAAATGAAGCATTATTTAGGATTACTTATTGTCTTACTGTTTTTTTCCTGCGGAAAGGAAAAATCGGTGTTGCTGCCAGAAATTGAAAACGCTAAAATCTCTCAGGTATTAGATGTCTCTCCTGCTTACATTTTTTATAATGAAGCAGAACCTGATAGTGTAGAACTCAACCGAAAAAATTTAATAGGAACTACCAATTGGTTATTTAATGTAGATAGGCGTCTGACTTTAGAACAAGCTATTCCGAAGATAAAACTCTTGCAAAACAAAAAACGCAATGCGCAGATGCATAAAAATGAAAATGCCAAAAATTATTATACCTGTAATGATACGAGTATTAAAAATTTAGGGTTTATTGAGTTTACAGATGTAATATATCAAAACAAATCGCTCAGAGACTATTTTGAATACAACAGACGACCAGAAAAAATGAGTGTTGCCTTGAATGCTTTTTCTAGCACTGATTTTAGTTTAGAATCCTACCACAAAGACGATTCTAATACACACGTTTACTCTACTGTTGAAGATGCTGTTCTTAACATTATAGACCATTATAAATCTGAACAAGATTTTAAACTTTACCTGTTATTCTCTTCAACGCTAAGTTTTCAGGATTACATAAGTATCAAATCTAAAATTGAGGACCTAAAAGAACGTGGTATTCCTGTTGAAGACAACGAATTTATTTATTAAGCATAAATTATTACATTTACAGAAACACGCTAACCTTGGATAAATTCAAATTTTGGGATTTTGGAATTATAGATTTTATCGACGTTTTTCTCGTCGCTATCCTACTCTACTACATCTATAAGCTGGTTAAAGGTACTGTTGCCATTAACATTTTTATTGGAATCATCATTATTTATTTGGTTTGGAAAGCTACAGATTTGCTTGAAATGCAAATGCTTCACAATATTTTTGATGGTTTTATGAAGGTTGGTATTATTGCTTTAATAGTTGTCTTTCAACCAGAAATCAGGAAGTTTTTGCTCATGGTTGGTTCTACAAATTTGAGTGGTCGCGGCAAATTATTCAGTAAAATGAAATTCCTGAAAAATGACATGGAAACTGAAACTAATGTCGATGCTATTGTTGCTGCCTGTCATAAAATGGGAAGCACAAAAACCGGAGCTCTTATCGTTTTAGAACGTAACAACAATCTGGATTTTCTGATAAGTACAGGAGATGAAATGAATATAAAAGTTACACAACCCATCATAGAAAGTATCTTCTTTAAAAACAGTCCGTTGCACGATGGTGCAATCATCATCGATAACAATACAGTAAAAGCCACACGAGTCATTCTTCCTGTAAATAATGAAAAGAGTATTCCGCAACGCTTTGGGTTAAGGCACAGAGCAGCTGTTGGTATTACCGAAAAAACAGATGCTGTTGCTTTGGTAGTTAGTGAAGAAACAGGACAAGTGTCTTATTTGAAAAATGGTGAATTCATAATGTTTGAAAACGCAGATGAATTATTGAACCTGATTAAGAAAGATTTAGTGTAATATGAAGTGTAAAAACTGTAATACTGCATTAAGCAAACTCATAAATTATTGTCCGATTTGTGGTGCAAAAATTGTCAAAAAGCGATTGACGTTTAAAAACATTACAGCAGACATTAATGAGCAGTTTTTAAATATTGATAACAAGTTTTTAAAAACCTTTATTCACTTATTTTCGAAACCAGAAGACGTAATCAATGGCTTTATAGATGGCACACGAAAGAAGTATGTTAACGTTATACAATACTTTGCTATTTCATTGACTCTGGTTGGAGTTCAAGTGTTTTTAATGAATACATTTTTTAAAGACGCTTTGGAATTCGATCCAAATATGTTTGGTCCAATGATGGATTCTGAAGCTCAAAAGAACAATCCGTTTGCTAACTTCAACATCGAAGAAGTTAATAATTTTCAAAGTATTATTTACATATTAAGTGTTCCTGTTTCTACAATTGCAACATGGATTTCATATTACATTCTGGGAATACGACACTATAATTTCACAGAACATCTGGTTATTAATCTATATTATTCTGGTCAAATTATTTTTGTAACTGCAATTTTGAGCATCTTATTTTTATGTTTTGGGTTAGATTACCTTTTAATATCTGGTGTTATTTCGGTACTTACATTTGGCTATTTCTTTTATGTGTTAAAGCGTGTATTTAATTCTACTTTTTGGGATACGGTTTTACATTTTATAGTCGTCATGTTTGCTTACCTTATTTTATTTGTTGTACTCATCATTATTGCTACAATTATTGGGTTTCTATATGTATTACTTAATAAAGAACAATTTATAAACGCTGTATAATGA
>JAAEZL010000034.1:23680-30327 GCA_018222875.1 Algicola sp.
ATGACAATAAACTTTTGCGAACATTAATTGATATGTTCAAACAACCAGAAGTTGTTATTGGCGGTTATATAGAAGGTGTAAGAAAACGTTATGTGAATCCGATAAGTTACTTTGGATTAGCCATTACTTTAACTGGTTTATACCTCTTAATTTTAAACAAGTTTTTTCCGGAATCATTAGATTTTTCAAGTTTTGCTGTTGAAGGTCAGGAAGAATTTCAGCAGAAGAACATGAGTTTTATTCAAGAGTATATGTCTATTTTGATGATGCTGTATATACCAATATATGCGCTCATTGCCAGGATTTCGTTTATCGGTTTAAATAAATTCAATTACACCGAGTTGATCGTTGTCTTTTTATACTGGCAATCTCAAATCTCAATTTTTTCTTCAGTAACAATTATCGTAGCAGCTATGTTTGGTGTCACAAACGGTGTGATTAGCATGATATTTCTACCACTAATGATACTGTATGCTGCATATATTTTAAAACGTTTATACCAGCTTAGTTTTGCTCAGATGTTATTGAGAACTCTTATTTTCTGCATCGTTTTGGGAGTTGTATTTGCAATTATAATAGTAATTGTCATTATCATCATGCTCATTACTGGAGATATGCAAGAATTGATTGAAGCACAACGAGCTGCTATGGAAGCTGCAAAACAAGCAAAAAATTAGACTGCTTCAGCATTTAAAAACTGAACTTCATAAAGATTTCGGTAATAGCCATCTACTTTTTTAAGGAGTTCATCGTGCGTGCCTTTTTCAACGATTCGTCCTTCATCCATAACAATAATCTGATCCGCTTTTTGAACTGTTGCCAAACGATGTGCGATTACAATAGATGTACGATCTTTTGTGATTTTATCTGTAGCATCTTGTATCAATTGTTCAGAATAAGAATCTACCGAAGAAGTAGCTTCATCTAATACTAAAATACTCGGATTAGTGACATAGGCACGTAAAAAAGAAATCAGTTGACGCTGACCAGAAGATAACATCGCTCCTCTTTCTTTTACGTTATATTGATAACCATTTGGCAAACTCATAATAAAGTTATGAATTCCAATATCTTTAGCTGCCTGCTGAACTTGAGCTTCAGTGATATTCGGATTTTTAAGTGTGATATTATTAAGTATCGTATCTGCAAAAAGGAAAACATCTTGCAGTACAATGGCAATTTGAGCACGAAGCGATTTTAAAGTCAGACTTTTAATATCAACGCCATCAATGCAAATGGTTCCCTGTTGAATGTCGTAAAAACGATTCAACAGATTAATAATGGTAGATTTTCCTGCTCCTGTTGCACCAACAATAGCAATAGTTTCGCCAGCTTTTACCTGTAATGAAATACCTTTCAGCACTTCTTCATCTTCTACATAAGAAAAATGAACATCTTTAAATTCGAGATTTCCTTTAAATTCTGAAGCTATTTTAGTTCCTGTATCATCTATTTGAGACGTAGTATCCAGCACTTTAAATACACGATCTGCTGCGACCATTCCCATTTGAAGTGTATTGAATTTATTAGCAATCTGGTTTAATGGTCTGAATAACATAGGAACAAACATGATAAATGCGAATAAATCACCTTCAGTAGCAGTATTGTTCATTACTACTCCAATACCTCCAACCCAGATTATGGTTCCTAAAGTGATGGACGATAAAAGTTCAGCAATAGGAAAAAATACAGAATTGTACCAAACCGTTTTCAACCAGCCCTTTTTATGGCGTTCATTGATGGTTTTAAATTTTTTATATTCAGTATCTTCACGAGTAAACAGTTGAAGAATTTTCATACCAGTGACGCGTTCCTGCACAAAGGAGTTTAGGTTAGACACTTCTGTTCGCACTTCTTCAAAAGCACGTTTCATATATTTTTGAAAAATTTTAGTAGCAAATAAAACGATTGGCATGGTTACAAAAGCAATAAGGCTCAGTTTCCAGTTCATGTAAAACATCATTCCTCCTACAACCAGCATTTTTAATACGTCGCTAAAAATCATAAACAGACCTTCACCAAATATATCAGCAATACGCTCCATGTCTGTAACTGTTCTGGTAATTAAAACACCTACTGAAGATTTATCGTAATATTTCATTTTGAATCTTAAAACATGTGCATAAAGCTTTACTCGAATATCCTTTACAACAGATTGCCCTAACCAGCTGGCATAATAGATAAACAGCAACTGACTTACAACTTCAAGAATCAATAAAACAAGCATGGCTATGATGTAAAACAAAAAGCCATCATACTGTTTTAAAGCCACATGCTTATCAATCGCCTGTTGAAGCACGTAAGGCCTGAGTGCTCCAAAAATAGCAAGACCAACGACGCACACTAAGGATGTAAAAAATACAACCTTGTAGGGTTTTATATATTGTAATAAACGCTTGAAAAGCGATACGTCAAAAACTTTTTTCTTTACGTCAGCCATTTAACTTTTTATAGTATTTGGGTATTCAATATTTGTTAAATATAATCCATGAGCAGGAACAGAAAAACCAGCTTCACTTCTATCTTTTGATTTTATAATGTCGTGTAAATCTTCAACTTTCATTTTTCCTAAACCAATATTTACCATGGTTCCAACAATAGCCCGAACCATATTTCTTAAAAAACGATCTGCTTTTATAGTAAATATCAATTGATCATCAAGATACTTCCATTGAGCAAACATGATTTTACAATGATACGTTTTTACATCTGTATGAACTTTAGAAAAGCATTGAAAATCATTATACTTCAATAGCATACTACTAGCCAGGTTCATAGCATCTACATCCAGATTATTGTAAAGTGAATAAGCAAAATCAGTATTAAACACATTTTTTTTGGTCGAAATCTTATACATATAAGTTCTGCTTAGAGCATCAAAGCGAGCATGAGCTTCATCATTAACCTGAAAAATAGCATGAATAGCGATAGCTTCTGGTAAAAATGAATTCAGTTTAAAAACCATAGTATCATCGAGTGCTTTATCAAAATCGAAATGCGCAAACATTTGAGATGCATGCACTCCAGCATCAGTTCTTCCTGCGCCCATTATAGAAATTTTGTTTTGCAAGATAGTTGACAATGCTTTTTCTATGACTTCCTGAACTGAAATTGCATTCGGTTGAATTTGCCAGCCATGATATGCTTTTCCATTGTATGATAATTCGATAAAATATCTCAAGTAAACTCGTATTTTTGTAAAAGAACAAAGATAATTTATTCCTGTTAAGACCATCCCGAAATTTCGGTATTATTAACAAAAATTATTAGATTTTTCCTTTAGACAGAACGTATTTATGACCAAAATCCTTTTACTTTCAGATACACATAGTTATATCGATGATGCTATATTGAAATACGTAAAACAGGCTGATGAAGTATGGCATGCTGGAGACATTGGCGATTTAAATGTTACAGATAAAATAAAAAAATTAAAACCTTTACGTGCTGTTTACGGAAATATTGATGATGATAAAGCAAGGGTTGAGTTTCCAGAAAACAATCGTTTTATGTGCGAAGATGTTGATGTATGGATCACACATATTGGAGGATATCCTCCAAAATACAATATGAAGACTCGAGACAAGATAAAATCAAATCCGCCAAAAATTTTCATCAGTGGTCATTCACACATCTTAAAGGTAATGCCTGATAAACGCTATAATCTACTTCACATGAATCCTGGAGCTGTTGGTAAACATGGATTTCATAAGGTAAGAACAATGCTACGATTCACAATAGACGGAAAGGCCATTGAAAACTTAGAAGTCATAGAGTTCCCTGAACGCTATTAAACCTCATAAAAAAACCCAAGGTCTTCACCTTGGGTTTACGCACTAAAATAATTAAGATAATAGGGTTTATCGTAATCGATCGACAGATTTGACAAGATCTTCATCCTTTTTAATGGCTTTATTGGCCAAAACCAATAACACGATAGATAAAATAGGTATGAATATCCCAACACCTTTCTCTGAAATGTGACTCTCTCCAGGTGGTATTAGCAATTGATACACAAAAAATCCTAATAAAATAAAGTTTAATATGATGTTTAGTCGTCCCAAAACAAATTGGAATTTCCTATTCTTAAAATTAAAAATTGAAATCAAAGATAACAATGCAGATCCTAAAAACAAACCTAAATATAAATAGTCATCTTTAGCATACACAGGAACATCATCGGTGTTTGTCCATAAATGAAATATAAATATTAAGCCCGCTGAAACAGCAGCTGACAATAAAAGGTAAACCGTTTGAATACGTTGAATCATGTATTACTTTCTATGATGAGGCACAAAATTAATAGTTTCTTTTTAAAAGATGTATTAAATTTTAAAAATAAAATTGTATTATTGCATTAATAATTTGTTACACAACAGTGCGACAGCTTATTAAATCTTCAGATTTTTTTCAAATTTTTTCCGCTAAATACATTTTCAGAAAATTAAGGATTAAATCAATTTCAGTTATAAAATTTAATTATTAAACATACATGTTGGAAATTTCCGAATTAAAAGCAAAAAAGCTTCCTGAACTTCAGGATATAGCTCAAAAATTAAATGTTCCAAAATACCGCAGTTTAAAGAAATTAGACTTAGTTTATCAAATACTTGATTTCCAAGCATCTAATCCTGATGTGGTTAAAAAAGAAGTGATTCAAGACACGTCTAAAGAGGAACAAAAAAAACCTAAACAACAAAACAAACCAACACAAACAAGAAAACCGAGAGAACGTGTTCAGAAAAAACCTGAACAAAAATCTTCTCAACAAAAAATGGAATTAGATGATAAAAAAGGTGCTCAATCTTCTAAATCTAATACCAATGATAAAAAAGACAACAGCACTAATCAAAAGGGCAATCAGAGCAACGACAATCGTTCTAAAAACTCTAATGATAATAAGTCTGATAATAAATCGAACTCCCGCCAGAAGGATGACAACAAATCAAACCCTCGTCAGAAAAGTAATGACAACAGGTCAAACTCACGTCAAAAAGATGGTAACACTCATAAAAATAATGGTAATAAAGATAATCGTAACCGTTACAGAGAGCCCGATTTTGAATTTGACGCGATTATAGAAAGTGAAGGCGTTTTAGATATTATGCAAGATGGATACGGATTTTTACGTTCTTCAGATTACAACTATCTCTCATCTCCTGATGATATATATGTGTCACAATCTCAAATACGCTTATTTGGACTAAAAACTGGTGACACCGTTTTAGGCCATGTAAGACCTCCTAAAGAAGGTGAAAAATATTTCCCGTTGATAAAAGTGAGCAAAATTAATGGTCAGAAGCCTGAAGTAGTCAGAGATCGTGTATCTTTTGAACACTTAACACCATTATTTCCTCAGGAGAAATTCAATATTGCAGAGAAGCAAAGTACAATTTCGACGCGCATCATGGATTTATTCTCTCCTATTGGAAAAGGCCAGCGTGGTATGATAGTATCGCAACCAAAAACAGGTAAGACGATGCTTTTAAAGGATGTTGCAAATGCAATTGCCGCGAATCACCCTGAAGTTTATCAAATGATTTTATTAATTGATGAACGTCCTGAAGAAGTTACAGATATGCAACGTAATGTTCGTGGAGAAGTTATTGCTTCTACATTTGACAAGGAAGCACATGAGCACGTTAAAATTGCTAACATCGTATTGGAAAAAGCGAAGCGATTGGTTGAATGTGGTCATGATGTTGTGATACTTTTAGATTCTATCACACGTCTTGCAAGAGCTTATAATACTGTACAACCTGCTTCAGGTAAAATATTAAGTGGTGGAGTTGATGCCAATGCACTTCATAAACCAAAGCGTTTCTTTGGTGCTGCCCGTAATATTGAAAATGGAGGTTCATTAACCATCATTGCAACTGCGCTTACTGAAACAGGTTCTAAAATGGATGAAGTTATTTTTGAAGAGTTCAAAGGAACTGGTAATATGGAATTACAATTGGATCGTAAAATTTCTAATCGTAGAATATTCCCAGCTATTGATTTAACATCTTCAAGTACTCGTCGTGATGATTTATTACTAGAAGAAAGTACTATTCAACGCATGTGGGTTATGCGAAAGTATTTAGCCGATATGAATCCTGTAGAAGCTATGGAATTCATCAATGAACGTTTTAAACAAACAAGAAACAACGAAGAGTTTTTAGTATCTATGAATGGATAACTATTAAAACAACTAAATATCATAAAAGCCTTGGATTTCATAATTCAAGGCTTTTTTATTGACTTTGATCAATATTGTGACAAAAAAAAAGCTTCTCAAATGAGGAGCTTTAATAATATCTTGAGATAAATCTTACTTTAATGTTGCAACATGCTTCATTAAGTTAGACTTTAAGTTAGCCGCTTTATTGTTATGAATAACATTTTTCTTAGCTAATTTATCTATCATAGACACGACCGTTGGTAAAAATGCTTCAGCATCTTTAGCTTTTTCCATTTCACGTAACTTTTTGATAGCATTACGAGTTGTCTTATGCTTGTATCTGTTAGTTAAACGTTTTGATTCGCTACTTCTTATTCTCTTTAAAGCTGACTTATGGTTTGCCATTGTATTCTTTTTCTTATTAAAAATTGTAGCCCGTAGGGGAATCGAACCCCTCTTACCAGGATGAAAACCTGGCGTCCTA
>JAAEZL010000236.1 GCA_018222875.1 Algicola sp.
GGATAAAACTTTTCCTCTTTAAAATCTATTTCCCGTCCTAAATAAAACTGGGCAGAATTAATTATACCTGATTCATCAAATTGTTCTCGAATAACCTGCAACTTCAAGCGGTCAAACCAGGTAGAATCCTTAACTAAACCATATTTCCTATTTGTAGCCCAAATTAAGAAATCTAGAATCTGTAACCCAGGATCATTCTTCCCTTTTACATAAATTTCAATATTAGGATAATATACTGGAATTGCAGTTAAAGCAAACGGAAAGAAACTATCATAATAATCATACCACTCCTCAATCCAACCATCTACAGAATATTGAGTGAACGAATCTCTACCTTCGATAACCCAAACCACCTTTTCTACTTTTTGGGTTTCATTTAATAACTGAACTGAGGACAAACTAGAAACTAACCGAACTAACAACTCCTCGCTTTTTAGCCCAAACCATCCTACTCCATTTTTTCTCTCGAAAACACTATATTGAAAATTCCCATTAAGGTTCTTTACAATTGACCTGCACAAATGCGAGTGAGCATTTTTGCTATCCATTGAAGCATGAAAAAAGTTATTAGTAATAGTTCGAGTATCAATATCGGTAGTTTTCTGATCAAGTATATCCGGATCTGCCTTCAGTTTCGACATTGCATCAGAAACCCAATCATCTAAGATCGGATTTGTGCATATAAGAGTTGCAGCCCCTATATATTCAATAGGTTGCTTATCAACTTCAATTTCGAAAATAGTCTCGTCTGTATATACAAATAATTCCATATTGATGCCGCAGAACGGTATTGTAAAGCCATAGCACCGACGATAGAAGGCACTATCGTGACATACAATATTCTACGGCGTTTCTTTTCTTAATATACTTTTCGATATTTCCTCTATAGGGATGATATACCCAATTCCAATTATTTTTCATACTGCCCCCCCTACAAATCATTCTCCTTAAGTACTGACTCTTAACAGTTGAGTTTGCCTCAAATACAACAAATTTCTGATCAGCGTTTCCAACTAATAAATAGCTGGGAAAGTCTACATTTGACAATTCTACTAAACTCTCTAATTCAATCCACCTAAACTTTTGTTTTAGCTCGCCAATTGGGTTTATTGATGTTGGAATCAAATGTAAATGAGCATGAGGTATACATCGACCAATGCACTCATGATCTTTGTTACAGCTTTTACTTAGTTCACCATGTTCAAATAAAAGTACGTCCTCTTGATATAGCATTCTGCTTAGCAGAATTTCATTCGAAATATAATTTTCAAGATCATTAAATTCAGTTATTGATATATCCCTTAAAGATTCGACATGTTTAATTGTGTTTATTAATATATATCCTTCAATAAATGCCCCAAGGGCTGGTTTCGAATAGAAAAATCTTCCTTTGTTTAAAACCTTATCTTCGGGACGGCCTGATATAATATTATTATTGATAATGTCACAGAATAAGCACATAATTTAGCTTAAGATGTCTTTAATAAAATCGGTAGCTTGTTGCTTCCACTCTATGCCCGGAATTGGTGTAATTTCACCGTTTTTAGTTTCAAGTATGTTAGCACTATTATTATTAACCCGCCCGATTGGAATGATTTTTGACTGGGATTTTTGAAATAACTCTTTTGCTCTACTCAATTCTTTTTCAGGAATGGAAAATAGTAATTCGAAGTCGACTGATGCACTTAAAGCAAGATGAGTTGAGTCAATACCAGCAGCTTCAGCTACTTTATGTGCAATTTTTGAGACTGGTAGATTGCTTTCATAGATGGTGAAAGTTTTACCACTTAACTGCGACATTTGCAAAATCGTTGCTTTCAAGCCATCACTAATATCTTGACACGCTATCCTATCAAAATTTTCGCTTAATAATTGACCTTCCTTTAACCGAGGAGTTACTCTTTTCCAGCTCTTAAGTAAATACTCTTCTTCTTCAACAGTTAATATTGGGCTATCCTCTTTGATATCTTTCAAATAGGTCAACGCAGCTATAGCATTACCAACTTCTCCCGTAACACAGAGTATATCTCCATCAGCTACATTATTTCTTCTTAGTACATTCTTAGTTTTTATTTTCCCAAACGCAGTTGCTGAGAAAACATCACTTGAATGTCCTCCTATGTCCCCACCAATTATTGAAACATTATTTTCCCTACAAATTTCATTCATACCTTCAAAAACCCTCCGAAAATCTGAATCATCCATATTTTTTGAGTAACGAATAACTGTATTAACACCTAATGCCTCAGCTCCCATAGCTGCAATGTCACTAAGATTAGCACCAATTAAATAATAGCCTACATCAAAGTAATCAAGATACCCCAATTCGAATAAGTAAAACCCCGATCCCCTTACGAAATCACTTGTTATCGCCAAAGAGTAATCATCAGTCATTTTTATCAATGCACAATCATCAAAGTCATTTGATGAGAGTAAAACATCATTGTGATGATTGGAGGTTAATGTTTCCTTAATTATACCGAACAAAGTATATTCATCACTTATTTTTTTCTTCATTATAATCTATTTTTTTTTATATCCTTAAACATTATTGATATGTAACTAACCACTCTTGCTGACATAAATCCAAACCATGGCCCTTTCCAGTGTTCCAGATCTGTATAAAAAATTACAATTCCTATAAGTATAGAAAGCAAAGACAAAAATAATTCTTCAATATTATCAATTCTAAAATTGTAGCTTCTCCAGAATCTACCCCAAGCTCTTGCCCACCATCGATCTATTGGATAGTTCTTGGAATGATTTAATAACTCTAAAACAGAGGATAATTGATCTATGAACCCAAAAGACATCCGGTGACCAGTTGTATCC
>JAAEZL010000035.1:0-9251 GCA_018222875.1 Algicola sp.
ACAACAAAAAAGTGAAGACTTACTTAAAATTTTAGGTTACAATGAACAATAAAACGTATGCTGGAATTTCAGAAGAATATTCCAAATTAGACAGTTCAAAAATTGTATTAATTCCAGTGCCTTACGATGGTACAAGTACTTGGCAGAAAGGAGCAGACAAAGGACCTGAAGCCTTTCTTAATGCTTCAGAAAACATGGAGCTTTATGACATTGAAACGCAAACAGAAGTGTACAAGCAAGGTGTATTTTTAGCCGATCCTGTTACTGAAAATGCGTCGCCAGAACACATGGTAGATGCTGTTCATCAAACGGTTAAATCTTACATTAAGAAAAACAAATTTGTAACCACTTTTGGTGGTGAACATTCTATCTCTATTGGAACCATCAGAGCCTTTAACGAGTGTTTTGATAACATTACCGTATTACAGTTAGATGCGCATGCCGATTTGCGTAAGTCATATCAAGGAAGTAAATGTAATCATGCTTGTGCTTTATATGAAGCAAGCCAAACAACTAACTTAATTCAAGTAGGTATTCGTAGCATGGACGTTATCGAAACGACTGTCATGGATGAAGATAAAACTTATTTTGCTCATGAAATGGCGGAAGATGATAATTGGGTAGATTCGGCTATAGATCAAATGACTGATAATGTCTATATTACAATAGATTTAGATGCTTTTGATCCTTCAATAGTGCCATCTACAGGAACTCCGGAACCAGGCGGTTTATTATGGTATGAAACACTTGACTTCTTACGTCAGGTATTTGAAGAAAAAAATGTTATAGGATTTGATATTGTTGAATTATGTCCAAATCCGAAAGAAAAATCATCAGATTTTCTAGCTGCCAAACTGTACTATAAAATGTTAACTTATAAATTTTTAAATGAAGAAATCGAAGAAGATTACGACAGTAACTTTAATGATACAGCTTCAGGAATAAATAAATTTTCAAAATATAACGACGACGATGACAACTAAAGGAAGCATATCACAATTTATTGAAAAGTATTATTTACACTTTAATGCAGCAGCATTAGTTGATGCAGCAAAAGGCTATGAAGACCAGTTGAATTCTGGAGCAAAAATGTTAGTGTCATTAGCTGGTGCTATGAGTACTGCCGAATTAGGAAAGATTTTTGCCGAGATGATTCGTCAGGATAAAGTTCAAATTGTGTCTTGCACAGGTGCTAATCTTGAGGAAGATATTATGAATTTAGTAGCGCATTCGCATTATAAACGTGTGCCTAATTATCGTGATTTAACTCCTCAGGATGAATGGGAATTATTAGAAAAAGGCTTAAACAGAGTTACAGACACCTGTATTCCTGAAGAAGAAGCCTTCCGAAGAATTCAAGAACATATTGTTAAAATCTGGAAAGATGCTGAAGCTAAAGGTGAACGTTATTTGCCTCATGAATACATGTACAAATTATTATTGTCTGGTGTGTTAGAAGAGCATTATGAAATTGATATAAAAGATTCCTGGATGTATGCTGCCGCAGAAAAAAACCTGCCAATCGTTTGTCCAGGTTGGGAAGATAGCACGATGGGAAATATTTTTGCGAGCTATGTACTTAAAGGTGAGTTGAAAGCAAGTACTATGAAATCTGGTATTGAATACATGACATTTTTAGCCGATTGGTACACTGAAAATTCTGAAAAAGGAATCGGTTTCTTCCAGATTGGTGGAGGAATAGCAGGAGATTTTCCAATTTGTGTGGTGCCTATGCTGTATCAGGATATGGAACGGACTGATACACCTTTCTGGAGTTATTTCTGTCAGATAAGTGATTCTACAACTAGTTTTGGATCGTATTCAGGAGCTGTTCCTAATGAAAAAATCACTTGGGGAAAATTAGATATTAATACGCCAAAATTTATTATTGAAAGTGATGCTACAATCGTTGCACCATTAATTTTTGCTTACCTCCTAGACATGTAATGGAAGAACATAAGATTGAAAATATCGAATTAAAATATTTAACGGTTGGTGATTACGCGGAATTAAAATCAGCAACTCTTGAATCCTATGGAGGTGTTTTAGATTCCTATTGGAAAAAACACCACATCGAACAACTTACCTCTATTTTCCCTGAAGGTCAGGTTGTGATTAAAATCGATGGTAATATTGCAGGATGTGCATTGTCACTTATTGTAGATTATGACAGTATTGACGATCATCATACGTATGCAGATATTATTAAAGGCGATTCCTTTAAAATGCATGATCCTAAAGGTGATGTGCTTTACGGAATAGATGTTTTTATCAAACCTGAATACAGAGGGCTGCGTTTGGGAAGACGTTTATATGATTACAGAAAAGAAATCTGTGAAAACTTAAATCTAAAAAGCATTGTTTTTGGTGGTAGAATGCCAAATTATCATAAGCATAAAGAGTTTACGCCTAAAGAATATATTGAAAAAGTTAAGCGCAAGGAAATTCATGATCCTGTTTTAAATTTTCAGATTTCTAATGATTTTCATCCTGTTCGAGTTCTAAAAGGATATCTCGAAGGTGATACGGCTTCAAATGAATATGCTGTATTGATGGAATGGGATAACATTTACTACACTAAGAAAAGTCGTAAAGCAAGTACTGTAAAAACCATCGTTAGATTAGGTCTTATTCAGTGGCAAATGCGAACGTACAACAGCTTAGATGAGTTGATGCAACAGGTTGAATATTTTGTAGATAGCGTTGCTGCTTATCGTTCAGATTTTGCCTTGTTTCCAGAGTTCTTCAATGCACCATTAATGGCAAAGTATAACCATATGCATGAGCCAGATGCCATTAGAGAATTAGCAAAATACACAAAGATTATTGTTGAAAAAATGCAGCAATTGTCAATTTCCTATAACATCAATATTATTACTGGAAGTATGCCAGAAGTTATTGATGACAAATTGTACAATGTTGGCTATTTATGTCGTAGAGACGGAAGTTCAGAGCGTTATGAAAAAATTCATGTCACGCCAGATGAAGCTAAAGTTTGGGGCATGCAACCTGGATATAAATTAAATACCTTTGAAACCGATGCTGGAAAAATAGGAATCTTAATATGTTATGATTCTGAATTCCCTGAACTTTCAAGATTGTTATCTGATGAAGGTATGGATATTTTATTTATTCCGTTTTTAACCGATACTCAAAACGGTTACTCACGAGTGCGATTATGTGCTCAGGCCAGAGCTATTGAGAATGAGTGTTATGTTGCTATCGCTGGAAGTGTAGGAAATTTACCTAACGTCAATAACATGGATATTCAATATGCACAATCGGCTGTGTTTACACCTTGTGACTTTTCGTTTCCGAGTAATGGAATCAAAGCTGAAGCTACAACCAATACAGAAATGATTTTGGTCGCAGATGTAGATTTGAGCCTGCTGCGAGAATTACATTCCTTTGGTGCCGTAAAAAACCTTAAGGATAGACGAAAAGATTTTTATAATGTGATTCGAGTACTAGAATAAATAGTATATTTAAAATAAAATTTAGCTCCATAAGACTATTAAAAAATGAAACGTAAAGACGCAAACCTTAAACGAGTAATTGTTGATTTTAAAAAATTAACTCCTGAAATTTTAGCACTATTGGTAGAAAAATATCCTGATGGATATGATGACGATAACATTATTACATTCAGAAATGCTAATAATGAAATTGTTGAAGCTGTAGAAGTTACAACAGAAGACACTAAATATCTGGTAAAAGTAAGTACCAAGCTGGAAGTGACCATGGAGAATTATGATGAAGACGATTATGAAGATTTTGATAATGACGATCCAGATGCAGTTCAGGATCCTGAGTTGTCTTCAGAAGATGAAGATGATGACATGGATTTAGATTAATTTTTGAATTTCACATTATAAAATTTCGTACATTCAATAGTAGAAATTGACGACTTGTCTTAATCTGATAATTATGGAAACTGTTTTTCACATGTCATTGCCTTGCTTGAGTGTAAAAGAAACAAAAAGCTTTTATACTGATATTGTTGGAGCTTCTATTGGTAGGTCATCCCAAACCTGGATAGATGTCAATTTATTTGGGCATCAGCTAACATTTATCAAAGCTCAGAAATTTAATTTTAATAATCCAAACTATGTCTTTGAAGGAAAGATTTTACCTTCTTTTCATTTTGGAGTTATTGTTGATGAAACGACCTGGAATTCAATTCACAAAAAACTAAAGGAGAAGAAATTACCACTAGTAGATCACAGCTTGTTTTTAAAGGGTAAAGCAGGTGAACATCAATCTTATTTTATTAAAGATCCTAACGATTATATGTTAGAGTTTAAATGTTTTAAAGACCAAAATAATATTTTTAAAGCCTAAATTTTTTAGAGTTCTTAACTGTTAAAGTCGAAGTCTAAGTACTTTTCAGAAACGTATATAAACCATTCCACATGTAAATCATCATGATGATGTTACTAAAAGCACTATCGGACTTGAAGTGGCAAAATTCCGAAGAAACAATACTCATTTACAACGTTTAAATTTTATTAAAATGAAAACAAAGACTATAACTATGGTTGGTTTTTTAATGATTTGCTTCTTTTCTCTTTCATCAATGCTAACGGTAAACACTACTGAAATTTTTGAAGGCATCTATGATGGTAAAGAAGATTATGGTTACAATTTTATTGGTATCGATGAAGATGAAGAAGAATATACTATGACATTTCAGGAAGTTGATAAGTCACTTTTGAAATCTTTCGATTTACAATCTGAAGACCTTGTAGGCACAAAATTTATGGTTACCTATACCATAACCACTGAAACTTTAAAAGATGAAGATGGTTATGAAGACGAGATTGAAACGTATACAATTGTAGCCCTTAAAAAGCTATAAGTTCCAATAACAATACTAATCAAGCCAACTCTGAAAAGTTGGCTTTTTTTATTTGTTTTTTAGAGGTGTTCTTGTAAATACCTCCCAAATAAACACAGCATAAACTATCATATATTCAATGGCAATTACCCAAAGGTTTTCAGATTTATCAGCATTGTTAAGGCTAATATAGGCTAAGTAGCTTAGTATGATTACAAAACTCCAGACGATTGGAAATTTATAGTTAGTAAATATACCTAATATTAAGAGGGTCGTAATATACCAAGGGTGAACCGTCGTACTCATAAATAAGTAAACGGTAAATGCTAAAAGCATATTAGTAATGAGTATTTTGGTAGTTAATTGTTTTTTAAATACTGATAATCCTATCACAAACAGAACTACTAATACAGGGAGTACTTTTCCAATCACTGCAATTTCATTATAACCTGTAAACCAATAACCAACTTCACGAGCTATGTAATACACACTTGCATTAAACTCGAAATTATTAAACCAGAGTCCGACCGTTTGTGCGTAATTGCTTATAAATTCGGAAGAGAAAAAAGGAGCGAATAAGAGTAGTGTTGTAATGCCAATGATAGCGTAAAAACTCAATAATTTTAATATTCCATTTGGTCTTGACTTCGTTTTAATTGATATGTCATCTTGAGCGTAGTCGAGAGGTCTCATAGATTTCTCGACTACGCTAGAAATGACATTTTTGTCTTTTGTACTATGTTTTACCTTAGAATTATTGTCATTCTGAACTTGTTTCAGAATCTCATTATTTTTTTGCTTTTTAAAATACCAAAAGAATAATGGTAAGAACAAAAGCGGAATTAATTTTACCGAAACAGACAAAGCAAAAATAACAGCTGCCAGTTTCCATTTTCCAGAATGTAAGAGATACAAACTCCAGACTAAGAAGAAAATCATAACACCTTCAAAGTGCAAATTTCCAGTGAGTTCAATAATAATAAAGGGATTGAGAATATACCAAAAGATGTTTTTTACTGGACTATTTAATTTTTCAAGCAATCGCTTTCCATAGACAAGTGTGCCGAAGTCAGCTGCAATAATTAATATTCGTAATACCACAGCTGAACCTAAAATACTGTGACCAGAAAACAGTCCTGCAATTACAAAGCATAATTGGTTTATTGGTGGATAATTAGTAAAATGACTTCCGTTAAGTTGTCCCATTCCTGCATATAGCGCTTCAGCTTGAGCAATTGGAAATTCCTGGTTCTGAATAAAAGATTCAGGAGTAAACAGATACGGATTAAATCCTTCAAGAATTATGCGTCCATCCCAGATAAAGCGATAGAAATCCTGAGATAAATTCGGAATAGAAAAAATAAAAATTGCCCGAAAAATGAAAGCAATACCAGTTAAGAATTTAATATTGTCTTTTGAGTGCTTGAGAAGAAAAACGAATACAAGCCAGAGTAAGCTGTATAAAATAATGAGCTTTGTATAATCCGTTCTACTTAAATCATAAGCAAAAAGCCAATAGAAAAATAAGCTAACAAATGTGAGCAATAAAGGAACCTTATTAAGTTTCCAGAATTGCATGGTATTAAATTTTAGAGGATATCGATTTAAAGAACACGTAGCCAAATCCTAAAAATAACATCAAATGAAATGGGAATAACCCAAAGTCGCCACCTTGATCACCAACAACAAACGCGCTGTATAAACCAAATCCAAAATAGAGCATAAGCGCACCTTCTAAAATGACATGAGGCGATAGTTTTTTTCTGAGATATTTGTTGCCTTTCCACGAATCTTTAATGGTACTAATATTAAATTTAGGTGTACGAACAAATTCACTGCGCTTTCCTACATGACCTTCTAAGACGGCAATAGAGTTATGCAATGAAAAGCCCATTGCTATAGAAAAGAACGTAAAAAACATAGCGATATAACTGAAGAAATTTTTAAATCCGCTGCCATAAATTTGTTTGTACATAAACCAGTAGCAGATAAAAAATATCACTGTGCTCATCACGAAGAAACTCATAAAATAGAAGTAGAAACGTAAGTGAGCATATTCGTTTTTAATATATAACATTGGAATACTCAGAACAGCTACAATAAATACATTCAAAAACATCGTACTGTTTAGTAAATGGAGTAAACCGTGAATTTTAGTCTTAAATGAGATGTTCTTAGATTTGATAACGCGCTTAAGCATTTTTCTGAAATTCTCAGCACCTCCTTTATTCCATCGGAATTGTTGTGAGCGTGCAGCACTAATGACGACAGGTAATTCGGCTGGTGTTTCAACATCTTCAAGATATTTAAATTTCCAGTTTTTTAATTGTGCTCTGTAGCTTAAATCTAAATCTTCAGTTAAGGTATCACCTTCCCAATTTCCTGCATCAAGAATGCACTCTTTTCTCCATATACCTGCTGTACCATTAAAGTTGATAAAATGGCCTTTACTGTTTCTGCCAACTTGTTCTAATGTAAAATGTGCATCTAAAGCAAATGCCTGAATTTTGGTCAGTAATGAATAATTTCGGTTAATATGACTCCACCGTGTTTGAACAACACTAATCTGTTCATCTTTAAAATAAGGAATGGTGCGTTTTAACCAATTGGGTTTAGGTAGAAAATCGGCATCAAAAATGGCAATAAATTCACCTTTTGCAATTTTTAAACCTTCTTTTAATGCGCCTGCTTTAAAGCCAGTTCGGTCAGTTCTGGTGATGTGTTTTATGTCTAGACCAATAGCTCTAATTTTTTCTATGTGCTGACTGGTTGTTTCTACAGTTTCATCTGTAGAATCATCTAAAACCTGAATTTCTAATTTATCTTTAGGATAATCGATGAGTGCAATATTATCGAGTAGTCGATCCATAACATACATCTCATTAAACACAGGAAGTTGAATGGTTACAAAAGGAACTTCTTCAGATTTTGATAAATCAAACGTTTCACAATCGTCATCTGCTTTTTTTGAAGATAAGTAATTAAATAGTAAGTTAAGCTGAGCTAGAGCATACAAAAAAATCAGTACAATAGCTGTAGTATAAATGACAATAATTGTCGTTTCAAGAATCATTTTTTTAAACTGTATTTAAAAATCCAACCTAAGATTTTTACGCCTGCAAATATAGCACCTTTTATGGTTCCTGAAACTTTTGAGACGCCTATTCTATTTCTGTAATTTACAGGGATTTCAACATAACTTAATTTTTGCTTTAACACTTTTAATTGCATTTCAACAGTCCAGCCATACGTTTTATCTTCCATTTTCAAATTAAGAAGTTTATCATACTTAATAGCTCTAAAAGGCCCTAAATCTGTAAACTTTGCTCCAAAAAATAATGCCATTAAGGAGGTCGCAAGCCAGTTTCCAAATATTTGAGGAATGGTCATTGATCCTTTTTCTCTCAACGCTTTAACTCTTGCTCCAATAACAAAATCTATATCGTAGTTTAGTATTGGTTTTACGATTTTAGTTAATTCTTCAGGATAATCACTATAATCGCCATCTAAAAACACAATAATATCTGGTTTTTCGTTTTGTTTTGAAATGTAATCCATTCCCTTTAAGCAGGCATAACCATAGCCTTTATTTGGTTCATTTAAAACAGTAGCTCCAGCTTTTTTTGCATTGATTACTGTGTTATCCGTTGAATTATTGCTAACCACAATAACCTCATTTACGATATCTGGAATGTCTTTAACGACATGAGCTATTGAATCTGCTTCGTTGAAAGCAGGAATGATAATTTTTATATTAGGCATTAAGTTGGTTTGAAGGTACAAAAATACATTATCTTACTTCTGATTTACTAAATCCATTAAATCAACATCATTTCCCAATAAAATTTCAGTTGGATTTATACGTCCTTTCATACTATCGTTTTCCAGTTTTAGCACACCTCTCGGACAAACAGCAGAACAAATTCCGCAGCCAACGCAACTTGAACGTATAATATTTTCACCTTTTTGAGCATAGGCACGAACATCAATTCCCATTTCACAATAGGTTGAACAGTTTCCGCAAGAAATACATTGTCCGCCATTAGTTGTAATCCTGAATTTTGAAAACAGTCGTTGCTGGAATCCTAAAATAGCTGCCATCGGACACCCAAAACGACACCAAACCCGATTTCCAAAAATAGGATAGAAGCCAGTTCCAATCACTCCCGAAAATATAGCTCCAATAAGAAAAGCATACGTTGATCTTAATGTTTCTGCTTTAAAAAGAAACAATTTTGTTTCAGAGCTGAACACATGAATACCAATTAGCGCAATTATAACAACAAAATAACCTATTGCTCCGTATCTGGCATCTTTACCTAATTCCTTACGTTTGAAAATCATGGTTAAGGCAAACACTAAAGTTAGAATGCCTACAACGCAAACTAAAAAGACATCTCTTGTAAGCCAGTAT
>JAAEZL010000035.1:9261-23385 GCA_018222875.1 Algicola sp.
TTGTCATTAACACCACAAATACCAGAACACTATGAACAACCCAACGCTCAACTTTCCAGGCAAACAGACTTTTATCACTAAGATGCCTAAAGGGGTCTCCTGCTGTTTCAGCCAGACCTCCACAACCACAAACCCAAGAGCAATACCATCGTTTTCCGTATTTGTATGTTAGTATTGGAGTGATAATAAATATGGAAACAATTCCGAAAATGAGCATGGCTAAACCTATGGTTCCTGCATTGATAAAAGAATCTACGCGATATTGTTCAAAGTTGTAATAGTTTAATGGCCATATATTTTTTAGATCGTAATATGGTAAATCAGAATTCATGACATACATAAATTCTGGAATCAAAAAGGCAAATGCCAATTGAAAAAACATGACTGAAACTGTTCTAATTTGTTCGTAGCGATTATGTCTGTATTTAAGCATGAATTTGTATCCAAAAGCCAAAATCGCAATCGTGTAAAGCGTTCCGTAAACAAACCACTGACTTGCAGGTCTTCCGCTTAACAATTGGCTTAGAGGATCAAATAAGGCAATTAATCCAGTATTTTCTCCACCATCTTTAGCAGCGCCTAAAAGGCCTTCATAAAAGTAAAGAACAATATAAAATGAAGTTAAAACAATTCCGGTAATCCATGCTAAAGTTCCTCTTGATGAGATTGATTTAAACCAGACCCCATCATTTTTAATGCCTTTTGATTTTGAAAGGTAGGCATCATTTGCAAATAAGATGATACCAATAGTAATTAATGATAAAGCTGCGGTAAGTAAAGTTGCTTTATTTGGTAAATTGAGGTTGAATAATGCTAAGACTAATATAAACAACCCAACAACCCCAAGTCCAACCGATAATTTTTGCTTTTTAGAAAGGTCGTGAGCATCAGGATTAGCTAAAGACATACTCTTATTTAATGTATTGCTCATGGTTGTGTAGTTTGTAGTTGGTTATTATAAACCTTTAAAATATCGTTTTCAAAGTGTTTGTAAAATTCAGGATCAAAATTGGCTTCAGAAAGATGATTCATCACATAATCAACATCTTGTTTTTCTGTTAACCATTTATCAAACACTTCATGACGCATTCGTATGCCGAAGGTGTTTATTCCTAAAAACTCATTGGTGTTTTTATTATAGGCTACTGTGATACACTTGGTGTCATCGTCGTGTTTCCAGTGAAAATGTGCTTCATAATCTGGTCTTCCTTTACTTCCAAAAACCCAGCCATAGGTTTGATATTCGATATCAAAAAACTTTGCAGAATTAAACCAGTGACCTGGATTGTATGGCATTCGATTTCCGCAAATGGTTTGCGCTAATGTTTCTCCCATCATTCGACCTGTGTACCAAACGGCTTCAATAGGTCTTCGGTTTCCTATAGCTTCATGTTGTTCGGCACAATCACCAATGGCATAGACATCAGGACTATTAGTTTCGAGATATCGGTTCACTTTTACACCTTTTCCAGTTTCAATTTTTGAAGTCTTTAAAAAATCGATATTAGGTGTAACACCTGCGGTTAAGCCAACGACATTACATTGAATTTCTTCTCCTGTACCTTCAATGATAACAGATTTTACTTGTCCGTTTTCATCAGATTTTATTTCTTTTAAATTGGTAGATAAACGCAAATCGATATGATGATTTTTGATATGTCTGTTAATCATTTCACTTTCACCTTCAGGTAAAATACCATTCCAGAAACTAGACTCACGAACCAAAAAGGTCACTGGAATATTTCTGGAGTTGAGCATTTCAGCTAGTTCAATTCCAATTAATCCACCACCAACAATCACAGCTCTTTTACAGACGACATTGTTAGGAGCATACACTTCCAGATTGTCTAAATCCTGCTTGTGGTACATTCCCATAACACCTTTAAGGTCTTGACCTGGCCATCCAAATTTATTAGGTTTACTTCCTGTAGCAATTACTAATTTGTCATAGTTCAGATCATGTCCGTTTGCGAGTGTCAAGGTTTTATTGTCTGTGTTAACCGCTTCAACATAAGCATTGAGTAAATCGATTCTGTTTTTTTTCCAGAACCTATCTTCATAAGGTTTAGTGTGTTCAAATTTCATGTGTCCCATGTAAATATACATGAGTGCTGTTCGTGAAAAGAAGTAATCGGTTTCAGCTGAAATGATCGTGATTTTGTTGTCAGAGAGTTTTCTAATATGTCTTGCTAGAGTGACACCAGAAATTCCATTTCCAATGATGACGATGTGATCCATAGGCTTAAGTTAGTTGCATCTTTTGTCGAAGGTTTTGTTAAAACCTTATAGGCTATTTGCTTTTTGTTTAAATTTAAAGATTAAATCTTAGGTATGAGAATAATTTTGACTTTCTGTGTTTTGTTTTTTTCAGTAGCATCCTGTGCTGTTCAAAAAGAGAAAATTAACGGACTTAGTTTTGTGGCTTCACCAGAGGTCATTAGCGATTTTCATACAAAGCCAGTAGTTGATGTTGGTGCTAATTATACTGCAATCATGCCTTTTGGTTTTATGCGTGATTTAGAACAGCCTGAAATTATTCACAACACAGACAGGCAGTGGTTCGGTGAAACCAGATCTGGAGCGAAGCAGTATATTTCAGAGTTAAGAAAAAAAAACATGAAGATTATGATCAAGCCTCAAATCTGGGTTTGGCATGGAGAATTTACAGGTGACATTAAGATGTCTTCCGAAGAGAACTGGAAAATTTTGGAATCGTCGTATTCTGACTTTATTCTTGAATACGCTGAATTAGCACAAGAAACAAACGCCGAAATTTTTTGCATCGGAACAGAATTAGAAAATTTTATAACCGAGCGTCCTGAATATTGGCATGCGTTAATCAAAAGTATAAAAAACATCTATAAAGGAAAACTCACTTATGCTGCCAATTGGGACGAATTTAAGCGAACACCTTTTTGGAATGCTGTAGATTTTATTGGAGTAGATGCCTATTTTCCAGTGAGTGATAAACAGACTCCAACAGTAGAAGCCTGTAAAGCCGGATGGCAAAAACATAAAGAAGTTATTAAATCACTTTCTGAAAAGCATGATAAACCTGTTCTGTTTACCGAATATGGTTACAGAAGTATGGATTATACTGGTAAAGAACCCTGGGAAAGTGATCACACTATTGAATCTCTGAATTTTGAAGGTCAGGCTAATGCCACTCAGGCATTGTTTGAAGTTTTCTGGTCTGAAGACTGGTTTGCTGGTGGATTCGTTTGGAAATGGTTTCACAATCATGATAAGGTTGGAGGAGAAAAAGACAATCAGTTTACACCACAAAATAAACCTGTTGAAGCTGTGATAAAATCTTTTTATAAAGGTGAATAATGATTTTGCTATTTTACAAAATCTTAAAGTAGTCTTTCGTATCAAGTGAATCTTATCTTTTAGATTTGTATAAAATTTAAAACTATGCGAACATTAGCTATTGGAGATATACATGGAGGCTTAAGAGGGTTAACCCAACTTTTAGAAGTCGCTGAAGTTACCAAAGATGACCAATTGATTTTTGTGGGAGATTATGTTGATGGCTGGAGCGATTCTGCTCAGGTGATTCAGCATTTAATGGAATTGGCAAAGACTAACGATTGTATTTTTATTAAAGGGAATCATGATGTCTGGTGTGAAGACTGGTTGCGAACTGGTCAGGCAGATTCAGTTTGGTTAGCTCATGGTGGAGAAGGTACTGTTGAAAGTTATGAGACGTTTTCAGATGAAGAAAAGAAACAGCATTTATACTTTTTTGATGATATGAGTTTGTATCATATTGATGATAACAACCGATTGTTTATTCATGCTGGGTTTACGTCGATGGATGGCGTTGAAAATGAAAGAAACTTTCGTAGTTTTTATTTTGATCGTACACTTTGGGAAATGGCAGTAACGATGGATAACCGCATAAAAAAAGATTCTGAACTTTATCCAAATCGATTAAAACAATACTCCGAAATTTATATTGGTCATACACCCACAATAAACTACTATAGAGATAAACCAATGCATGCCATAAATGTCTGGAATGTAGATACTGGAGCCGCGTTTACAGGAAAATTATCTGCGATCGATATTAATACAAAAGAAATTTTTCAGAGTGATACTTTAAAAGATTTATATCCAAATGAACAGGGCAGGAATAAGAGTTAACTGATATTTTTCTTATAGTAAGCGTATAAATCTTCAGCTGAAGCTCCGAACCATTTTTTTACATAGATGCTCCAAAAATGGTATTGTATTTTCCATATGCCATGTTTTTCATAGAGCCTTGATGAGGTTTGGATCTTTTTATTGATGACCACAAATTGATTTCTTTTGAATAATGCATTAATCAATATGTTGTCTTCATAGATGATGTAACGTTCATCATAACCTCCAATGTCATCAAAAAGTTGCTGAGTGATAAACAGACTTTGATCACCACCTCTGCATGCTCGCCATGAAAATTGAGTTAGCCAGCTTGCTAACCTAAGCCACCAGTGATTACTGTCAAATTGCATTCTGAAACAACCTGCAAGATTTCCGTTGTTCACTTCGTTTGTAATAAGTTGATCGTAGTGTTTTGGCGGAAATGAATCTGCATGCAGAAAATACAAAACATCACCTGTTGCTTTTTTTGCTCCAAGATTCATTTGCTTGGCTCTTCCTTTTTCAGAAGGAATTAAGGACACGTTTATGTTGTTTTTATATGTATTAGATGTTGCTCGACCTGACAGAAAATTTGAAACGATATCTTGAGAACCATCAGTACTGCCACCATCTACGATTATGATTTCAATGCGATGTTGCTGAGATGCATGTTCTATTAAATGAAAAAGTAATTTTTCAATAGAATCAGCTTCGTTTAATATTGGGATTATGATGCTTATCATATACATCTATACAATGAAGGTAGAGGTTTAGTTTTTATCATTTAAATCCCAGTTGTACTCTATGTACTCTATATTTGCGTCTGATGTAATTTTAGTGTCAGAATATTGATTAATATAATCAATCAACGAACCCTTTTCAGTAAAATCGCTTTTATACCACTTGAATATTTCAGATAGTTGAGGATTGTTTGCTGAAATTTTATTCTTATCTGTATTGTTTATGAATTCTCTTGTTGCACGCTCCATTAATTCCTGAACATTTTCAGCTGTGTAAGCTGTGTTTAGTAATTTCGGACAAGAATAAGAAGCACAATTTATAGCAAAATGAATTTTTGGTTCATTCATTTTTCTAAGAATACCGTTTTCAATATCTGCTAAAGAAAAATCTTTATCTCCAATTTTTAATCGGTTTTTTAGCCATGGACTGCTGATATCCTTGATGCTTTTTAATGGGTAATTTTCAACAATCAGTTTTATTGTATTTGCATTATAGACATTAATGAAATATGCTAACTGCTCATTAATGCTCCAGTCTTCAGCAGGCACTTTAGACGCTAAATAATCAATATAGTCATTTAGTTTTTTGGACTCTGTTTTAAAACCTTTGTAATTTACATCACCATTATCGGCCACATATGTTTTTAATAAAGCATCCCAAGATGAATGATCTAATGTTACAGTGCTGGATTCAGTTGTCGAATTGTCTTTAACTTCTTTTACAGGAAGTCCTTTTGCTGAAAAACAACTGTAGGTAGTTAGTATAATACATAAGGTGAATACATATTTTAAGTAGTTCATGTTTAGTTTTTTTGTTTGTTATAAATACCTACGAAACTACTCACCTTTTGGTTTTAAGCGGAAAAAGCTCCTGGTTTAAAAAATCCTTGGGAAACAGTTCATCACCTTCAAAACCTAATTCGATATCTCTTCCGTTATGAGGAACATAATCTGTTTTAAATATATAATCCCAAATGCTTAATGTTAGTCCGTAATTAACACCAAACCTAACGTGTTTCGGGAGTTTTTTAGCATGATGCCAGATGTGCATCTTCGGATTGTTGAAAATGTATTTTAGTTTTCCGTAGTCCCAACCTAAATTAGCATGATTAAGATGACCGATAGTAATGGCGAAGAAATGCACGATAGCCACATCTTGTGCATCAAATCCTCCAATAATAGCGATAGGAATATAAAGTAGTGATTTATAAACAACGGGCTCCATCCAATGGTAGCGTAAATGTGCTGCAAATCCCATTTCTTTGACGCTGTGGTGTACTTTGTGGAAATTCCACAACATCGGAACACGATGCAATAATCGATGAGTATTCCACTGTACGAAATCACTGATTATAAAAAAGATGAAAAGTCCGATCCATCTAGGTAAATCATCAACATCAAACAACTGAAAACTTGAAACGGACAATCCTACTACACTTAAAACCTCATTAAATAGTTCGGCAACTGTATTTGATAAAGCAAAAAGAACAATGAGATTCAATAGAAAAAAATTGAAGAACATATAAAAGGTGTCCAGCCAGAAATCTTTACGAAATAAAGCCTGGTCTTTACGCCAAGGGAAGGCTATTTCAAGTAGCCAAACAGCAATTGAAATGAGGATTAAACCATAAAAATAGTTATCCCAGTTATTTTGAAGTAGAATTTCGTTTTTCAGATAATTCCAATACCCAGAATAGGAGTTTTTTAATATGTCGAAATACTTTTCCATAACTTTTATTCACACAAGAGTGAGACAAATAAATGGCGATTATCGCCTAACAGCAACCACCACCATCGTAATGATATGTAGATTCACTTATAAAGATATCATCTCTTCTTAAGTTTGCCAAAACTCCAGCTGTTTTATCGCAAATAGCCAAGGGTTGATTCTTAAGTAGGATATGTCCTGCGTTATCATCAAAGTAATCGTCTTCACCATAATAAATTGCAGCTTTTCCTGTAAAAATACATGGTCCGTCGCTAGGCATCGGATCTTTAATGGCAGCAACTTCAATTGATTCAATATAAATGAGTTCGTCTGTAGGATAGTGTTTTGGATCTAAAATACGATACGGTTTTCTCGCTCTGATTTCAATAGTTCCGAAGCCAGCATCAGTTAAGGCTTTCACATATTCAGAAATTGGTAAACTTCCACTTAAGCACAAGGCTCTTAACCGATCATCGTTTCGCAATTCATCATTCATAGGTTGCTCACAAGTTGGATCACTCATTACCAAACGACCATGAGGTTTTAAAACACGATACATTTCAGCTATCGCTTTCTTTAAGTCATCAGCCTTAAAAATATTAAACAAACAGTTTTGAGCAGCCACATCAATACTGTTATCTTCAACTGGTAAATGCATAGCATCTCCTTTTTTAAGCTCTACAAATTCAGATTTAAACCAGTCATTTTGTGCTTCAGCTTCAACGAAGTTTTTACGTGAAGCTTCTAACATTTCATCAACCACATCAACTCCAATAACACCACCTTTTTGTCGGTTGAAATACGAAAATTGTAACAATTCCATGCCACCACCAACACCAACATATAGCATTTTAGGATTGTTTGTTAAATCACGAGCATGAACAGTGCTTCCGCAACCGTAATTCATCTCTTGCATGATTCGAGGTATTTTTAAACCTGGTAATTCCCAAATCGGATTTGTTGTACAGCATAAACCAACATCTGGTGTTAATGCAGCTTCTTTATATAGGTCGTTTGTAGCGTTTAAGTAGCTCATGTTTTTAGTATTAAGTGGTAAGTATTTAGTATAAAATGAAAAGTAATTCAGACGTCATATGCACTACTAAATTTTTTTTATTAATTCTTTAAAAAGGGTAATCATTTGCGGTTCTGCTTTTTCAGCCATTTTTATAATTTCTGAAATATCTACAGGTTTTAGATTTTCTGGATCACATTCATCTGTCAATACCGAAATCGCAGCAGCTCTCATATTTAAATGATTAGCGACAATAATTTCAGGAACTGTACTCATGCCTACAGCATCAGCGCCAATAATTTTAAGCATTCTGTACTCAGCTCTGGTTTCTAATTGAGGTCCGACAACACTCGCATACACACCTTCATGTAAGGTAATGTTATGTGCTTTTGCGATGCTTTTAAATTTTTCATTGATATCCAGATTGTAAGGCGCGCTCATATCTGTAAAACGTTCGCCTAAGATTTCAACACCTTTAAATGCTAACGGAGAACTGCCTTGTAAATTGATATGGTCATCAATTAACATTAATTCTCCTTTTTTGAAATCAGAATTGATGGCTCCTGCTGCATTAGAAACCAATAAGGTTTTAATTCCCAGTTTTTCCATGATGCGAACTGGAAATGTCACATCTTGCAGCGAATAGCCTTCATATACATGAAAGCGACCTTGCATGACCACTACTTTCTTTCCAGCTAAATCACCATAAATTAATTTTCCTTTATGAAACTCGACAGTAGCTGTTGGGAAATTGGGAATGTGGTTGTAACTCACTTCGCTAATCACATCAATTTCGTTAGTAAGCTGACCTAAACCAGTTCCTAGAATGATGCCTATTTCTGGATTTTTAAATCCTTTTTCAGCTAAATAATCTGCAGTTTCTGTTATGAATTTAATCATTGAGTTGTTTAATTTTATCTTGTAATGTTGGGTTATTTTTGTAAAAATCTGAAGCCTCTAAATCTTCAAACGTATCAATGTCATTTAAAGGCTCTAAGGTACTAACTGAAACGTGATTATTATGTAACTCTTGTAACGTTTCTTTTAACAAATTTGATTGGCTCCATGGTTTGTGTTCAAAGACCTCTTGATGCATTTTAGAAAGTCCGATGAGGTAATAACCACCATCTTCAGCAGGTCCGAAAACAACTTCAGTATCTTTTAAAGCTTTTAATCCGTTTTGAATATGAAAAGCACTAATATCTGGTAAATCAGATCCTATTAAAACGATGTGTTCGTAACCATCTTCAAAACCCTTTAAGAATGCGTTTTTCATACGCTCACCCAAGTCCTTACCTTTTTGAACAGCTTTGTAAACATCATTCCATTTGGTATCAACTACAGCATCAGAAAAATAGATTCGTAAAGGTGTTTCGAGTTGTTTTGTAGCATGTTCAGTAACCTTAACCAGTTCTTTGTAAACTTCAAAAGCAGCCTGATTACCAATGGTTTTAGCAAGTCTGGTTTTTACTTTTCCCAGCTTAATGTTTTTTACAAAAACAATGACGAGTTCTTTATTCATAAATTTTGATACCATTATTCAACCATTTGCTCCATACCTTGGAAAAAGCATGTATACTATCGGTTTCTTTTTCATGCGCATTGTAAACCGAAAAATTCTTGTTTTTCCATTCAAATATGCCACCATACAGGTTTTTTACTTTTGTATATCCGGCTTTTTTCAATTTGTTAGCGATGACTTCAGAACGAATTCCCAGTGAGCAATACACTACGATTTCTTGATCCTTATTAGGAATTCTGCTTTCTATAGTTTCTAATTCGAAACTAGTATAACCAACATAAACGGCATCTTTAAGGTGACTGATATTATATTCCTGAGGTTCTCTTGCATCAAGAATAACAGGATTAGTTTTTGGCATAGCCAATTGCTCTACTGAAATATAAGGCACTTCTTTGGTATTGTGTTTTTGCAGCAAGTCAGATAAACTCTCTTGTGAAAAGCTCAAGGTTGAAAACAGGCATATGATATATAAAAATGACAATTTCATATTAAGCTACTGAACCTTGACAGCTACTTCCTGCACCAGCTGTACATCCATAGCAATGTTGTGAAATCGTAATATGACGACCTTCAAGTAAATCTTCATTAAATTCTGAAATGTGCTTTACTTTACTGTTAACAGGTAATTCGAGCATTTGATTAAAATCACAATCGAATAAAAAACCATCCCAACTAACAGATAATGTGTTGGTACACATTACATTTTTAACTGCTGAAGGATTATAGTTTTCTACCAATTGATACATATAGTCTTCATAATTTTCTGAAGCGATTAAATAATCCAGAAAACGCGCTATTGGAAGGTTTGTTATAGCAAAAAGGTTGTGAAACTGAATACCAAAATCTTCAGATAATGCCTTTTTAAAATCTTTTTCCATTGCTTTTTGATCTCCTGGTAAAAATGCACCTGAAGGATTATAAACCAAATCCAATCTCAAATCGCTATCTGGCATTCCGTAGCCAACAGCATTTAATTCTTGTAAGGCTTTAATAGATTTATCAAAAACACCATTACCTCTTTGTTTATCTGTTTTTCCTCGTGTCCAATGTGGCATCGAACTCACGACATGAACATTGTGCTTTTTAAAAAATTCTGGTAAATCGTAATACTTTTTATTGGCTCTGATAATTGTTAAGTTAGATCTAACGATAAAATCTTTAATTCCAACTTTGGCAGCTTCTTCAACAAACCATCTGAAATCTGGATTCATTTCAGGAGCACCACCTGTTAAATCTAGGGTATGAGCACCAGAATTTTTAATCACATCCAAACACTGCCTCATTGTGTCTCTGGTCATGATTTCCTTTCGGTCTGGACCAGCATCAACGTGACAATGATCACAAACCTGATTGCACATATAACCAACGTTAATCTGTAGGATTTCGAGTTTTTTTGCTTTTAAAGGGAATTGATCGGTTTCAGAAATTTTACTTTTAAACGTGGGTAATTCCCCGTTTTGAAAAATACCATTTGATAAAATTTCCAATTGCCTGTTACTATTTGCTAAATCGCTATGTCTTTTGTGTAAGGATTTTAATGCCATTAACGAATGTCTTTAAACTATTTACGAAAAAAAGGAGATGAAGGTTTTATCTGTCTTATCCGTCCAGTTTATTAATTTTATTCATCATTTGAACACCATGAACCAGCGTAGCACCTCCTTTTATTGCAGCTCCAACATGAATAGCTTCCATCATTTCTTCTTTCGTGATACCTCTCTGAAGTCCGTCTTGAGAATAGGCATCAATGCAATACGGACATTGTTCAGTGTGAGCAACTGCCAAGGCTATTAATGATTTTTCACGTGCGCTTAAGGCACCTTCTTCAAAGACTTTTCCGTAATAGTCAAAAAATTTATTACCTAGTTCTTCACTCCATTCTGTGATTTTTCCGAATTTTTTTAGGTCTGCCGGATCGTAGTATGTTTTTTGCATATGTTTTTTTAGTGTAAGATTTAACAAGTTAAGAAATATCTTCACTTTGGTCGAAGACCTTAACTAAGAATTACAGAAACTTTATGATTTTTTTTATAGAATTGAATAATCAATATTCAGTTTTATCAATTTTTTTTGTCCATTTCTGAAAAGGCTCTAATGCAATATCACGCGCTAATTGTTCAAAAGGAATGCTTCTTTGAGCATATGGCAATGGAATTTCCTTATAAATAAATTCATCATCGAAGCCTATGTTAGCAGCATCAACCTGATTACTTCCATAATAGACTTTGTCTGGTCGAGCCCAATAAATAGCACCTAAACACATTGGACAAGGTTCACAGGATGTGTAAATTTCACAACCATCTAATTGAAAAGAATCCAAATTTTTACAAGCATCTCTAATGGCAGTTACTTCAGCATGTGCTGTTGGATCATTGGTTGATGTTACTTTATTATTTCCTCGTCCGACGATTTTTCCGTCTTTTACAATGACGCAACCAAACGGTCCGCCTTCATTGTTGTTCATTCCTTTTAAAGCAGCTTCAACAGCTTCTCTCATGAAATTTTCTTTATTTGTCATAGATATGTGTGTCGTATTTTTTAAAAATTTGTGTATTTATAAAGATATGATAAAATGTAAATTCTAAACTTAAAATGAATAGCCAATAGCAAAATTAAGCACTGCCTCATCAAATTTAAAATCAAAACGCTCACCTTCCGGTAATGAGGGATCGTGAAATGGAGCAGCTAAATCAAAACGAATAACAAAACCTTGCACGTCTATTCGTAAGCCAAAACCAGTTCCCATGCCTAATTCGTTGATAAAGTTTGAGGTGAATTTATCTTCGCCATTAAACGCTGGATTGGCTTTAGAGTTCCAGACATTTCCCGCATCAACAAACAAAGCGCCTTTAAAAAAGGAATAAATAGGAAAACGATATTCTACATTTGCTTCTAATCTTATATTTCCGGTTTGATCAAAAAAAGTTCCGTCACTAGAATCGTCAGTATCTTCATTGTAAGTTCCTGGTCCAAGAGAGCGAATTCTAAACGCTCTGACACTGTAAGGTCCACCTGAAAAGTACTGTTTGACAAAAGGAACAACTTCTGAGTTTCCATAGGCAAGTCCATAACCAGCAAACAATCGTGTAGCAAGCGTTTGCTGTCTGTTTTTTCCAAAATTTAAATGAAATCTGGCATCAATATCTGCTTTAGCGTATTGTGCATATTCTAAACCTAAAAACGTTTTTGGTTCACCTGCTGTGGCTTGTTCTTTTCCAAAGAGACTAATAGAGTTTCCAGCGACATCCAGAGTGGTATTTATAAAAAATTGATTAGGATCATTAGAATCTACCATCTCATTATACGTAAACGAAAATGTAAGTCCGGAAATGAATTGCTGCTCAAAACTGCGTTTTAGAAAAGGGTTATCGTCTAAAATAGTTTCAAATTCGCTGCTTGTCTGAGATAAGCGTGTATAATTTACAGAAATCGGGTTGATTTCATACGTTATAAACCGATTTGCATTCCATTCATAGCCAAAAAGTGCACTTCCAGTAATTAAGGCATAAAGTTGACTTCGTTTTAAGTAGCTAATCCCTAAACTTGTTTTAGTTTTAGGAATAGAATATGTAAAAAAATCATCGTTAATATGAAATGGCGATATCATCCTTGGGAAAATTAATTCGCCTTTTAAACCTAATTCTACACTGCTTAATCCAGCATTTTCACCACTTGCAAACTGCGTTTCGTAACCAATATTTGTACTGATGTTAAGTGTTTCTCCACCTCTAAAAAGATTTCTATTACTGTATGTTAACGCCAGATTCGGACCAGCAAAATTATTCGATTTTGTGACCGCTTGTAACTCAGCTCGGATAGCACGCTTTGTAAGAGGAGAAAGGAAAATATTGGCTTCAAGAACTCCAAGACTATCTGTTAGTAAAGAATCAATTTCTTTATATTGAATGTTTACATATTTGTAAGCTCCAATACCAGATAATCGTCTGGAAGTGTTTTTAGATGTTTGTGGATTGTAGTTCTGACCTTCTTCAATGGTAATAAATTTATCTAAATACTTTGGTTTAAAAAAGAGCGAATCTTGAAAGTAGTTTTTAGAATTAAAACGCTCAGCCTTTATGGTTAAAGAATCTTGTAAATCGTAGTCTGGATAAACGTTTACCTGTTTAATTAAGTATGGAACAGTTGCCTTTTTTGGAACCTGATTTTTTAATCTCAGGTATAAGTCAAAACGCCTATTTGCATATTGGTTGGTATCGGCTTCAAAGATGAAAAAATCTGGATTAAGATTGTAAAATCCTTTGTTTTTTAATTCTGAATCAATGCGTTGGCGTTCCAGTTTAAGATTTGATAAATCAAAGCGCATGTCTTTAGATAAAGGAGATTTTGCCGTCGCTTGTTTTACATAATTGTAAAGTGGTGTTGCCATTGAATCTACCTGATAGCTTTCCATTTTGTAAGGTTGAGGAACTTTCAGCTGATACGTGGCTGATGCTTCTAGTTCTTTTTCTTCAAAAGTAGAACTTGCAGTGCTGTAAAAAAAGCCGTTGTTTTCTAATCGGTTGATTAAAATATCTTCGACTTCAAACGTTTTTACATCAGATTGATAGACTGGCTTTTCACCAAATTGTTTGAATAACCATCGGTTTAAGAACCCTGGATTTTCTTTTTGATTTTTATAGTAATAATACAGGCCAGGATACATACCTAAAAACTTAGAATTAGGTTCAGGTCGTAAAATGGTTTCCAGTTCTTGTTTTAATTGATCGACATTTTGAACCGAAGAATCTGCTTCAATTTCAATTTCAGCACCTGTATAAAGACGTTCATCTTGAGGAATGTATTTTTTAATACTACAGGAGTGCAATACAATTCCGAAGAGCAACAGATAGATGATATGTTTAGTGATGTTGTTCAAAAGTTAATTCTTTTTTTGTTCTAAGCTTTTTGTGGTTTCTTCTTCTCGAATTCTTAATTGGTCTTCTGCCGCTTTTTTTTCTGCTTCCATTTTGGCTTTCTTTTCACTTTGCGATTTGAAAATAGCATCCCAAAG
>JAAEZL010000035.1:23395-29336 GCA_018222875.1 Algicola sp.
ATTGAATTCCTGAGTAAAAATTAAAGCAATTCCGCTAATAATTGTTTGTCCGTCAATTACATTTTCAAATTCACTTTTTCTAAAGCCTTTAAGTCGGTATCTGCCATCTTCTGAAACGATATATTCCAAACTCACATTTCCAATTAGAGGCGTTGATTCTTCAGAAGAACTACTCCCCTGAATATCAACTTCGCTACCAACCCGAACAATTAATCGGTCATCAAATAATTTCTTTTGTGCAGCGACATCCAATTGCGTTCTATCTTCAGCAGTTTCACCTTGATAATCTGTGTAACTATTAAGTCCGAAATCAAGTTCAAAGCCAGAATTACCTAATATTTTATCTGAAAACGCATTCAGTTGTCCAGAAACGGCATCGTTAAGATTTTCTCTCGCAATGGTAGCAAAACCTCCAGAGCTTCCGTCACTTCCAGAATCTGGATAAAAACGATTGAGTACTAAAAGCGAAAAAACCTGTCTGTTTAGTTCACCTTCTTGTGCATTCACTTGTTGCACACGACCGTAAACTTGTCCGCCAATCGCACCTTGTTCTTCTTCTGGCATATCTAAACCGAAAGATATTTTTGGAGATAATAATTCGCCATCAATATTGAGATATACATTAAATGGTAATACTTGTCGATACTTATTTTTAACAGAAGGATCAGCACCAGAAATTTGAGGAGCCATTAATTCTGAAGCAGACGTTTCTAAAGTGTAAATGGCGCGAACATCGAGTTTTGCATCAAACGGATCACCAGACCAGGTGACACGACTACCTGAAGCTATTAAGAATTTTCGGTTAACTATATTATATAGGTTTAGTTCGTAATGTCCATCTGAAATCTCATAAGATCCAGTTAAAGTAATACGACCATTAGGAGTCATGTTAAAAATAAGATCGCCTTCGCCAGATGCTTTAAAATTATCTCCTGTTTCTTCGTCAATAACTACAGTTATTGCAGCATCTTTCTCAATTTTAATTTGTGTTGTAATATCAAAACCTTTGATGGTTGCTGTTTGTTCTTCAGTTTGAGTAAGGATGGCATCAGGATTTTCACGATTTACAAAAACGACCACACCATCACGTTCTTCAACGCTTGCGTAAGTTGCAGGCATAACATACGTTACATCAGTATTTGATCCTAAGGTTAAGTCTGCATTTAACTTGGGAATTTGTAAATCTCCAGTAAGTTTTGCATTGGCATTAAAGGTGACTTTTCCATACAAATCTTCATTATCGTCCTGAGTAGCATTGAGGACTTGAAAATTATTGGCTTTCAGGTCGAGGTCAAATGTTGGATTAATAAAGCTCTCGGTTCCTATTTCACCAGAAAGTACCAGAGCATTATTATTTTCATCTAAAATGGTAAAATTCGACATTGAAAGTCCGTCGTTATTTACATTAAGTGTTTCATTTTTCATGGTAAACTTCGTATTGAGTTTAGCCACATTAAAACCAGCATTATCAAAATTTAGCGATCCATTGTAAAGCGGTTCTGAGATGGTACCAGTTACTTTAAATTTACCGTTAAAGCTTCCTTGAGCATTCTTGATTTCTCCTAGAGATAAAGTATTAAGAGCTTTCATCTTAAACTCATTGATATTCAGATCAAGGTTGAGGTTAGCACTGGTTGAAGTTGCTGTGTAATCACCAACAAGATCTAAATCAACATCTCCGCCTTTGAGTCCAGCATTAAAGGCATATTCGTTACCTGAAAGTGAATTTCCGTTTAAGCTTAATAGCCCTAAATCGGTATTTAAAATGTTGAAGTTTTCTATACTCAAATCTGCCAGTAACCCGGTTTCAGCAAAAGGTTCTTCCAAAACAAAATCACCATTGAGTTGTCCAGTTGCTAATTGTGCATCAGGATTTAAATAGTTAAAAACTTCACTGATTTTAAAATTTTCAAACTCTAAAGCGATATGTGATTTGGTGATGTTTGAAAGTTTATCGGTAATAGCAATAGATTGATTATCTTTTGAGATCATGAAATCATTGAACTCTAATTTGTTTTCTGTTAGTATGACTTCATTAAGTTCGGGAATGCGCCATTGTTTCTTATTCAGAATTAAACTATCTGGATTAACCGAAAATTTTAAGCGATCTCTATTGCCTGTTATTTTTGTGTTGACATTCATTAATTTTTCACCGTCATGATAGCCCAGAAAGGACAGCGAGAGTTCATTGTTGGTTTGATTTCCTGTTATCACTGTTTTAGGGACGTCTAAAGGTCCAGCAGTTATATTTTTGAAGCCTAAATTAAAGTTGAAATTGTCTTTATCAGTATCCATTGAAAACGCCAAACTGTCTAATTCGTTACCACTGTAGTTGATATGTGGTGCTGTAATGTTAGCTTTTAGTTGACGTGCTTTTTCTTTAAAGTCCAAATCGATATTTATGGTGTCTAGATCTTTAACATTAACCAAAAATACATCGCTGAGTAATGGAGATTCAGAAATTTTACCATTAAGTTTCAAATTGACATAATTAGAGATGGTGTCAGGTACTTCTGTATCTCTGTAAAAATAGCTCGATACATGTCTTTTTATCGCTGTGCTGAAGGTTTGCGGATTCGTATTTGACCTTAAATTAAGGTCTAACATTTTGTTTTTAACAGAAACGGAAGTCGTGTCTTTATTCACATAAATCAGAGTACTCAAATCGCCTAACAAATAGGTGTTATTGTCATAAACAAATACGCCATCGTTTACAATAGCAGAAGCATCATAAGTTTCACTATTGCCTTTAAAATCTGCATAAATGTCCATAGCAGTTTTAACATTGCGACTTGTTAATCCTAGGGCTTGTAAATCTGCGCCAATAATGTTTAATTCTACATTGGCTTCAGGAGCTATAGAATCTAATACGACAAAGGCGTCGAGAACCATGTTTAGGTTGTCGTCTTTGTATTTAGAGGTTACTTTTCCTGTTCCATTTGTAATGCTTCCAATGAGATTAAGGTTTTTTATTTCATAATCATTAAGCTGAAATTTGGAAACAGTAGCATCTAGTGAAGCGTCTAAAGTGTTGACTGTTTTTCCACTTCCTTGTGAAGTTAAATTTAAACTTATTGCGCCAAATTGCGGATTGTTTAGCAATTCATTGATCTTGTAATCTGTAATGCTTACAGACGCATCATAAGCAATGGTGTTTGTGTTTTTTAAACTGCCGTCAAGTGTTGCAATACCTTGTGTTGTTGTTAATGTTGCTTTAGTTGAAAGGTCATTTAAAGTACCGTTTACTTTTCCTTGAAGGACTATTATTTTAGGTAAGCTCACACCTAAATCTGACTCATTTATAAACTGAATAAGATCAGAACGTTTTGTTTCTGCTGAAAACTTAGGAATATCAAATGCAAGCGTTCCAGGATTGGTAATGTTTTGAAGTTGACCGCTTGCAGAAATTCTGGATGTATTTCCCCAAAACACATTGAGGTTAGATATATTAATGAAAGCCATAGTTCCTGAAGCATTGATATTTCCTGTAAGTTCTTTTTTACTCAATGTAGAGAGGTATGGATTTGTTTTGAGTTCAGGCTGAAATTTAAATAGTTCGTTTAAAGACAGGTTGAATGAAGGAAAATTAATATCAACTTTAGTTGTTTCAGGGTTGTTTATTAATTGCGAAATCGAATTGTAATCTAAGTTTGCATAGCCTGAAATAGCAGTATTATTTAATTTGAGCTCTAAATCATTTAATCGCATTTCATGATTTGTAATTTTTAAATTTAAAGCTAATTGTTTGAGATTAAGGTTTGAGATTTCATTAAAGCTTAATTGTTCAAGTTTTAAACTTGCTTCCTGGTTTTTTAAAACTACATCTTGTGCTTTTAAATACAAATTTTGAAAAGCAATAGCATTTGGGTTAAATAACGCTTTATTTGGTTTTGCTTTAGCGACGCGATAATCGATTTGGTTATTTTCAAAATCAATTTCCGAAATATTTATGTTTAGTTGAGGCCATTCAAAATCGGTTAAATCACCTGTTTTTTTTGCTTTAGTATTTTGTACTTCTTTTGTAGTGCCATGATTTCCGGTTTCAGTAATAATACTAATTTCCGAATTTTTTAAGCGAATACTATTCAGGTGGAAATTGTTAGCTGCTAAGTTAATTTGAGGAATTTCAGTATAAAATTCATCAATATTTAAATCAGCTATAATTTGATTTGGTTGTGATTCGTAGTACGCGACAACATTTTTTAGAGAGACACTTTCCGAAGATATTTTTGGTAAAATTACTTCAGAAGATGTCGTGTCAATAGCAATTTCTTTTTGAATGAATTTGATTTTTGAGTTGCTCAGTTCAATGTCTGAAGCGTCAAACCTCATGTTACCCAGATCTGTAGTTTTCATGTTGGCATGAAGTGTGCCTATTTGAAATCTGCTGTCAATTCCTGCAACAGCATCATCAAAAACGATGTCGATTGTATTGAATTTTAGATTGCCAAGCACTAAATTTAAAGGTGCTGCTGTACTGTCAACGCTGGTGTTCGCTGTGTTTGATGTTTCAAAAGCATCAATTAAAAACTGAAAATTATATCCTGAAATGGTATCCTTTCTAATAATGTTGGCACGTAATCCATCCCAATCTAAGGCATCAACTCCAATGCCTTCACCTTGAATCATTTCCCATAAAGCAATATTGGCTTCTAATGATTTTGAATACACGAGGGTATCTCCTTTTTTGTCTTCTAAATAAAGTCCGTCGAGTTGAATATCACCATCAAATGTGATAAACAAGTTTTCAATGGCTACTTTGGTATTCGTTTTATCAGATATGTAGGTAGTTAATTTATCAACAATAATGTTTTGTCCCCATGGACTTCTAATGAACATTAAGCACAAAAACATAAAAATAAGGACACCTACAAGTACTCGCATAGTTCTGCGGAACCATCGAAACTTTGATTTTTCAGGCGATTTATGTTCTGTTTTTTCGTTTTTATCCAAGGCTTAAATATAAAGAACCAAAGATATTATAATTGTTACTATTGCTATTATTATTAACACTCTTCATATTTAATTTAACCTATGTTTGGAAGTTGCCGTGTATCAAAAAGGAAATTATTTTATAAATTTCTTAGCTTCAGAATATTTTTTCGACAGTCCTGAACGACTAAAAAAGATCATCCTGAATTATGTGAAGCACTCTCAAAAAGTTTCAGAGTTAAGTGTAAAAACTAAAAAACTGAAGAGTTGTAAATCCAAATTGCCCAGATCGAAGCAGAAATAAACCGAATGGTATTTGATCTTTACGGGTTAGCGGAAGAAGGGATTGTTCTGTCAGAAAATTGCTGATAATGAAGTGTCTATGTTGTCTTTGACTTCTAAACTTCTGTTAAACAAAATCAATAGTTGTTAAAATTTTATACCTTTGCAAATAGATATGAAGCAATTTTTCCATAAAATAATGTCTTTAGCAATGGCTTTTGTAGTGTTATTCTCTACAATGTCATTTACTGTGAATATGCATTATTGCGGAGATACTTTAGTAGAAACTGCCATATTTCATAAGGCCAAAGGGTGCGGAATGGAAATGGAAAAACCATCTACCGAAGGATGTTCTATTACCAAGAAAAATTGTTGTGATGATGAACAATTATCAATTGAAGGTCAAGACGAATTACAATTGCAAGTTGACAAAATCACATTTGAACAACAAGTATTTATAGCTTCATTTGTTTACACTTACATTAACCTTTTTGAAGGTTTAGAAAATAACGTTTCTACTTACGAAGAATATAAACCGCCACTCGTCATAAGGCAACTCTACAAGATTGACGAAACATACTTAATTTGATTTTTAAACAATAGACTTTTTTATCCTATGACTGCAATGTCGTAAGGATAATTCGCTGTATTCGGTGTTGTCGTAACACCAATGTCTAACTGTTTAATAATCAAAGCCAATGCTCAATAAAAGCATCAAATTTTTAAT
>JAAEZL010000237.1 GCA_018222875.1 Algicola sp.
TCAGCCGAAGCGCTTTGCGCTTGGATGAGCCGTTTACGGCGAAAATTCCGCTGGAGAGAAAGTGCAAGGCTGAGCCAGCAATTCTTTCCAAGTTTTAAAGATAGTAATTTATGTGAGAATTTTTCCTCGTCTTAACCAACTGAGCAATGAATTATACACGGTGTTGTGAGCTGTGCTTTATTTTAATATTCTACTCGTTACTTCAATAAATTCTATTTCCCAAAATTTGTCGTTATGTTTACCTTCAAATTCTTTAACTTCTATATTTGAATTTGATTCCTTGTATTTAGATTTTAAAAATTCCACATCTCCTTCCAGAAAAAATTCTTCACTTGCATATCTGTAATATAAATTTGGATATTGAGTTCCTATATTCCAACTTGTATTTGATTGAATGTCTCCTGCAAATGGTGAAAAACAAAGATAAGTTCCGATTAATTCAGGTTTGATATTTAATAAACTCAATCCAAATCCAGCACCGTTAGATGCACCATAAAAATACCTGTCATTCCGAGTTGTTGATTGTTCAAGCTCTTTTTCGACATATGGAATCAATTCTTTACTGAAATAATTCAAGTGATTTTTAAAAGTATCTTCTAAATGTGGGTATTTGTTATCTTCTGGAAACTCTTGGCTGACATATTCGAAATATCTATAAGTCAGATTATGTTTTTTTCCATTACCAATTGTCATACTTGTACTATCTGCAATCTTGCCATTTGCAAAACTTGCTACTAAAATTAAAGGTTTAATTATTTTATTGTTAATTAAGGAATCTAATAATGTTTTTTTATCCGTCAAATTACTATTTCCATCAGTAGCATAAATAATAGGATACTGTTTTTCTTTATTAAAGCCTTTTGGTAAATAAACATTGTACTTTCTGTATTCGCTTAAATTTTTGCTGTAAAGTGAATCAGTTAAAAATTTAGATGTAGCTAGTGTTTTTGTTTTATTAGATTGACACGATATTATCAAAATCCCTAAAAAACCAAAGAAAATTATTTGAGATTTCAATTTGATTCGAGTTTTATGCATACTGCCCATTATACTATTTTATTATTCTTATTAAATTTGGATACATTGCTTTTGGTTCCTCTTTTTTTGTTCGTAGAGCAAATACTATAGGTAAAATAATATTTAGAAGATAAAGTCCTATAAATAAATAGAATAAGAAGTCGTACTTACCATAGTGTATAATTTTAAAAAACCCATAGGCAGTTATAGATAGAAAAGCAAAAACTGACCAAATTATTTGAAAGTTTAAAAGATTAATCCCAATTTCCTTAAGTCCAATGATTTTATCTTTTTTGGTCATCCATAAAATCAGTGGTAGAATAATATTTCCGATTGGGATTACTAAAAATATGATAACAGATAGATGAAATATAGCTAGGTAACTTTGGTCTGTTTTTTTTCCGTAATCTAAAATATCTTCTGCATTAATATCAAGAACATCACAAATTAAATTCAGAGTTTTTCCGCGCGGTTCACTTTCGTTATTCTCAATCCGTTGAATAGTCCTTAAATTTACTTTAGCAGATTCAGCTAGTTCTTCTTGTGAAAGACCTTTTTTCTTTCTTAGCTCTTTTATTTTTTTTCCGATTTCATTCATAATTAATTTATTTTAATATTTCTACAAAAGTATTTATGAATCTACCATTCTGGTAACGGTTTGTTTGCGACATTTCTACGACATTTTTGTCAATCAGTTGATTTTATAAGGTTTTTGTGCATTGCTCACAACGTGTTTGTGTATGATTTCGTTGCGTGTTTAAGCAACTAATTTAGCAAATACAAACCGAATAGAAAATCCGCGAGGATTTTCGTAAGTAGGCGAGTACTAGCAATGAATTATACACGTTGTTCTACGCAGTTTTTATTCAGTTCGTTATAATATTTATTCCTATTCGCATTGTCTGGAAGTCCAGCAACTTGTCCATCTCCTAATTCCATTATTATCCAACCTCTATTTTTCTTTTTCGCAACATCCATTGTAAAGAAATTGCTTTCTATGTTTTCTGCAATGTTTTGGAAGAAATCAATATCAGGTTTTTCAGAATCATAATTTCCCTCGTCCCAATAATTGAAAATTTGAACAACTTTTTTATTTAAGAAAACAATTCTAAATTCTTTAGTTAATGGCATTTTGCTTTTCGAGTGTTCAGTTAGAAATTCTAATTCTATAAACTCTCGGAAAACAATCCCCTCGTTTAAATAATCTCCTCGCAATTCTAGAAATCTATTGACTATTTCTAGAACTTTATTTTTGTCAGATGCGTTTGGAATAAAACAAGCGTCATTCCAATTATGCTTTTCCGATTTCACATAATCTTTTACAATAATCGGCTTATTTCCAAATTCATTTGATGACTCTAAAATACTCTTTTCGGAAATGTCTTTAGTCCAATTCGATTTTGGTGTTTCGTTAATTATTTTGTTATAGGATTCTGGTAAGTAATGACAATGTTTGTATTCCATTGGATTGTTAATTAACTGAATATTCTTTTTTAGAAGTCCATTGTAAAACTGTTCATAAATTTTCGGCGTCATCATCCAACCTCGATAAATTCCTAATTCAATTTTTTCGCAAGTTTTAATGAATTTCAGAGCATTATTTATATTTCCGTCTTCTATTTCCTCAAAGCTGAATATTTCAGTTTCAAATCCGTTTTCTTTCGCAGAATTAAATTCAGATTCATAGTCAGGTTCGACTATCTTATTATCAATTACGCTGTCATTAAATATAATTTTCATTGGTTTGTCAAATTGCGTAGAACGTGTTTGTATATGGT
>JAAEZL010000238.1:0-798 GCA_018222875.1 Algicola sp.
GGTGAATCTACCAAAGATAAATACGAAGAGGTAAATAGAATTATAGATAGTTTAGGAGAATTAGATTATCAAGACCCAGATACTGGTGTACTTTATGTAAAGAGTAAAACAACAGGTAAAACTTTAAAAATTGCAGATTTAGTTCACGACAATCAAAAAGATAGAGATAAGATTCAAAACTATTTACGTAATGTGTCAAATGTTGATGATATTGATATTATCATAGCATTAGGTATGGCAAAAGAGGGTTTTGATTGGCCTTATTGTGAGCACGCCTTAACTGTTGGTTATAGAGGTTCATTAACTGAAATTATTCAAATTATAGGTAGAGCAACAAGAGATAGTGATAATAAAACACACGCTCAATTTACTAATTTGATTGCACAACCAGATGCAGAAGATGATTTAGTAAAATTATCTGTAAATAATATGCTAAAGGCTATTACAGCTTCCTTATTAATGGAGCAAGTGTTAGCACCTAATTTTAAGTTTAAACCTAAATTTCCAGAAGAAGATGATGATGATTCAGAAGAAGATGATGATAACACGATAAAGATTAGAGGTTTTAAACTTCCAAGTTCACAAAGGGCAAAAGATATTATTGAAAGCGATATTAATGACCTCAAGGCAAAAATTATGCAAGATGACCAAATGCTTAAAGCAATGCCTGGTAATGTGGACCCAGAAGTCATTAATAAGGTATTGATACCTAAAATTATTAAAGAAACCTATCCAGATTTAACGGATGAACAAGTAGAGGCAGTACGTCAACACGTAGTTGTAGATTCTGTTATAAAG
>JAAEZL010000238.1:808-2768 GCA_018222875.1 Algicola sp.
ATATTAATATTGATTTAATAGATACTATAAATCCATTTCAAAAAGCATTTGAAATATTATCTAAATCGGTTACTGCTTCTGTATTTAAAGCAATCCAAGAGACAATTGATGCTACAAGAATAACAATGACCGATGAAGAAGCCATTATTTTATGGCCCAAAATAAAGAACTGGATAGTAAAGACAGGAGAACAACCAAGCATTCAGTCATTCGACCCTCAAGAAAGACGTTTAGCAGAAGCAATCATATTTTTAAAAGAGCAAAAGCGTAAAGCCCAAGCAAATGAGTAAAAAGAAAACATTAGAAGATATATTTAATGATGATGAGTTTGGAATTTTAGATTCCAAACCCAAAAACTCTAATGTAAAATCAGAAGATGAACGCTTAATTGAATCGTTCCAAGAGATTAATGCTTTTTTTGAAAAGAATACCAGAGAACCAGAAGCTACAAATATTAGTGAATTTAAGTTATTATCAAGATTAAAGGCATTAAGAAATGATACTAATAAAATAGAAGTACTAAAACCATACGACACACACAATCTTTTAAATACCAAAGAAGAGGTTAAATCGGTAGCAGATATTTTAAATGATGATGATTTAGGAATATTAGATACAGAAGAAACATTATCAATTTTTAAGTTAAAGAATGTACCAAGTTCACCAGAAAGAGGTGAAACAGATTTTGTAGCTCAACGAACAGCTATGAAAGACAAGGAGTTTTTGCCTTATGAAGCAATGTTTAAAGAGATACATCGCAAATTGAGAGAGCGTAAAATTTCCTTGAAAAGATTTAGAAATCCAGAAAAAAACTTAAAAAAAGGTAATTATTATGTTTTAGATGGTGTACTTCTCTTTTTAGAAGAAATTGATTTAAGTAGAACCCTTGAAGATGAGCCTGTAAGTGATAAGAACAGAAAGGATGGACGCACAAGAATTATATTTGAAAATGGCACAATGAGTAATATGCTCTATAGATCTCTTGGAAAACAACTACTTGAAAATGGCCACTTGGTAACAAAAACAGAATCAGAAACTGCTAAAGAATTATTTGATAATGTAAATTCTGTAAATGAAGAAGATTTAGAATCAGGATGGATTTACATTCTTAAATCTAAATCAACTAATGAAAAAATAGCGTCGATAGAAAACTTATATAAAATTGGTTTCTCAACAGTACCTGTTCAAGAACGCATAAAAAATGCGTCTAAAGAACCCACCTATTTAATGGCAGATGTCACTATTGTAGGTGGTTATAAATGCTACAATATGAACACCCAAAAGTTTGAACACTTGATTCACCGTTTCTTTGCAGAAGTATGTTTAAATATTGATATAAATGATGATAAAGGTAGGAGAATAACACCAAGGGAATGGTTTGTGGTGCCTTTGCCTATTATCGAAAAAGTCATTCAGCTGATATTAACTGGCAAGATTGTGGATTATAAATATGATAATGTGAGTGAGACACTCATTTATAAATAATTTTTATTGTGAATTATTTCAATGATACATATAATATAATTTACCCAATTGATTATTTAAAAAATATTCAGTCTTATCAATTTAAAAAAGCATATTTTACTGAGGATATTGACTTTTTAAAAAAAATTAAAAAGGATTATAAGCTTGATTATTTTTCGAGTGTTTTAGAGAAAGATAATTACAATCAGAGTGATTTTATATTAAAAGACAATACAGAATACAAATCTTGTTTTGATTACTTTATTTTAAGCACGGATATTCTCCAAGATAACTTAGATACAATTTATTTAGATTTTTTATTTGATTTTATTGACTTTTTAGATACTTCTTCTGACAAATATGAATTAATAAAAAAAATTTATTTTGAAGCATCTGTTATCATATTTAAGGTCAAAAAATTGAAAAAGAAAAGAAAACGAATTGACTTAGTAAAGCAGAAAAGGTTAATTGTCTTATTAGATGGAATGGACTATAA
>JAAEZL010000036.1:0-5820 GCA_018222875.1 Algicola sp.
ATGTATTACATTTTTCTCAATACTAAAATTCATTATGCTGTTTCTGAAGATGGATCTGTTTATAATTGTAATCAAAATTACAGATATCAACTGTTTACAAATGTAAAATCGCATTTGTTTACCTTTGTTGCAATCAACATGGTTTTATGCAGACAGAACATTTAAAATCTCTTTTTAACGCTTATAAAGAATCATTGCTTTCCGGACGTTATATTCACACACAAACAATTTTAAAATTACTCGAAGATTTCAGGTTAAAACCGTTTGTAGATATTATTGGTCAGTCGGTAAATGGTGAAAATATTTATAGCATCACAATAGGTTCAGGTTCCAAAAGAATTCTAATGTGGTCTCAAATGCATGGAAACGAAAGCACGACCACTAAGGCTGTTTTTGATTTAGTGAACGTTTTGCTGTCTTCTGAAGCAGAATCAAAATCTATTTTAAAGACTTGTACACTTAAAATTATTCCAATATTAAATCCTGATGGTGCAAAAGCATATACACGTTTAAATGCCAATGGAATAGACTTAAACAGAGACGCGCAAAATCAATCTCAGCCGGAAAGCAGAGTGCTTCGACAAATCTTTGAATCTTTTAAACCAGATTTCTGCTTTAATCTTCATGGCCAGCGTACTATTTTCAGTGCAGGAAATACTAAATATCCAGCAACCGTATCGTTTCTTGCACCTGCTCAGGATGACAATTGTACTATTACTGGGATAAGAAAGGTGGCTATGGAAATTATTTCTGTTATGAATACAAATCTTCAGCAACAAATCCCGAATCAGGTTGGTGTATATGATGATGCCTTTAATCTTGATTGTGTTGGTGATACCTTTCAAAGTCTTCATATACCTACAATTCTTTTTGAAGCAGGACATTACGATAATGATTATCAAAGAGAAGTTACCAGAGCGTATATATTTCAGTCTTTGTTAATGGCCATTCTTTATATTTCCGAACATAACGTTACAGGACATAACTATGAAGCATATCTCAACATTCCTGAAAATCAGAAGTTATTTTATGATATCATTATCAGAAACTCATCAAAAGGCGACATTGGAATTCAGTATGATGAAAGATTAGTAAATGATTCTATTGATTTTGTGCCTAAAATTGAAAAAATTTCTGATTTAAGCCCTTTTTTTGGTCACAATGAGATCAATGCTAGTGGATATGAGGTTTTGACAGCCAATGGTGAAGCTGTTGAAGAGGGAAACGAAAACGATTTCGTGTGGATAAATAATGAGGAATATTCATTGAAATTGAAAAAAAACTAATATTTGGTACATTATCTTCATTAATTTTGCGTTATTTTTGTATAAAATTTAAAGAAAACTAAAAAATGGCAAAATACAAATTAGATGAAATCGATCATCAAATTTTAGACATGTTAATAGATAATACACGAATTCCTTTTACTGATATCGCAAAAAAATTAGTGATATCTGCTGGAACTGTTCATGTGAGAGTAAAAAAAATGGAAGAAGCTGGAATTATTCAAGGTTCATCCTTAACACTAGATTATAAAAAACTTGGGTATTCGTTTATTGCTTACGTAGGTATATTTTTAAATAATACGTCTCAAACTAAATTTGTATTAGAACGTATTGCTGAAATACCTTACGTAACAGTTGCTCACATCACAACTGGAAAGTTTAATATTTTCTGTAAGGTTAGAGCTAAAGATACTTCTCATGCTAAAGACATTATCTTCTTATTGGATGATATTGAGGGGATTTACAGAACCGAAACTATGATTTCATTAGAGGAAAGTATTAACGACAAAAAGCGTTTAATGCATACTATTTTTAACGAATTATAGGCTTAACACGAATAACTATCTTAACATTTGAAAAACCCTTTATCAGTAAAATGGTAAAGGGATTTTTCGTTATTTTACAAAATAAAAATAGTTAAGATGACAAAAGATCAACTCAACACCAACGAATACCATCCTTATTACCAATTATATATCGATAAGGTCGAAGTTTCAGACTTAATTGATGGTTTAAAGCAAAATGGAAAGCGTGTAATGTCTTTTTTAGAATCAATTCCTGAAGACATCTATGATTTTGCATATGCAGAGGGTAAGTGGACACTGAAAGAACTAATTCAACATATAATAGATACTGAACGTATATTCACCTACAGAGCGCTGTCGATCGCCAGAAAAGAAAAGACACCTTTGCCAGGCTATAATGAGAATGACTATGCGTTAACCAGCGATGCTAATAGAAGGTCAAAACAAAGTTTACTCCTTGAATTGAAAGTATTACGGCAGGCAACTGTTATACTTTATGAAAGTTTTACAGAGGATATGCTGCTTCAAATGGGTAATGCCAGCACTAGCAATGTATCAGTTAGAGCCATTGGTTTTATTTTAATTGGTCATGAAAATCACCATTGTCAAATTATTAAAGAAAGGTATTTATAAAAAAAAAACCACTTGAACTTCAAGTGGCTTTTTCTTTTCAATTCTAATGTTAGAATCTGTATCTTATACCTAATGCAATATCAAAATCGAGATCATCTCTATAATCGCCAAATCCGAATTCTGGTCTGGCATCAATTGATAACTGTAAAGGAATATCAAAATTATATTCAATACCAATGTCTCCAGCTAAGAATAAAAATGTTTCACTATCATCAAAACCTCTAGGAACATTATCAAAACTATAAGACCCAATTCCACCACCAGCTCCAGCATACCAATTGAAGTTTCCATCTAAATGCCAAACCCATTGATAAAGACCAGCTAACTTGAAACCATCATAATTGTTACCACTTCGTAAACCTAAGTCCAGTTCTAATCGGTTATTGCCTCCTAAGGCTCTTTGGTAAGAGATCTCTGCACCAAATCCGTCACTATCACCTAATCTAATACCTATGGCATTATCTGAGATATCTTGTGCGTTAGATATCGCTGTGATACCTAAAAATGCAATTGCTACTAAAAGTATTCTTTTCATAATTTGAAAGTTTTTAAATGTAACTTAAATTAATAGTTGTTATTGTTGTTAAAATTATAACGACAAAACTATGTTAAAATTGAATCAATAGCATTAATTTTAAGACAAAATTATATTCCATTTAACTAAAAGATTGACTTATACGAAATGCAGAGTGTCAGTAATAAAGAACTAAAAAAGTTAAAGTCAAGTTTGTCAGGTGATTTGCATTTTGATATATTGATGAAAACGTTATATGCAACTGATGCTTCCGTGTATAGAAAGTTACCATTAGCTGTTGCACTTCCTCGAACAGTTTCAGATATTAAGTTGCTTATTGCTTTTGCGAAAACTCACAAAACCTCATTAATTCCCAGAACTGCCGGAACGTCTTTAGCTGGTCAATGTGTTGGGGAAGGTATTGTGGTTGATGTTTCTAAGTATTTTACAAAAATCCTGAATATCGACGAAAAAGCGCAAACAGTTACTGTTCAGCCTGGTGTTGTAAGAGATGAACTCAATAATTATTTGAAGCCATTCGGACTTTTTTTCGGGCCTAATACATCCACATCAAATCGTTGTATGATAGGTGGAATGGTAGGGAATAATTCTTCAGGAACAACGTCTATACAGTATGGTGTTACTCGTGATAAAATATTAGAATTACAGACCATTTTAAGTGATGGAAGTGACGCTGTATTTTCTGAATTATCTTCAGAGGCTTTTCATCAGAAAACACAACTGGATAGCCTTGAAGGAACGATTTATAAGCAAATTTACAAGGCGTTATCCTCAAAAGACGTTCAGCAACATATTAGAGATAATTTTCCGAAGCCTGAAATCCATCGAAGAAATACGGGTTATGCTATTGATGAATTAATTGATACTGAAGTGTTTTCGGATTCTACTAACACATTCAATATGTGTAAGTTGCTTTCAGGAAGTGAAGGCACACTGGCTTTTACAACTCAAATCACCTTGCAATTAGATGCATTGCCTCCAGCCAAATCGATCATGATTGCAGCTCATTTTGATAGTATTGAATCGTGTTTGAATGCTGTGAAGCCTGTCATGGAGCATAATTTATTCACTTGTGAAATGATGGATAAAACCATTTTAGATCTCACAAAACACAATAAAACACAACAAGAGAACAGAGATTTTATTGTTGGTGATCCTAAGGCTATTTTAATGTGTGAAGTCAAAGCTGATACGACCGAAGCTGTTACAAAAAAAGCTCAGGACGTCCTTCAAACTCTAGAATCTTCTAAATTAAGTTATGCTAATCCTTTGCTTTTCGGTCTTGATATTGATAAAGCTAATGAGCTTCGGAAAGCTGGATTAGGTTTGCTTGGAAACATGATTGGTGACAAAAAAACGGCTGCCTGTATTGAAGACACTGCTGTTTCGGTTTCCGATTTATCAAATTATATTAAAGAGTTTAGCTTGCTTATGAATAAATACGGACAACAAGCCGTGTATTATGCACATGCTGGAGCAGGAGAGTTGCATTTGCGTCCGATACTGAATTTAAAAAAGAAAACTGATGTTGAATTATTCAGAAAAATTACAACTGATGTTGCACATCTGGTGAAAAAGTACCGAGGCTCCATGAGTGGAGAACATGGAGATGGGATTGTTAGAGCTGAATTTATTCCATTGATGATTGGTGAAAACAATTACAAGATTCTAAAACGGATTAAGACGGCTTTTGATCCTGATACTATCTTTAATCCAGGAAAGATTGTTGATGCGTTTCCAATGGATGAATCACTTCGCTATGAACCTGACAGGCAAGAGCCTGAAATAGAAACATTTTTAGATTTTTCAAATTCCTTAGGTATTTTACGTGAAGCAGAAAAATGTAATGGTTCTGGCGATTGTAGAAAACTTCCAGAATTTGGAGGAACGATGTGTCCGAGTTACAGAGCAACCCGAAATGAAAAAGATACGACCAGAGCTCGAGCCAATGCATTACGGGAGTTTTTAACACAGTCTGATAAGGACAATAAATTCAATCATAAAGAATTAAAAGAGGTTTTCGATTTATGTCTGAGTTGTAAAGCTTGTGCGAGTGAATGTCCGAGTAGCGTTGATGTCGCAAGTTTAAAAGCTGAATTTCAATACCAATATCAGAAAGCAAATGGGTTTGTCTTTAAGGATCGGTTTTTTGCCAATTCTACATCGTATAATAAACTGGCTTCAAAATTTCCAAAGATTTCTAATTTCATGTTTCAAAATGCACTGTTTTCAAAACCTGTCAAATCTGTTTTAGGTGTTCATGAAAGCAGAAGTTTGCCACTCATTTCTAAATCATATTCAAATCGGATTGATGCTGAAAATCTTGTTCATAATCCAATAAAAACCATCTATCTGTTTGTAGATGAGTTTATAAATTATCTTGAATCTGAAATTGCTGATGATATTGAAGTTTTACTACAACAGCTAAACTATAAAGTTATATTTATAAAGGACTTAGAAAGCGGAAGGTCTTTTTTGTCTAAAGGATTTTTAGAAGAAGCTAAAGCTATTGCTAATAAAAATGTGAACGCTTTTAGAGATATCGTCGATGATGATTTTTATTTAGTTGGAATAGAACCTTCAGCAATTCTGACGTTTAAAGATGAATACCTCAGATTAGCTGATGATCGGGTTTCAGCAGAAAAAATAGCCAAACGAACATTTTTAATTGAAGAATTCATTCAGCAGGAAATAGCACTAGGAAACATCACTTCGAATCAATTTACAAAAGAAGCTAAAATCATTAAGTTTCATGGTCATTGCCATCAAAAAGCATTAGCCAGCCAATTATCGAGTTTTGACGTATTGAACTTGCCGGAAAATTATAAAGTAACTATCATTC
>JAAEZL010000036.1:5830-6682 GCA_018222875.1 Algicola sp.
CTATCATTCCCAGTGGTTGTTGTGGAATGGCAGGAAGCTTTGGTTATGAAAAAGACCATTATGACGTGAGTATGCAAATAGGCGAACAAACTTTATTTCCAGCGGTTAGAAACGCTTCAGAAGAGGTTATTATTTCAGCAAACGGAACGAGTTGCAGACATCAAATAAAAGATGGAACACAACGTAAAGCCTTACATCCAGTAACAATTTTGAGGCATGCGCTTCTTGAATCTCAATAAATTAGCTGGATTTCTTTTGATCAACAATAGTAATGGCTGCAATCAGGTCTTTCACTTCCATGTCTTTAACATCTTCATCTACATAAAAGGCTCTTAGTTTATCATAATTATAATTGTAGATTTTCCAGCGTTTAAATTGATATTCTAAAGCAGTGAAATTTTCAACCCAATCTCCAGAATTAAGATAGGTAGTTTTTCCGTGTTTAGTTTCTTTAATCAACATTTTAGGCTGATGAATATGTCCACAAATAACATAGTCGTATTTGTTTTCAATCGCTAAATCTGTAGCAACATTTTCAAAATCACTAATGTATTTTACAGCGCCTTTTACACTATCTTTTATTTTTTTTGAAAGTGAATAGCGTTCCTTACCTAATCGTTCTAAACACCAATTCACCACTCGGTTGAGCAGAATTAATACATCATAACCATAGCCTCCTAATTTGGCTAACCATTTAGCATTTTGAATGGAGACATCAAAGACATCACCATGAAAAAACCAGGCTTTTTTTCCGTCAAGTTCTAGAACAACTTTATCGACAATGGAGATATTTCCTATTGTCGTATTACTAAATTTGCGAAGCATTTCATCATGATTTCCTGTGATGTAAAT
>JAAEZL010000036.1:6740-17362 GCA_018222875.1 Algicola sp.
TTTCTACACCATCAGTAGCCATATCCATAATTTTCTTTATCACTCTCAAATGCGACTTGGGAAAGTATCGTTTTTTAAACTGCCAGATGTCAATAATATCACCATTTAAAACTAATTTTTTTGGTTCAATACTATTGAGGTAAGTCAATAACTGCTTTGCATGACAGCCGTAAGTTCCAAGGTGAACATCTGATATGACAGCGATTTCTATTTTTCTTTTGATTTTCAAGGGCTACAAAACTATATGCATACAAAGAACATGTTTCTTTATTAACTAAGTATCAATTAACTATTATTAAAATTTAAGCGAATTGTTAACCTATTGTTATGGAATTTTTAATCTGAATTGAAATGCTTTATGGTCATCTGTTTTTGTTTCTCTATTTTTACAAGTACTTTAGCATAAAACTTAATGTATGGCAGGAAATACCTTCGGAAACATTTTTAAACTTACCACCTTTGGAGAATCTCATGGTGTAGCTATTGGAGGAATTATTGATGGCTGTCCTGCTGGCTTAAAACTAAATTTTGAAGCCATACAACAAGAGCTTAACCGTCGTAAGCCTGGACAATCTACAATTGTGACACAACGTAAAGAGCCAGATACAGTTGAATTTCTTTCTGGAATATTTGAGGGACAAACAACCGGAACTCCAATAGGATTCGTTATCAAAAACACCAATCAAAAATCTAAGGATTACTCTCATATTAAAGACGTTTACAGACCAAGTCATGCCGATTATACCTATGAAAAAAAGTATGGTGTAAGAGATTATAGAGGTGGTGGACGAAGCTCAGCAAGAGAAACGGCTTGTCGTGTGGTTGCTGGAGCCATTGCAAAACAAATTATAAATAGTATAAAAATTAATGCTTATACATCTTCGGTAGGTGATATTTTTCTTGAAAAACCGTATCAGGATTTAGATTTTTCTAAAACGGAACGTAACGATGTGCGTTGTCCAGATCAGGAAACAGCCGAACGAATGATTGAAAAAATAAAGGCTATAAAAAAAGATGGCGATACTATTGGTGGAACGATAACTTGTGTACTTCAAAATGTACCAATCGGATTGGGAGAACCTGTGTTTGATAAACTCCATGCCGACTTAGGGAAAGCGATGTTAAGCATTAATGCTGTGAAAGGCTTTGAATATGGAAGCGGCTTTTGTGGCGCAAGAATGAAAGGAAGCGAACATAACGATTTGTTCAATGAAGATGGTACGACGACAACTAATTTATCTGGAGGAATTCAGGGAGGCATCAGTAACGGGATGGACATCTATTTTAGAGTTGCTTTTAAGCCTGTAGCAACGATTATTCAAAAACAGAATGCTTTAGATAGTTCTGGTAATATCGTTGAAATGCAAGGCAAAGGACGACATGATCCATGTGTTGTACCAAGAGCAATTCCAATTGTTGAAGCTATGGCAGCTCTGGTATTGGCAGATTTTTATTTGCTGAATAAAATATATAGCTAATAGTTAGTAGAGTTTGACTGAAAAAGAAAGAAATGCTGAAAAAAGGAAAGCGATGTCCTTGACAAATGAAGAATTTTTAAAGTTTTTCTTTTTCCCTGTATTTAATAAAAGTTTTGGTTTCGATAATCATCAACTGAACAAAGAGGAAGATGATAGATTTATAAAATATGGATTTGACAAGAAATTAAAGGAAGCAAAATCGGCTAGACTTTACGGAAGAATCTTTTACTTCGGAATTTCAATATTAATTGCTGTAATTGTTAATTATTACAGTTCATAATAAACAACAATTTAATATCAACGTTGATATATGAAAAAACTGGCACTACACTGGAAGATTATTATAGGAATGGTACTCGGTATCATTTGGGCATTATTGTCCAGCACAATGGGTTGGAGTTCGTTTACAATTAACTGGATTGATCCGTTTGGAACTATTTTTATTAATCTACTAAAGCTAATTGCTGTTCCATTGGTTTTATTTTCAATTATCAGTGGTGTTGCCAATATTGGTGATCCAGGTAGTCTGGGAAGAATGGGTGGAAAAACATTAGGTATCTATCTAGTTACAACTATTTTGGCAATTTCACTTGGATTGTTATTGGTAAATACCATCAAACCTGGAGCACTTATTGATGACCAAAGTCGTATAGATAATCGGATTAGCTATGAAATATGGGCAGATTCACAAGGTTATGAAATTAAAGATGGTATTAACTACTTAAAAGATCCAGAGTTTTTTGAGCGTGCTCAGGAAATTTCAGAACTGACAAAAAGTGAACTTCAGGAAGCAGCAGTAGCCGATAAAATGAAAACTGTTGAAAGCAGGAAAGAAACAACACCTTTACAACCATTAATAGATATTGTTCCCAGTAATTTTTTCCACTCACTATCTAACAATGGACTCATGCTTCAAATCATCTTTTTTGCCGTGTTTTTTGGTGTTTGTTTATTGTTTATTCCTTCAGATAAATCTAAGCCAGTCTTAAATCTTGTTGATGGTATTAATGAAGTATTTCTGAAAATGGTTGATATTGTCATGCAAGCTGCACCATTCTTTGTTTTTGCGCTTTTAGCAGGTGTTGTGAGTAAAATGGCTGGTGATGATATTGGAAAAGTTGTTGAAATTTTTAAAGGTCTAAGCTGGTATTCATTAACCGTTTTAGCTGGATTGTTATTGATGATTTTTGTAATATATCCAATGATATTGAAAGCCTTTGTCAGAAAGATTCCCTATTCAGGATTTTTCAAGTCTATGAGTCCTGCACAAACCCTAGCTTTTTCCACCTCAAGTAGTGCAGCAACACTTCCTGTTACTATGGAATGTGTTGAACAAAATCTTGGTGTAAATAAAAAAATAAGCAGTTTCGTTTTACCAATTGGAGCTACAGTAAATATGGATGGAACCAGCTTATACCAAGCTGTTGCTGTGATATTTTTGGCACAATTACACATGATTGATTTAACCGTTGCACAACAAGTTACAGTCGTATTAACTGCTACGCTGGCTTCCATAGGTTCTGCAGCTGTTCCCAGTGCTGGATTGGTTATGTTGATTATTGTGCTTGATTCTGTTGGATTGAATCCTGCCTGGATTGCGATTATTTTTCCTGTTGACCGAATTTTAGATATGTTTAGAACTGTTGTTAATGTTACTGGAGATGCTACAGTTTGTTCCATTATAGCAGATGGAGAAAACATGCTGGACTATAAAGAACATGATAATCCGACGCAAACATTCGATTTAGATTCTTAATTAAGCAACTGATTTTAGTATTTAAGAGAAATTTTATAATTTAACGATTGCCAATCAAAACCTTATATAATGAATATATGTTTTATAATGTATCCTTGGGACACTATAGATCCTGAAAACGATACAAGCTTAGCCTTAATAAAAGAATGTGTAAAACGTGATCATGGTGTGGCCATGTGTACACCTGCTAATTTAACCATTAGAGATAGTGTAACCAATGCATTTTGTAATGTGATTACTCGTATGGAAAAAACACCTTCCACTCTGAAAGCATTCTACAATAAGGCGAAGTTAAGAGAAGAAATGTTGCCACTTGCAGGTTTTGATGCGATTTTTTTTAGAGCAAATCCACCTTTAGATCCAATCATGCTAAATTTCTTAGATTCTGTAAAGGATGATGTTTTTATTGTCAATTCACTTGAAGGCATGAGGGAAGCTAACAATAAACTTTATACAGCTGCTTTTGGAGATGCACATAGTAATATCATTCCGAATACACATGTATCTAAAAATAAAACCTATCTGGTAAATCAAATAAAGGAATCAAAAGCTGATAAAATGATATTAAAACCTCTTAATGGTTTTGGTGGTTCTGGCGTAATCCTGATAGAAAAATCAGCTATGAGCAATATCAACTCTTTATTAGATTTTTATATCACTAATGGAGATGGGTCTTCAAATTATGTCATTCTTCAGGATTACATAGAAGGAGCAGACCAAGGCGATGTGAGAATATTAATGCTTAACGGTGAAGCTGTTGGTGCGATGAAACGTATTCCTGGTTCAGACGATCATCGCTCAAATGTGTCTGCTGGTGGTTCGGTTCAAAAGCATACGTTGAGTAAAGCTGAAAAAGCGCTTTGCAAACAAATTGGTCCTAAATTAGTAAAAGACGGACTCTATTTTGTTGGTATTGATGTGATTGGCGGAAAATTAGTTGAAGTTAATGTGATGTCACCTGGTGGAATTACATACATAAATAAAGTGTATAAAAGTAAAATTAAGGTTGAAGAGCGTGTGATTGATTTTCTTGAAAGTAAGGTCGTCGATCAACTTCAAGCCTTTGACAGACGCGTGCGATTGCGTAAAACGGTTGAAGATGCCTAATGGAAATCCGTTAGTGTCAACCATCGTAAGTTGTAAATGGTTATATGACAATCGACATTTAGAACATCTGATTATTTTAGATGCCAGTGAACATGCTTCAGCTTCAGAAGAACATATTCCAAACTCAAGGTATATTGATCTCAAAGAAAAATTCAGTGATACCAAGGCAAAATTTCCCAATACAATTCCATCACAACATCAATTTCAGGAGGAAGCGCAACAACTGGGAATTAATGATAATTCTATCATCGTCGTTTACGATAATAAAGGGATTTACTGGAGTCCGAGAGTCTGGTGGTTATTCAAAGCATTCGGATTTAAAACCATTGCAGTTTTAGATGGAGGATTACCAGAATGGAAACGACTTGGCTACGAAACTGTAGCTTCTGAAAGAGAGAACAACTGGACAACCGGACATTTTTCAGCTGTATATGATGCTTCAAAAATGTGTTATTTTGATGACATTTCTGAATTATCTAAAAATGAAAAGGTGAAAATTTTAGATGCACGTTCCGAAGCACGTTTTAAATGTGTTGCTCCAGAACCTAGAATAGGACTGAGAAGTGGAACGATTCCAAATTCTGAAAATCTTCCATACACTATTCTACTTGATGGACATTGTTTGAAACCAAAACAAGAATTAAAAAGAGTTTTTGATACCTACAAAATAGAAAAGAAATCATTAACTTTCTCCTGTGGTTCAGGAATAACAGCATGCATTTTAGCATTAGCAGCAGAGATTTTAGATTATAAATACATCTCTGTTTACGATGGTTCATGGACTGAATACGGAACTTTAACGACTTAATTATGGCAAATACGAACTGGACAAAACAAGAACTTGTTGCTTATATTTTACTTTATGTTGCGCATTCCGATTTAAAAGAAAGTAAAAAAGAGCATGCGTATATACTATCTCGTGTCGATGAAGAAACGTATAAACATATTAAGGCTGAATTTGATGAAGATAACGACTATCAGAGTATTACTAAAATTGTCGATGCTGTAAATACTGATAAATCGTATAGCAAGAATCCATCTGCGCTTTTTGCAGATATTAAACTCATGGCATTTGCTGATGGTCACATGGATCAAATAGAGCATTCTATTTACAACATTTTAAAAAAGATATTGAGTTAATACATGGAACGATTATCAATAGAGACTATACTTTCTAAAATCAAAAATGAAGAGGTCTTTCATGCTGTTTCTGAAGATTATTCCTTCACTTTAAAAATTGATGATTACGTGCATTATGTTTGTGGTGCAGTTCATGACGGACATCAATTCAGGAAAGAACTCTGGGACAATTGCATTCATACGGAATACGAGCGTTGGTTTGAAGAAGATCCTGAAACAAAAAATATGATTTCATCACATCCTATAGTCATTGCTGGTTGTGATTCGCGATTTGAATATGATTTAAACCGAACTCCGGAAGAAGCCGTTTTTGAAAACGCTTGGGGAAAACAATTATGGAAACAACCTTTGGCTGAAGATCAGAAACATAAAAGCCTTAACAAGCATCACAATTTTTATAAGGTTGTTGAAGCGCTTATTTCTAAACTTGAAGAAAAATTTGGTGTTTGTATCGTCTATGACATGCATAGTTACAACTGGAAACGTTGGGATAGGGAAGTGCCAACATGGAATTTAGGCACTTCAAATTTAGATAACAACCGATTTGGAGATACCATTGAATTGTGGAGACAGAGTTTATCTGAAATTACATTTCCTCATAATATTAAGCAGACGGCAAAGATTAATGACACCTTTCAGGGAAATGGATATTTTCTGAAATATATTACTAAAAATTTTAAAAATACTTTAGTTTTGGCAACTGAAATCGCTAAAATCTATTGCGATGAATATGATCAGATCATTTATCCTGAAGTTGTTGCTGGTGTTGAAAAACAACTCAGAAAGCGAATACCTGAACATGCTGCCAAATTTTATAAAAAACATAAATTATAATGTCTCAAATTCCCAGTACAACTGAATATCAAGATCTATTTGATATTGATGGAAATCTCGATAGATTGGTTCAAAAGATTGAACTTCTCAATTATATTAATCCGTTAAACATTGAACGTGAGAAGAAACAATTCTTTTCATCAAAATTTACATACAATCCGGTTTTTAACTATCCAAAAATAAAATTCAACGGTTATAAACTACATCGTTTATTTTTTTCTCAACGCTTAGAACGCATCGAAGATGACGATGTGAGACAATTGTACGAAGACGTTATTTATGAATATTCAGGCCTTATTGAGTGTATTCAAACCATAAATCAGGGACGTAAATTCTACTTTAATAGTTTAAAAAGTTTTGGTACACCTACTGAAGTTGATATCGACAATGCTAAGTTTATACTTCGTTTTGACGATAGTGATTTCGACGAAGAGATGTTGCCATTATATTCTGTTGATGATGCGGTTAGTTATTTTGAAGACTATTCCAAACGCTACGATTTTAACTATAGTATAAAATTATCGACAAACCTCTCAGCAGCTGCAATGGTGTTGAACAATACACAAACGCTGGTGTTACGCAAAAACCATAAGTTCAGTTTAAATCAGTTAAAAGTCTTAACCAATCATGAAATTGGTGTGCATATGGTGACTACATTTAATGGTTTATCTCAACCGCTTAAAGTCTTTTCAAACGGTCTGCCAAATAATGTTGAAACACAAGAAGGTTTAGCAGTATATTCAGAATATATGTCTGGTTGCCTAACCATAGAACGATTAAAAGAATTGGCCTATCGCGTCATTGCTGTCGATACACTTAATAAAGGCTATAGTTTTGCAGATACATTTGATTTGCTTTACAGTCAATATAAACTAAGTAGAGAAAAAGCCTATGCCATTACCTTACGTGTTCATAGAGGAGGAGGTTTCACAAAAGACCATTTATATTTAAGAGGTATCAATAAGGTGTATAAGTATGCAAAATCTGGTGAAGATTTGAATCCGTTATTAACTGGAAAAGTAAGTTTAGAATACCTTGAAACCATTAAAAAACTTCAAGAATTAGGTCTGGCCATTCCTTCAAAATACTACACAGATTCTTATGTAAGTAATGATAATTCTAATACCAATTTAGATTTTATTTTAAAGAGTCTGAAATAATCTATGAAACATAATATCATTGTATTCCTGTCTGTTTTATTTACTTTTAATTGTTTAGCACAGCAGATAAAGGTCAATGATAAAGACAGTTACGAGTTGTTCGTTGAAACTTTAAACAACTCTAAAGACTTAAGATTCAATGCTATTTTAGAAGCCTATGACGCTTATATTAAAGCGCATCCTGAAGATATTACAGTTCAGATCTACAAATGTAAATTTATAGGAAGTGCTTTTATTGATCCTTACGAAGAGTACAATCTTAAGTACGAAGAGACGAATGCTTGTGTTAGTGAACTCTATGACAATTATCCGAAGCATCCAGATGTGATTATTTATAATCTTGAAAATGCATATTATGATGATAGAGAGGATTTAATTCGAGAGGGCTTATCGGCTTATTACGAAGATAAAAACGTATGGTCGTATCAGAAAATCGGAAAGCTTTATGAGATAGCAGCTCGCTATTATGAAAATGATGACGATGATTATAGAGCAATTCAATTTGCTGAAGATGCTGAACGCTTTAGCGACAGCCTTGATCTTTCCGTGTTACTGACAAGGGCTCATATTCGCACAGGAAATAAAACGAAAGCTAAAACGCTTTTGATGGATGGCTTGTACTATCATAGTGACGCGTGGGTTCTTCAGCAAAAAGGAAATTTACTTATTGAATTTGGAGAAACAGATGAAGCTATAAAAATGTTTGATCGGGTTAAGGAAAAAGATTCATCCTTCACTAATAATGAAAGCTTGTATAAAATTTTTATTGAAAACAACGACTATGATCAGGCAAGACATTTTTTAGTGAATGATACCATAGACGAATGGAATAAAGTCGCTTCTTTTCAAAAATTACTGAATCATGATATTTCATATTCAAATGCAGACACAGCTTTAACTTCTTATCGAAGAATGCAGGAATTGAGTTATTATGACGATTTCTTTGGAATAAAACGTCTTCAGATTTTTTTTAAATCGCCTTTTGAACTTTGGACGTTTAAAGACCTTTCTCATATTGCTTTACTCAACGCTTTGTTTGTTGTTATATTCCTGTTTCCGTATGTGTGGATTCTTCCCATTTATGGCGCAAATAAATTTTTAAACATAAAACCCATAGCTCCTGAACAGCGAATTCCTGTAGATTGGTCGCTCAAGCATTTTTGGCTGGTAAGTTTTCTCTACCTCGCGAGTCAGTTACTCATGGTCTTGATATTTTACTATCAGGATTATATGAATTCCTTTTTTGATGTGGCCTATAGTTATATCGAAGAAGAATTGTTAGAAACCCAGTTGTTTACAGCAAATACAGTAGTGGTGTATTCTTTAATTGTATGCTTCTCGATTTTTTTGTTTTTGAATAAGAAACGCTTAAAATTTGTGTTGCATACAGATCTAAGATACCTCAGAGTATTTGTATTAAGCATAGGATTCATCATTTTTAATGTCATTGTTTTAAAAACGCTTAAAACCTATATTCCTATCGATGAAGGAATAAGTATTTTTCAATCCTTAAATATGAGGACCGAAATGAATGCTTTATTACATGAGTATGGTTTTGGAGTTTCTGTTCTTATCGTAGCTGTACTGGTTCCATTTTATGAAGAAATCATATTTAGAGGCATTATTTTATCGTCTACAGAAAAGCAACTCGGTTTCAAATGGGCAAATGTTATACAGGCTGCATTATTCGGAATTGTTCATTTTAACCTTGGCTTATTTATTTTCTACTTTAGCTTTGGGTTGATTACAGGTTATGCTGTTAAACGTACAAACGGATTGTTAACAGGAATCGTCTTTCACGCTGTCAATAACTTTTTTGCACTACTTTCCATTTACATGCTCACCAGATATTTACCAACGTTTTAATAAAAAAGCCTTAAAGCGTTCACTATCATTCAGAGGTTGTTCTGAAGCTTATCACGTGTTAGACTTGCAAATGATAAGAATTTGATTCGTTCCCAACTAACTGAAGCTGGGCTCAAACTAACTGTGTAGCTTTAAGGCTTTCGTGCAATTATAATCTGAATATAGTATAAGCTTTAATCATTTAAAATCTATAATGAGTGAAGCTAAATTCTGATTGAGTAAACACTTATTTTTAACTAGTGAAGCTATTTTGATTGTAAATAAAACCATCCCGTTTATTAAAGCTGCATCTCACAGATGTTTTTTGCAGTTCTATTTTTTTTATCAATTTTTTCATGCCTTACATCGATAAATTAGCTTGATTTTAAGCACATTGCGTAGGTTTACAGTATCAAAATAATGTGCTATTAATCATTTTATATTTAGATATCCCTTTAAATGTTAATGATAATTTTAGAGTTAAATTAGTTTTAATTAGTTGTTAGTTATTAAAGTCCTTTTGAAAGAAAGGACTTTTTTATGCTAAAAACTTTGCTTTTAACTCTGGAGTAGGAATCATACAAGCATCTTTCTTGCCATACCATTTGTATCTGTTTTTAGCTATAAAATCATATACCCAGTTTCTGATAAAGGTTGGAACAATAAAAAAAACAGTCATTAAATTTCTTGGGAATCCTAAGTGTTTTGCAATATGCAATGCAGCAGTTGATTTTACAGACAACCCTTTATCTTCTGAATACAATAAAATAGAATCTGTTTTGGATGTGTCTAAATCAAACGTTTTAATGATTTGCTTTCCTGCCTCACTTTGTAAAGGCGCAAACATAAACCTATTGGATTTGTCATGTTTAATCACAAATAAAACAGAAGCGTTGCACAAATTGCAAACACCATCAAAAAGAATCAATTGTTTATTTTTAGGTAAGTCCTGTATCACTTTACAAAAATACGTGATAGATTTTATAACGCATTTAAAAATTGAGTTAAATCCTCTTCTTTATGAAGTTTAAGCTTCTTCTTGAGTCGATACTTTGATTTAAGTACGCTATCTGGTAACACATTAAGCATAGAAGCAATTTCTTTGGTGGATAAATTCATTCTTAAAAAAGAAGCCAAACGGATTTCCTTTTCTGTGATGTCTTCAGCAAGAGCTTTTATTTTATGATCAAAATTATTGTGGACTTCTGAAAAATAAGACTTAAAGATTTCCCAGTCTTTGTCTTCTGCACTTTCCTTTTTTAACAGCATGACCAAACGTCTAAACTCTACTTTAAATAATTC
>JAAEZL010000036.1:17372-22973 GCA_018222875.1 Algicola sp.
TTTTCCTTTAACTCTTGAATGAAAGTGCTTTTCTGAACCAGATGAAGTGTTTGAGATGCTAATTCTTTCTTTTTAAATTCAATTTCCTGTTTATAAATTTCTTCTTGTTTTTCACGTTCAACTGTATTCTTTTTGATGCGTTGTTTAAACCCGAAGTAGAGGAGACCTGCAATTGAAATAAACGAAAACATGCCTATTCCATATAAGGTTTTTTGAGTATTACTTAAAGTGATGTCCTTTTCCAGCAATTCTATTCGAGCTTCTTTTTTTTCAGTTTCATAACGCTCTCGCATATTAGCAATTTCTTTTTCTTTTTCAATAGTAAAGATGGAATCCTTGGTTGAGATATATTCTTGATAAACATCGACTGCATCTGAAGTGTTGTTGTTTAAACTTAAAGCTTCTGCATGCAATTTTAATGCACTTAAATACGCATCTGAAACGCCACGTTCTTTTTCATCATTATAGACAATTATGGTTTGTGGTAAAGCTAACTGATGTTGATTAGTTTCTAAATAAGCCTGAGCTAAAAACTTTCTATTAAGGTTTTCCAGAATTTTGTTATCAACTCTTATCGATTCCTCTAAACAGTCTTTGAACATATCGATTGAGGTTTCGACCTCACCATTTAAATAATGCGCTCTACCTAAATGGGTTTTTCCGTAAAGAGCACTATTGGGTTCACTTTCTTTAAATATATCAATGGCAACTGGAAGCTTTGTAAGAGATAATTTATGTTTCCCGACATCATTAGCAACAATACATAAATTTACCAAACTGGCAGCATACATTCGTTCGTCACCAGCTTTCAGAAAGCCTTCAGCAGCTTCTTCATAACTAGAAATAGCCAATTCGTCATCTTTATTAGAACTGTATGCATTTGCTAACGTGAACAATAAACCACTTTCACGATGAATATCGTTACTTGCTTCTACAAAAACACGAGTATCTAATAATAGTTCAATTGATTTTCTAACATCTCCCAATCGTTTGTAAGAACTCGCTAGTCTAATTCTGCTAATGGCGATTTCACTACTATCATTAGCATACTCTGCCCAATAAATTGCTGTTTCATAAATTGGGATTAGACTGTCTATTTTTCCTGACTTTGAAAAAGCATAACCTAACTCTCTCAATAACCTATTAGTAACTAAAGGATGGTTCTTACCATCTAATTTAAGTCCACGTTTGGCATAGACAATATGATCGTCACCCTTGCCAACAAAGTCCAAAACATTACAGATTTCAAAATAGGTTTGAGCAAGAATGGAATCACTTTTTGTCGTTTTAGCGGCTTTGATTGCCTTTTCAAAAAACGAATTACAATTGGTTTGCTTTTTCTTTAAACATTCTACAGCATTATCGATTAACATTCTCGGTTCATCTGGTAAACTATAAATGGGATCTTGAGCATGTAGAAATATACTGTGGAAGACAATTACGAATAAGGCAGTTAAATTGTTTTTCATGATGTTGGTTTTGTGTTACTAAGATAATTAATAAACACCATAAATTATTCGTTTGGTCTAGACTCAAATCTGTTCAGTCTAGGGTTTGTCTATAATAAAACTAATTCCTGATAATTATAAATTACTAATAATCAATATTTTAAACCAAAATCAAGCTATGATTTTTAGGGTTGTGTACAGGAGCATAATAATCATCTGTCCATACTTTGTCTATGCTAAAAATTAGATTTCAGCTGCTTTCAGTTCTAGATTTGACTTGTCATTAATAAAATGACATAAATATTTTGTGGTGTCTTGCGCTGGATAGGCTGCAGACTTTTCCAGTTGTAAGTCGCTACAAAAAATAACAAACCACAAAATCTTTATGACAATGAAAACACATCTTTTAATTAAACTATGTATTTGCTTCAGTTTTTTCTTTTTTGCGTCTTGCAGCAATGAAGATGATAGCGATTCAAATGATCCTTCAGACAATATTATTACTGTTAATATTGCTGAATATCCTTCAAGTGGCGATTTAATTGCGACTATAAATTCTGATTTAGAAGGCACACTTTCCTATAGTATTATCAGTCAAACCGTATCCCTTGCTGTATTACTTTCAGGGAATGAATTACGAGTAGGAGACTGGCTTGCTTTCGATTATGAAACCAACGAAACCTTATTCGTAACTGTAGAAGTCAGTAATGGAAATTCTACTGAAATTATTGAATACAATCTTGATATTACAAACGTTGACGACATTTGGGCATTTTTAAACGCTAGTTCACGAACTGCCTATGAAAATGCTAGCAATGGTGATTGGGTTTTAATTACTGAAAGTGAATATAATGATTTGGCAAACTACCTTACCAACACATCAAAAGGTGGCGCAACCGATAGTCAAATTTTCAATAATACTTCAGTTGAAAATTATTCAGGAGACAGAACTATTGCCAACGATAATGATTATATCATACCTCAAAACAGCTTTTTATTTGCCTTTAAATATTACTCATGGATAAACAATGTGACTGGTAGTAAAGTGAAACTTTCATTAGGTGATGCAGGTGGTCTGTACGAAGATATTGGAAATACATTACCGGAACATAATGATGAGTTTAATCACTTTGTGTTAAAAGGTTCAAATACACCAACAACAACAGAGGGTTACTTGGGAATGTATGCTTCTGGAGCTGTCGGAATTAAAGAAGCTGGTGGAAGTCGATACAAATGGAGAAATGGAGATGTTGAAAATTTGGATAACGCTACTATCGGTAATGTTTTTTTACATCAAGGATTGAGCACAACATTAAAACAATGGGATTAATTTTTATTCACTTTAAACTTATAATCATGAAATTTTCAAAGCATATTACTTTACAATACTTTTTTAAAGCATCACTTTTAGTTGCACTTTCAATGTTCCTTATTAATTGTAGTGAACCTGATGATAGTGATGATCCAACTGTCAATCCGAATGCCTCAAGTATTAATGAATATATCTATGGATTAAACTATGATCCAAATGAATTATTAAATGTTAAAGAAACAGGAGGTCAGCCTAGTAGTCGTGAAGAATTAGGGACAAACTCAGGTTATACAGATCCTGTAAATGGTACAACGTCATTTTGCTCAACAACATCCTATTCTTTAGATTCAAATTTTGATGATGTTGCTATATTAAGACCTAATCTTGATGCTATATATCCAGGAGCTCTGGTTGTTGGTAATACCAGAATGCTGGAAGGAAATCCAGATCCGTTATCAATAGAAAAGGGAGGTTACACCATTAGAGTTAATTTACCAGGAATTGGTCAAAATGGTGTTTTAAACATTAATAATCCTTCAAAATCTGTAGTTGACACTAAAATTGATAATGCTTTACAATGGTGGTATACCAATGCTAACGAAAATGTAAATCCATCAAACTCTATATTCTCTTCCGCAACCCTATATTCCTCAACTCAGTTAAGTATGGATATCGGACTTAATTTGGCTTGGGCTGATAATAATGTTGCAGCTCAACTTCAATTTACAAACAATACTGAAAGGCGAGTGGCAACGATGTCTTTTAAACAAGTATTCTTCACAGTTACTTTAGATTATCCTAATGCTCCTGCTGATATGCTTGGAAACTCACTTACTGTAGGTGATGTTATGACTCGAATTACTGATGATAATCCAGCAGCTTATGTAAGTTCGGTTTCTTATGGACGAATAGTTTTACTTCGCATGGAAACAGAATATAGTGAAGAAACGGCTGATGTTGATTTAAGTGCAGCTCTGGATTACAGTGTTGATGTGAATGCAACCTTTAATTCAGATTACGAAGCGGTTCTTTCAACGTCAACCTTCAAATTATTGACCATTGGTGGAAACGCCGAAGTAGCTGTAAGTCCGATAAATAATGCAGATATTGATTCTGGACCAGGAGGAGTCAGAGACATTATTACAGGTTCAAATGCCTTAGTAAGTGCAGATAACCCTGGAGTTCCTATTGCGTATACGATGCGATATCTTAAAGACAATTCGATTGCGAAAATGGGGTATAACACCACGTACGCAGTAGAGCAATGTGATCCTAATGCGCCTTATGTGCATGAAGAAGTCACTGTTGAAAATAACTCATATCATGATACCAGATTCTATTTTAGATACAGACCACAGGAGACTAATTATTTTTACGATGGACCATTTTATGAGTTAAATCAAGGATCGCAAACAAGTAAGCGTCCACCTCATGGTGCTTATGACGTAAAAATTATTTTTGAAAGTCAGATTGGGTTTGGAGATTTTGATCAGATTTATTCTGAAGATCTAGGTTATGTAGAATCTGATTTGTGTTATGAATTTACAGGAGGCGACTGGAATGATCACGGAACCGTAAATGACGACTGTAATTAACGTTTTACAGCCTCAACCAGCTCTAACAAATCCAAATTAACGTTCGTTGTGAAAATGCCATAGTTTACTATGGCTTTTCCTTTTTCAATGGTATCAATAGTACCAATAGCTTTACCGTCAAACATCCGAACACGATCACCAACTTTTAAAATTGGTTTAGGTTTTTCAACGGGTTTTGCCTTTGCTTTTTCAGACTTTTTCTTTTTTCTGATAATAGCTACTTTCTTTTCTGCTTCTTGTTTTACTTGCTTTTCCTTATGTTTTTCGGCACGTTTTTGTTTGGCTGAAACTTTTTTACGTTTAGAGTTTTCAATTTGAACGAGTTTAAAGAGCTCTGCCATTAATTCACGCTTTTTCTTATTGTCGAAGTATTTTTCAGAAATATCATTAAATTTTTGTCCGAGATAAATCAGACGCTGATTGCTATCGTACAATTCCTGAAAGCTTTCCAGTTTCTTCTGAACTTTAGCATTAACCTCTTCAAGTTTATCTGCTTCAGACTGTTTTTTCTTTTCGTTCTCTTTTAATGAACGCTCAGTCTTTTCAAGTTTACTTCGCTCTTTCTGAAGCTTGGCAATGGTCGCATCAAACCTAACTTTACCACGTTCAATCTTCTTTTTGGCGCGATTAATCAGACTGTAAGGAATTCCATTCTTCTGAGCGACTTCAAACGTAAACGAACTTCCTGCTTGTCCGAGAGCCAGCTTAAACATAGGTTCTAAAGTTTTTTCATCAAACATCATATTTGCGTTTTGCATATATGGCAATTCGTTTGCTAAAACTTTTAAGTTGGAGTAGTGGGTCGTAATGATTCCGTAAGCTTCACGATGATAAAATTCTTCTAAAAATGTTTCTGCCAGAGCGCCACCAAGCTCAGGATCACTACCAGTTCCAAATTCATCAATTAAAAATAAGGTATTTTTATTGCATTTTTTCAGAAAGTAATTCATTTGCTTTAAGCGATAGCTATAGGTAGACAAATGATTTTCTATGGATTGATTATCACCTATATCACTGATGATTCTATCAAACAGACAGACATTACTTTTCTCATGAACAGGAATCAACAATCCAGACTGAAGCATGACCTGAAGCAGTCCAATGGTCTTTAGCGTAATACTTTTTCCACCTGCATTCGGACCAGAAATGACTATAATTCTATTTTCCGGATGAAGAATGATAGACTGAGGATACGTTTTTTTTCCTTGATTTTTATTTGATAGATAGAGTAAAGGATGATAAGCAT
>JAAEZL010000036.1:22983-28213 GCA_018222875.1 Algicola sp.
GATAAGCATCTTTCGCCTCGTAGATTTTATCATCATTTATTTCAGGCAAAATTGCATTTATAGACTGTGCGTATTTTGCTTTTGAATAAATGACATCTAAGGTGGTTAAAAACCCTTGATAAACATTTAAAACGTGAGTAAATGGTCTCACATATTCTGTGAGGTTACGTAAAATACGATCCACTTCCTCTTGTTCATCAAATTCCAGATTATTTAGCTCTCTGGCATATTGAAACGTCGTTTCGGGTTGTATATAAACAATACTACCCGTTTTACTGCTTCCCATAATACTGCCTTTCACTTTTCGTCTATACATCGCTTTTACAGCTAAAACACGCTTATTTTCAACAACAGATTCTCGAATATCATCAAGATAATCCAGATTATGATACGTATGTAATGCTGATGAAAAACTCTGATTAATTTTTCCTCTAACTGAATTAATAGACTGACGAATTTGAAATAAAGTATCAGTTGCATTGTCTTTTACATCTCCAAACCGATCTATGATGGCATCAATTTCAGTGACCAGATGTGAGACAATTTCAATAGTTGCAGACGACTTATATAGTGATGGATAATATTCTTCGAAAGTTTTTAAAAACTTTAGAATCGTAGTAACAGTAATAGTTAATGAAGCGATTTTCTGGAAACTTTTAGTTTCGAGATATGAATTCTCAATCTTTAGAAGTTTGATTTCATTGGTTATGGGTTCAAATCCGTGATTAGGAATACGATTATCGTTGTAAAAGGATGACACATATTCATTAGTGAATTTTAGGGATTGCAACACCTGTTCCTTAGATGAAAAAGGCTTGATTTCTAAAGTCTCTATTCGTCCTAAATCGGTAATACACAATTCTGACACTTGTTGTAAAACTGTGTAAAATTCAATATCCTGTAATGTTTTATCGTGAATGCTAATCATTAATTACGTTGGCTAAAACCAATAAAGTTGCAAAGTTACTTATTAATGATGTAGTAATGAAATGAAATATACAAGTCAGTAGCAGTTAACGTCTGACGCGTTTACCTTCTTTATTTACATAATGGCATACACAGTCTTTTGAACCGTATAAACCAACACTATGCAATTTACGTTTAATGAGTTCAGAAGTTTTCATTTTGAAGTTATCAATAGGTGTAAAGGCAAAATTATTAGAACTGATTGAAATATCTAAACCATAAACACAATGCCACCAGGTTTGAGGTATGAACAACATCTCACCAGGATTTATAATAGTGTATTGCACAGTGACATCTTTAAAAGCAGCATGTTTAGATGCATCAAAGTTTTCCATATTGACATCGCTTAAACGTGAACCAGGTTCGTATTTTTCACTTGGATACATGTCCTTTGAGTCTTTCGGACTTACTAAAAATACTAATTTGCGTCCTTCAATTAATGCGAGAATATTATTCGCAAGACGATCTGTGTGCCAGCCTGTTAAAGTTCCAGGAGGTCCAATCCAAAGTGATGTTGAGTTTCTTACTGTATTTTTGGAAATTAAAGAAAAATCTACATGTTCTAATAGTTCAGGAAACATTTGAGCAATAGGCATATTACCTAAATAGGTATCTGTGTTGGCACTTCGGATTTCATTTAGATAATCCTGAAACGCTCCAAATTGCCAGTTGGTATCATTCTGTCTGATGTTACCTTTATACATGTAGGTTTCTTTGTCTTTACCAATTTTTTCAAAGTAATCGAGAGACCAGAGTTCAGTAGCTTTCCAGTGATCCATCATTTTGGTGATTTTAACCGGAACATTTTTTTTAAGGTAATTATTGAAGAAATCGTCATGAGAAATTTTCTCTATAGATTTTATATCCTGTAGAGGCTTATTTAAAATACCTTGTACTCTTTCTATAATCTCTTTTTCCATGATTGTAGGTTTTGCAATAACGAATATACTATATTTGCTAATACAAAAATATGACATTATTCATATTTTAGATAATAGGATTCTTTTTTAGATAAAATGAACGTAAACATACATGAAAGCTGGAAAAACTTACTAGTTGACGAATTTAATAAACCCTATTTTGAGACGCTTACAGCTTTTGTAAGATCTGAATATATGCATCATACATGCTATCCTCCTGGAAAGCAAATTTTTTCATCATTTAACCATTGTCATTTTGATGACGTTAAAATAGTAATCATAGGTCAGGACCCATATCATGGTGCTGGACAAGCGAACGGACTTTGTTTTTCGGTTAATGATGGAATCGCTCATCCACCTTCGCTTATTAATATTTTTAAGGAGATTGAAAGTGATTTAAACATACAATATCCTAAGTCAGGAAACCTTGAACGATGGGCTAAACAAGGTGTTCTTTTATTAAATGCCACACTCACTGTTAGAGCACATGAAGCTGGAAGTCATCAAAAGAAAGGATGGGAAACTTTTACAGATGCTGTGATTAAAAACATAAGTATCCATAAAGAGGATGTTGTATTTTTACTTTGGGGAGGATTCGCAAAACAAAAAGCAAAACTAATAGATTCAAATAAGCACAATATATTTACTTCGGGACACCCTTCACCTTTAAGTGCTAATAGAGGTTATTGGTTTGGCAATAAACACTTCAGTAAAACGAATTCATATTTATCAGACAAAGGCTATGCGCCAATAAACTGGTAAAAAAAAGATAAAATTTGAAATTAGCTTCCTGTAGGAGCAAGTTGAGTTCTGGTTATTTGCTCTGTAACCAAGGAAGTTTTCGGAGTTTTAATGCGTTCAGTTGTTTTAAACTTAACAGGAGTTTCGTTAGGTAATTTCTTTGTAGTTTTATTACAACTGAATATAAGTAATAAGAAATTTATAGCAACTAAGAAAGATAGAGTTAGAGTAATAATCATTATCATAGTCTTTAAGTTTTGTTAAGTTAATAGCACGTTCGGGATATAACAAATGTAACTAAATTTTTGAATAATAGAAACTTATGAGAAAAAACATTAAAATTTTGTTAATTTTAAGTCCATCTACATAAGACTGCATATCAATTATATAACAGGATAGTGGTAAAAATTCCTACCTTCGAAGTTTTTTATTTCAAATCGTGAATCAAATCAGAATAGTCAACAGTTTTTGATATGATATCAAGCTCCAGATGTTTATCTTAAACTGTTAGGATAGTCTCTTCATTGATAATATGTTGAGACCATTCTGTCAACGATAACCATTCCTGAACGTCTTCTAACTTTTGATCATATCGATTGGCTATAGTGACATCAATACTTGGGATGTGTTTGAAGTCTTTTGTAGTATTATTAATGATATTGAGAATAGTTTTTACATCGGCTTCATTAGATTTTAAAAATTCACTATTTACAGCTATTACAAAACATGGCCATGGTGTCGGACAATCTGCAATTCGTCTAAAAACCCCATCATCAACAATTGGTTTTGTTGTAAATTTTTCCCACATAAAATAATCAGCAATACCATTTGATAAGCCTTCAACAGCACCATCGAGATTTTTTATAACTTCAAAATTTAAGTCTTCTTCAAGATTCCAATTGTTCTTTTGCGCATTTATAAATGCCATTAAATGTGAACCTGAACCAAATCTGCTTATTGCGGCTTTAGTTCCTTTTAAATCTTCAATAGTGTTGTAGGCAGAATTATGTGCTACATGAATTCCCCAAATTAATGGCGACTGCACAAATGTTTGTACTATTTTACTCGGATTACCTTCAATAATATCTTTAATAATTCCTTCGGTTAGAATTACAGCCATATCAATTTCACCTTCACGCAAACCTTTATTCATGGCTCCAGTACCTCCAAAATAATCTTTCCATCTCAGGTTGATGCCTTCATCTTTATATTCACCATTTTTAAGTGTTAGATACCAGGCTAAATTAAAATGTTCCGGAACACCACCAATATTTATTAATTTCATACTATAGTCCTGAAAATGTGCTGTAATGCTTTGGTTAATTATATATTTACTATGCGCTCTAAGGCGTATGTAATTAAGTTTTCAACAGTTTGTTTTGGATCTTTACTGAAATCTCCATTTGGTCGGTTTGCAATGATTGCACTTAAAGATAAGGCTTCATGTCCTAATAATTTTGACAAGCCGTATATTACTGAAGTTTCCATTTCAAAATTCGTGATTCTGTACTCTTTAAATGAAAATGAGTCTAATTTAGAATTTAAACTTGCATCCTGCAATGGCAACCTAAGAACTCTTCCTTGTGGACCGTAAAATCCGCCAGCAGTTCCAGTCATGCCTTTATATACCTTATCACTTTCAAAATAGTTTTCCAGGTATTTACTATTATTGATAACAATTGGTCGTGCTTTATTTTTGTCCCAATTCGTATGAGCAATAAAAGCATTTTCAATTTCTGGATTGCTTATCTCGTCTATTTGATAAAAGTGCAACATGCCATTAATGTCTAATCCATGAGTGCTAATTACAAATGAATCGACAGGAACATCTGTTTGAAGCGATCCTGAGGTGCCAATTCTAATAATATTTAAACTTGTTAACTCTGATTTTGGCTGTCTTGTTTCGAGGTTGATATTAACCAGTGCATCAAGTTCATTGAGCACAATATCAATATTATCAGGACCAATACCTGTAGAAATAACTGTGATGAGTTTATCCTGATAATAACCTGTTTGTGTCTTGAATTCTCGTTTCTGTGTGCTGAATTCTATGCTGTCAAAATGCTTTGTTATTTTTTCAACGCGATCCTGATCACCTACAAAAATTATGGTATCTGAAATGTTTTCAGGTTTAAGATTTAAATGATAAACGCTACCATCAGGATTAAGTATTAATTCAGAATTTTTAATGGACATTAATATTTGTTTTTACAAGTTTATTTTCATTTTCATTAAACTGAAAATCAATATGGTTTACGCCTCCATAGGTCATATTATTATTTATTTCCAAGGAGAAATTATGAAGTCCTACTAGAGCTTCATGACCTTTACGATTGAGTTTTAATGTGTTTTTAGTTTCTTCAAAAAACAATGATAGTTGATTAATCATGCGTTCTAATTGCAAGTCACTAAAACCGTAAAACCCTTGATAATTCAATATGTAGCCTAATAAATGATGTTTCGATTTAATGTCATTATCTTTCACAATTTCCAATATGTTCTTTTCTAAAACACCCAATCCGCTTTTTGAATCTGGAAAACGCTTTAAATGTGCTTTTAAACAATTACTGAGGTATTTAAACGAGGATTCTTTTACAATATAC
>JAAEZL010000037.1:0-1435 GCA_018222875.1 Algicola sp.
ATCCTAACCTGATCTTCAATTTTATAAATCCGTTAGAGCAGGAATCAACTCGTGAACAAAATATTCAACAACTTGCCCAACGAGGTATGCAGCCGTTTCAAATAACCGTTCAGGATAATGGTAAAACCTCGCAAGAAGTTGTGATTCCATGGGCTTTAGCGAGCTATAATGAACACACTGTCATTGTGCCCTTAATCAAAAATAAAGTTGGTGCTACAGATCAGGAGTTAGTTAATGGCTCGATTCAAAATCTAGAATATGTTTTTGCCGAAGCATTTAAAAAGCTGGTCAATCCAAAAGCAAAAAAAATAGCTGTTTTAAGAGGTAATGCACAACTTAAAGATGCTTATGTTGCTGATTTTCTCCAGAAGCTTGGTGAACACTATTATTTAGCGCCTTTTACATTAGATAGTGTTTCTGGCAATCCGCAAAAAACCTTAAAAGACCTTGAGAATTTTGATTTAATTATTTCTGCTAAACCTATGGAGCCTTTTTCCGAAGAAGAAAAGTACGTATTAGATCAATACACCATGCAAGGCGGAAAAAGTCTCTGGTTAACTGAGGCGATTGTAATGGATAAAGACAGTTTGTACAGTAATTCTGGAAAAGCGGTTGCCATTATGAAAGATTTAAATCTCAACGATTTCTTCTTCAAATATGGCGTGAGAATCAATCCTGTTATGGTTAACGACCTCTACTCTGCTCCAATTACTTTAGCCATAGGTGAAGGTAGTAATGCCCAATTTCAACCTGTGCAATGGCCATATTCTCCCTTGGCTGCTAATAACCCGAATCATCCGATTACCACCAATATCAATCCTGTTCGTTTTGATTTTGCCAGTCAGATTGATACCTTGAAAAATTCAGTTAACAAAACTATTTTACTGAGAAGTTCTCAATTAACAAAACTTGTTGGTGTTCCGAGTGAAGTCGATTTAGAGATCGTCACCAAAGAACCCGATCCTAAAACCTATGTCAATCCGTATCAATCTCTCGCTGTTTTATTAGAAGGTGAATTCACTTCTGTGTATGAAAACAGGGTAAAACCATTTCAGCTTACTGATGACAAAACGAAAAGTGTTTCAACACAAATGATTGTGATTGCTGATGGAGATGTCATAAAAAATGACGTGATTAAAAACAAACCTCAAGAACTTGGTTTTGATCGTATGACTGGTCGCAGATTTGGCAATTCAGAGTTTCTAGAAAATGCGGTTAATTATTTATTGAATGATGACGGACTCATAAACATAAGAACAAAAGAGGTTGCGCTTCAATTTTTAGATCCTCAAAAAATAGAAACTGAAAGAACAAAGTGGCAACTAATTAATATTTTGTTACCATTAGTATTTCTCGCTCTCTTTGGTTTCCTTTTTAATTATTATAGAAGACGAAAGTACAGCTAAACAAAAAAGACCACAACATACATTGTGGT
>JAAEZL010000037.1:1445-7139 GCA_018222875.1 Algicola sp.
TATATTAAATCAAAAACGTTTAGTTGATAATTAACTTTTTCACGCCTTTTTGATTTCCACTATTGATTTTCACAAAATAAATACCAGCAGATAAGCTTGTCGTATTTACAATTTTTCTATCCTGTGTATCAAATGCTTTAGAAATTAAAGCTCTTCCGTTAATATCATAGATTGAAAGCTTAACATTATTACTTTGGTCTCTTAATGAAAACTCAAAATAATCTTTCGCAGGATTTGGGAATAACTCAAACCCTTCTAAGGTGTTTTCAGCAATACCTAGCGGTCCAGCTGTTTCACAAAATTCTATTGCAAAATTATTTAACGCTCCACCATCCTGGTCAAATCCATCAACAACTCTCAATGTCCAGTCACCTACTGAGTTTTCAGTAATAAAAGGCGACATTAAATTTTGTCCTTGTGAAATTCCAGTAACCGTTGGAGCAACATCAGCACACTCAAAAGCAACTCCGCTATCATCAAAAATAACATTAATGTCATTAGCTTCTCCACAAGCCCCATCCATTAAGATAACTTCAGTTCCTGCAGGACTGATTAAACTAATGGTCAAGTCTCCTAACCATGTATGATTTAAATTTACAGTGACATTGATATCACCAATTAATACATCCTCTGATGGTGGAATTGTAATAACTGACTCTATTTGATTTGGAACAAGACTAATACCTATTGGTGTATCTTGAGCAGTTGCAACATTAGCACAATTGATGCTTTCTGTTGTAAACGATGCATCAGTAAAATTACCTTCAACACATTCTGAAACCGCTTTAACTCTCCAATAGTACTGCGAACCACTTTCTAAACCAGGAACAGAAATATTAGTTTCTGAGGTAGATGCGGTAAATAAAATTTCTGAAAAATCTGACATCGCAGATAATTCAACATCATACTCCGTAGCATTTGGATCAGCGTCCCAAGTTAAATTTGGAAAAATGAATACTTCAGTTTCACCATCATTAGGGTAATTTAGAGAAGTGTCACTCAAAGGCGCTGCACTTATCACCTCTAATTCCATATCTGTTTGTTTTGTATGTGATGGACCAGTTCCGATTACAGAAAAGGAATACGATCCAGCATCGACAGACGTTAAACCAGAGATTTCGAGTATAAAATCTTGATCGGTTGTAATTACAGAAGGCGTAAATGTTGCAACAGCACCTGCAGGTAATCCTACAGCAGTTAAAGTCGTTGGGCCAACATACGCAGCGTTAGACTCATAATTAAATTCAAATTCTGCTACCTGATCTGCACAAGACTCTTTTCTTATGTTATCAGGCGTAAATGTGAAATCAGATTCTGTTATTCCAGTAGCAATAAGCGAAAAATCCTGTGAGCCATCAAGCAAACTTCCCATATGAGTCACACGAATAATATAGTCTCCTGCAGGAACATCAATTTCTACTTTTTCAACATTATCAACATCATTTACCTGCTTAAAAGGAGGTGATGATAAAAATCCTGGTACAAATCTCCAAGGATAATGTAATGTTCCGCTTGCGTCTTCTAAAACCACATTTAAATCATTTATTAATCTCGGTGTCGTATCATCTTCTGCTGAAGAAAGGTTTCCTGGAGGATCTGTCCATGCTATTGTTACCACTAACGGGTCAACACCATTAGATGTTACTGTTCTCTCGTAAGTACCAGTATTGTCTAACGTCAGTTCATCAATCAGAGATTCATAATCTTCTTCTAGTATAGTTACAGCAGCAGCTTCTGCATTTAGTAATCCCCAACCAAACCTATAATCTGGACCAGGAGCTGTACCTGCTTCTGAAGCCGTATGAATTACTAAGGCTCTAATAGTGGCTGATTTCATAAAGTTTCCGTGAATATCACTGTATAATTCTTGTAAAAGTGCCAACGTTCCTGTTACACTTGGTGCAGCCATTGAAGTTCCATTATAAGATGAATACGAATTATTGCTATTAGCAACTGAAGAATATGTATTCACACCTTTAGCAGAGATATCTGGTTTAACCCGACCATCATCTGTTGGTCCCCAACTACTGAAATTTGACATGACTACACTGTTTGGACCAGTATAATTATTGACTTGATTAACTGCAGCAACGACAATATTATTTTTTGCAGTTTTATCACCTGTTAAAAGGTCATATCCATTATCGCCAGGGTTAACTCCAGTATTTCTATCATTACCTGCAGAATATACAGGCATATAGTAAGGTGTGTTATAAAGTAATTGATCTAATGCTCTTGCTCCATTACTATAACTTCCTAAAAAAGGAATTGACACGTTACCTGCAGGCACACCATACGAGTGGTTAGATAGCAAAAGTCCGGCAGCAGCCTGAGGCGTCATTTCACCAAACGCATTATCAAAATCATTGGCAAGTAAAGTCGCTTTTGGAGCCATACCTTTAGCTGATATTTCTGGAACTCCAGAACCAACCATAGTTCCTGCCACATGAGTAGCATGACTGCTCAATGCTGGAGCATCATCAATTTGCTGTACTCTTCCTTCTAAAAGTTCATGCGATGGCAAGACGATTCCACCATCCCAGATACCCATAACGATACCTTCTCCTTCAATTTCGAGATTTAAAGGACTCGGACCAGGATATAATCTTTGTGCTCTAACCGTTCGACCAGCTCCTTGATTTGTTGTTGACGTATAAAGTAAAGAACCGTCTTCTAAAACTTTATGTAATACTGCAATTCCTCCATTTTCTTTTTCAATATAAACGGGAATATTATTTGCAGCCGCATAAGCTTTAGCTGCTTCAAAGTCTTCTTTAAAAGTTCTCGAATATTCTAATGCCAATTCTGCCAGTAACTCCTGATCATAAGAATCAGCAATCGCTTTTTTCTGAGCATCTGTTTGTGCAACTAATTTTAAGGAAAGACAAAAACATAACATGAGTACAAGTTGTACTCTAGTAGTACTTTTTTTCATAGAATTAAATTTTTTTTATAAAAATAATTCATTTGTTTCTAATAAACTAACAACTGTTAATTTTATATAAATTATGAAAGTTAATAAACCACAATATCTGCTGTAAATTTGCCTTATGCTTAAGTGTTAATAAAATTGTATAAATAAGGTTTACTATTATCACTTTATTAAAATATATTTGTTGTTCAATTTTTTTATATAAATACAAATGAAATTTATAGTATCCAGTACATATTTACTTAAGCAATTACAAGTTTTAGGTGGTGTTATCAATAATTCTAATACGTTACCTATTTTAGATAATTTTCTTTTTGAATTAAAAGATTCTAAACTAACCGTGTCTGCAAGTGATCTTGAAACTACTATGTCATCTACATTAGATGTTGAAAGTGATGAAGATGGAAGTATTGCTTTACCTGCACGTTTACTTTTAGATACCTTAAAAACATTTCCAGAACAACCTTTAACTTTTGTTGTTGAAGACAATAATACCGTTGAAATTAGTTCAAATCATGGTAAATATGCTTTAGCGTATGCAGATGGTAATGAATTTCCAAAAGCTGTGGTATTAGATAATCCTAGCAGAACTTCTATTTCAGGTGATATTTTAGCGACTGCCATTAGCAAAACTATTTTTGCAGCTGGAAACGACGATTTACGTCCAGTGATGAGTGGTGTGTTTTTTCAGTTTTCAACTGAAGGTTTAACGTTTGTTGCTACAGATGCTCACAAACTGGTGAAATACACACGTGAAGATGTAACAGCAGATCAGGTAGCAGAATTTATCATGCCAAAAAAACCTTTAAATCTTTTAAAAGGAATATTAGCTACAAGTGATGATGTTATCACCATTGAATATAATGATTCTAATGCGAAATTCACTTTTGAAAATTCAGTATTAGTCTGTCGTTTAATTGACGGAAAGTATCCTAATTATGAAGCTGTAATTCCAAAGGAGAATCCTAATAAGCTTACAATTGACAGGACTCAATTTTTAAATTCTGTTCGTCGTGTGAGTATTTTTTCTAATAAAACCACACATCAAATCCGTTTAAAGATTGCTGGTGCTGAGTTAAATATTTCTGCAGAAGATATTGATTATTCTAATAAAGCTGAAGAACGTTTAACTTGTGACTATCAAGGTGACGATATGCAAATCGGTTTCAATTCACGTTTCTTAACTGAAATGCTTAACAACTTAAATGCCGATCAGGTTCAATTAGAAATGAGTTTACCTAACAGAGCTGGAATCTTAACTCCAATTGATGGTTTAGATGAAGGTGAACAAGTAACAATGCTTGTAATGCCAGTGATGCTCAACAGTTAGAAAAGCTACTTTTATAACTAAAAAAAGCCCACTTAAACGTGGGCTTTTCTCTTTCATACTATCACATTAGCCTAATTTTTAAGGAACTTTTTATTGATAGTATCATTAGATGTTTTAATTTGAATTATATATAACCCAGTGTTCAAATCAAATACATCCATACCGCTGTCAATTGTATTAGCTTGTTTTACTAATTGACCATTGATTGTGTAAATAGACACGCTATTAATTTGCGCTGCAGATTTAATAAATAACCTATCACTAACTGGGTTTGGGAATAGTTTTACAGAATTCTCATTCAAAACAACATCGCCAACGTCTAATGTAGAATTATATTCATAAGTACCTAAATCTATGGTAGTATTAACTATTCTATCATTACCTGATAAATCTAAATCGCCAAATAAAGCTTCATCGTAGTAAGCGTTATCTCCTTGATCAATAATATAATTTGAAGCTGATGTTGGTTTATAATCTGTACTTAAATTAAGAGACACTGTATTCGGATCTAAATTTTGAACATTATTAAATGATGGTGCTGCAAAAGATCCTGATGCTCCTCCATTATAAGTGATTTGAGCTATAGAATTATTAATTACTAGTTCATAATGATTACCCTGAGTACCATAAGAAATATCTCTGTCTGCGTAAGTTCCATTTAACGTATTTCCAAAAAAGATCGAGTTATTTATCTCTAAATGTCCTAAAGTATTATCAGAACCCATGATAATAGCCTGACCATAAGATGTATTATTGACATTTACTACATTATTATTAATAAAAGATGAATTAGTTATTATTAAATCTAAGTCTCTGAAGTTTGTAAATGAGCCATCAGGAATTCGGTAGGCATTGATAACAGAAAACTTGGTTTCGTTATCTGCAAACAACACATTTGAAAAGTTTGCATAAATATTATTAAAACGATCTGTGTGTAATAAAATAATACTTTGTCCAGTACTTACATTATTTGTAAAACTTACGTTGGAAAGTTTAAAATTATCTTTTAGACCAATTCCTTTAATTAAAAAATCATTACTATAGTTATTTTTAAAACTACAGTTTTTTATACTCAAGTTTTCAATCCAAGTAGAAGCACCATAATATTTTGAATAAATAACACCATTGTCTTGATTATGAGCATTACTTGATGTATCGTAAATATTTTCTAAAATAAAACCATCAATCGTAATGTTTGTAGCATCAACTAAAATTAATCTATCTGCATTATCAGATTTATTAGATGTAAAATCACCATCAACGTCATCGCCATTCATATCACCTGTAATAACAGTCGCGTTAGTTGTATTTATTAGTGTTAAATCTCTATCAGTCAGGTCTGTTTCAGTACCATCAAAACCACCAAAAATAGAAATACTTGTAGCATTTAATTCTAGAGGTGTGTTTTGAGCTGAAGGTTTGTAAACGCCTT
>JAAEZL010000037.1:7149-28018 GCA_018222875.1 Algicola sp.
CCCATATTTTACTATTTGGACCAGCAACAGCTAATGCAACATCAATTGTTGTGTAAGCATCAACCCATGAAGTACCATCATTAGCTCCAGAAGCATTGGCATCTACATAAATAGGTCCATAATTACAGTTAGAAGAATAACTAGAGTTTGCATCTCTAGTCCATCCGTTAGCGTATTGACCAGCATTGGTATAAGGTGGCGAAAAGCTAGCATCATGTTGAATACACGTTAAATTTGGGTTTCCGTAAGATTTCATATACGAAAAGTTAGCATTGTTACCATTAGCTAAGTTTAACTCAACTAACTGATTATTTTGACAATGAATTTGATTTAATGTAGGAATACCACTAACATCTAATGTAGTTATTTGGTTGTTTGCACAATGCAATCGTGTTAAACTAGTGTTATTACTAACATCTAATGAGGTTAGGATATTTGAATATACTTCTAAAATGGTTATGTTTACAAAAGCTTCAATTCCTGTTAAATCTGTAATACCAAGAGCTGTTGCCGATATTGTTCCTGTAAAAGCTTGCGCTTCTGCAACAGAAATTTCTGAATCTAAATTTGTATTAATTGCAGTATTGTTTAACAAATAATTTTTAAAGTTGAAATCTGGAATGTTTACGTTTTGAGCGAAATTTGTAGACAGGCCCAAACATAAGTAGGTTGTAAATAAAAGTAATGTTTTTTTCATTGTAGTTGAGATTAATTTAAATTTTCAACTACAAAACAACAATCCCATAGAATAAAATTAAGTGGGATTTTTCTGAAAAGCCCTATTTTTTTTCTGAATAAAAATTACACAAACGTTTCCTTAATCACATCAAGAAACTGATCACGTTTAGATTTTGAAATGGGAATGCGTTTTTGATTGTTCATTAATAAATAATCACCATCGTCTTTTACCAATTCGTCAACATATTTTAAGTTGATTAGATATGATCGATGACATTTAAAAAACATCGCATTACGTTCTAGTTGCCCTACAAAATGCTTCAACGGTTTGCAAATGGTTTTTTGTTTGCCATCCATAAGTTGTACGTTGGTGTACATCCCATCGGCTTCAAAATACACGATATCGTTGTGCGATGCAAATAGTATCCCTTTTGGAATTTCTAAAGCCATTTTATCTATAGACAATTGCTTTAACGAGTCGCGCAACTTATTTAACTGGTCGTTTAAATTGTTGGCTTTTATCGCTTCTTCAGCTTTTGTTACTGCTTCTTTTAACTCGGTTGTATCAACTGGTTTTAACAAATAATCTACAGCTGATAATTTGAAAGCTTCAATCGCATATTGATTGTATGCCGTCACGAAAATGATTTTAAAATCGATCTGGTTTGGGAAATATTTTAAAATGTCTAATCCTGACTGATTTGGCATTTCAATATCTAAAAATACAACATCTGGTTTACTGTTTTTTATCAAATCTACACCAGATGCTAAATCTTGCGCTTCTTCAATGCTCGTAATACTTGCGCAATGTTCGGTTAGCAAGTTTAATAGTAAATGTCTGGCGCGTTTTTCGTCGTCTATAATTATCGCTTTCATATCTTAATGTATTGGCATGGTGATGACCACTTTTGTACCTGCAGCAACGTCGTTTTCGTCATACAAATCGTTGGTAGTTATAGTTATATCACGTTTTAATTTGTTTTTATATAGGTGCACACGTTCTTCATTAGCTTTAGTTGCAAAAGGTTTGTGCTGTTGGTTTGGTCGTTTTAATTTTTCCGATTGTTCTCGACCAATTCCGTTATCTTCAACCGTAATTTCTAATTTATTTTGCTGAACAATTTTCGCTTCAATATGTAATTTTCTATCGTTTAATTTGTGTAATAATCCGTGTTTTAAAGCATTTTCAACATACGGTTGAATAAACAATGATGGTACTTTTATTTGTTTTGTTTTCAATTGATTATCGATAGTAATCTTGTATTCCAATTCATCTTCAAAACGGACTTTTTCTAATTCTAAATACAGTTTTAAAGCGTTTAATTCTTCCTCTAAAGTAATTTCGTTTTGCTGACTGTAATCTAAATACATGCGTATTAATCGGCTAAACTTCACCAAATATGAGCTCGCCAATTCCTTTTCGTTCGAAACAATATAATCTTGAATAGAATTTAAAGCATTGAAAATAAAATGCGGATTCATTTGTGATCGCAGATTTTCCAGTCTTAAATTGGTGATTTTTTTATCGATTAAAATCTTATCAATTTCGGCAATACGTTGTTGTTCTTTTTGTTGTAATCGCCATCTAAAATACAGCCAAACTAAACCTACAATTGACACTAAGACTAGTCCATAAAACCAATAGGTTTCCCAAAATGGTTTAGCAATTATAAAGGTTATTGGTATTGCAAAAACAGGATTTTTAGCACTGATATTTTGCGCTTTTAATTCAAAAGTATAGGTTCCGCTAGACAAACTATTAAAGGTAACAAAATGCGTGTTTAAAGGAATGCTTTGCCAACTGGTATCTAGCTGTTTTATACGATAATGATAGTTAACATGTTTGTTAGATTGAAAACCGTTGGAATTAAAAGTTAGTCTTATTTTATTAAAATCATGTGGCAATTTGTAGTTGTTGGCAATCAAAGTGTCCCGATCGTTTATCGAAACCTCTTCTACACTAACCTTTGCTGTTTTAAAGGTTTTAAACAAACCGTTTACCTTAGGAAGTGCATAAAACATTTTTGGTAAACTTACAATAATTTGATCTTGTAGCACCAAAAAATCGTTAACTCCAGTATCTAAACCATCTTGCGCGTTTAGTGCTTGAAGTTGCTGTGTTTTTGTATGATATTGAAACAAACCTGAATCGGTTGATATCCACAATACAAACCCATCTGAATGTACTGTATTTATTTGAAGGTTGCCTGGAAGTTTAATTTCTGAAGGCTTTAAAGTATGGTTTTCGTATTTTAATAATCCGTTATGCTGTGTGGCTAACCAAATAATTCCGTTAGTATTTGCAATTGAATTAACCATTAGACCGTTTGAATTGAACGTAATTTCTTCGGAAGCAAATGTCTTAGTGTTGTATTTGTATAGTCCATCAATATAAGATACTAACAACGTGTTTTCAAAAACAACAGATGCTTTTACACGACTTTCTTTAAGAATTTGTTTTTCAATATCATTGAATGCGTTTTTATACACAATACCTTGTCGGTAATTACCATAAAACAAGGTCTTATCATCTATTTTAGAAAAGGTTTTTGCAACCGAAAATTGGTTATTTACATCAGTAATTTTATCCGTTTTTAAATCGACCACAAACGATTCTGAAGCATTAATACTAACAATTAATTTTGCCTTTAAAGCATCAAAATACAATTTGCCTATGATCTTTTTTCCAGGTAACTGTAGTGTTTTTATGAGATGATTTTGATGATAAAATAGTAATTTTCCGTCGTTGGTTCCAAATACAAAATGATTGTTTTGTAATGCAGCCGAAGCCATGAATTTTGCTTCAATATGAGATAACTCTACACGACGAATATTAAGGTTTGGCGATACAAATACACCATTGTCTAAAGTTGTAAACCAATAATTATTATTGAAATCTATTTGAACATTTGTAATCGATTCAGTTTTAAAAAGTTGCTCTTTAAACATAAACAATTCACTTTCAAAAGTATAAATAAACACACCAGAATTGGTTAAAAACCAATACTCGTCATTAAAATTTAGAAGACCATAAATAGTTTCATGTTGTATTTGTGCTGGTGTTTTTAGTTTGTTTATATCATTGTTTCCATTATTTATAGAATACAAAACATTACCATTAACGCTTTTGTGCGTAAAGAATACAGTAGTATTAAAAGCAAACAGTTTTGGAGATTGTATTCTTTTTGTGCTTGTTATTTCAAAAATTTTTGTGGCCTTGTTTTTATTAAATTTATAAATGCGATGACGTTCTAAATTGTCATCAAAACTAATGGCAAAGGTGAAATTGGTCTCATTAATAGTTGAATTACTAATACACATACCATCAAAAAGCTTATTCCTTTTTTTTGTTTTTAGATCAATATCATATACACCTGTTACCGTAAATAATCGGATAAAGTTTTCGTGTATAGCATAAGGTGCTAGTTGTCCTTTTACTAATTTACTCGCATCATAAAACAAGTTTAGGCTATCATTTTCTACATAAAATAACTGGCCGTAAATATTGTTACACCACAGTTTGTTATCAGTATCAAATTGTAATTGAAAAAGGGAATTCGATTTTTGTTCAGGATGAACAAATCGCTTATAATCTTTTCCGCTATAACGGTATAAACCTTTATTTGCGGCTAGCCACATGTAATTTTGATGGTCTTGGGCAATGTCATAAAATTCTACATCTGGAAGATTTGAAACTTTAGACATATGTTGTGTTACCGGATCTTGAGCAATTACAAAAGCTGGTAAGCATAAAAATAATATGTATTTTAAATAACGCCACATAAATAACAATTAACAAACTTAATATTTATGTTCACAATGCTTGTCTTATTTTTCTGTAACTGTCATTTTTTTTTCTGAATATAAAAAACGCGCACTATACAAGTGCGCGTTCTTATTTATCTCTATATAAAATATAACTAACTAATAAAATTAAGAGATAAAGGATATCTTGGTGATTCTCCATGGCTTGCTCTAACAGCATTTACTATTGGATATATAAATGACAGAATACATAAAACAATGAGTCCGACAATGCCTAACCCTAAAGCCAGTATTAAAGGAATACATATTAGACTATATACTAACATACTAATTTGAAAGTTTAAAATATGTTTACCTTGTTCATCCATTTTATACACATTATTTTTTTGAGTGATCCAGATGACTAATGGCACTATTAATCCACCAAAACCTGTAATAAAAGTGAGCAATTGACTCAGGTGTGTTAAAACGATAAGTTGATTATCTTGTCTCATGATTAAGCGATTTTATTTGATTGATACACCTATTGGACGCAGAAAAGCAAAAAATGTTACACTCTATTTTATCTAATTACTAATTTTTTGATTATCGATTTATGTCCTGAAATTACCTTCACTAAATAGAGTCCGGAATTCAAATCGATTTCAATACGTTTTCCACTACTTACCTGTCTTGAAAGTACTTTTTGACCAGCTATGTTATAAACTTCCATTTGGCTTTCTCCTAGTAACCCTTTAATATAGATATGATTGTTTGTCGGATTCGGAAATATTACAATTTCATTTTCAAAAACTTCTGATAAATGTAGAGTAGATTCCACAGTAAAAGTTGCAACAACAACATTTGTATTTCCACAAACATCAGTCAACTCAAATGTAACTTCAACACTATCTGGGCATGACACTGTCGCTGGAGCATTATGAATAACTAATGGTATGTCACAATTGTCAGTTCCTGAAAAACTATTTAACCATGCTTCGTACTCTACCTGACTATTTGGTGTACACATTATAGTCATACTGGAAGGTATTTCAGCCCAAACTGGACTAACATTATCTTCAACAATTATCGTTTGAATGTGAACTGTTTCATTGTTACACTCATCTGAGGCAGTCCAGGTTCTGGTAATCGTATAATTTCCAGCACATGAACCTGATGCTGTACTTTCTGAAAATGATACACTCGCTGTTCCACAAGTATCTGATGCAGTCAGAGTTTCAGCTAATGGAATGGCATCACATTCGACTGTTGTGTTAACTGGTAAAGCTTCATTAAAAGTCGGATTCCCATTATCCTCAACAATTATCGTTTGAATGTGAACTGTTTCATTGTTACACTCATCTGAGGCAGTCCAGGTTCTGGTAATCGTATAATTTCCAGCACATGAACCTGATGCTGTACTTTCTGAAAATGATACACTCGCTGTTCCACAAGTATCTGATGCAGTCAGAGTATCAGCTAATGGAATAACATCACATTCGACTGTTGTGTTTGCTGGTAAAACTTCATTAAAAGTCGGATTCCCATTATCCTCAACAATTATCGTTTGAATATGAATCGTTTCATTATTACATTCGTCAGTTGCTGTCCACGTTCTGGTGATGGTATAATCTCCTGAACATGAACCTGTGGTTATATCTTCTGAAAATGAAACGGAAGCTGTTCCACAGGTATCTGAAGCCGTTAAGGTTTCAGCTGCTGGAATCACATCACATTCGACCGTTGTGCTTGCTGGAAGCGTTTCATTAAAGGTTGGATTTCCATGGTCTTCAATAGTAAAAGTAGCTTGTTTGGTAATTTCATTGCCGCAATCATCAGCTAAAGTAAAAGTGACTGTTTCAGAAGCTGAAGAACCACATAATAATGTCAGCCCAGAATTATCATTTGTAAGTGTTGCATTTCCACACAACACAGTTCCTGAAACGTTTGCTATCCAATTATCAAATTCATCGTTAGCATCAGCAATAGCATCACATTGCAAAGTCAAATCTGTCGGCTCGCTCGTCCAAGTCGGACCTTCAAACGCAATCTTAAAAAGTGTTCCGTTATAAATATTCACATAATAAATAAAGCCATCTAAAGGATTTTGCATCATGTGTACAATTCCATCACCAAAATTTATTGGCGCAAGTTCAGAAATATCACTGATCCAGTTCAATGTACCATCTGTAAGTGTTGCAACATTGATCCAGTTTCGCACATAATCGGTAAACAAATATTTACCAGTCATACTACTTCCAAAAGCATCACCTGTAATATAAACTCCAGCAATAGCCGTATTTCCTCTGAACTGAATTCCTGTTGTAGGAGAACCAGAAGTTCCTACTCTTGGATTTGTAGGTGTCGTACCACTAAACCAAGGTACTCTAGCTTCATTACTACCTCCATGACGCCAGGCAACTTCAGGTCTGTCATGCACAAAGCGTCTCAACGCTGGATTTACGTCATCTATGAAGTTTGTTGGTTGCGGACAATTATTCACAAAAGGGACATTGCCTTCATCCGGATTTGTAGTTCCGCTATTATAGTAACCATTATGTTGCGTTAAGCCTTCGTACAATGGCCAGCCTCCATTTAATCCGCCCTTATCAAAAATATGTAAATCCTCCCAGGTTCCCCAGCCTACATCTGCAACCTGAATAATACCTGGATTTCCATCTGCAGGATTAGTGCTTCCACTGCCTGGTTGAATTGACATTCTGAAAGGATGTCGTAAACCCATTGCCCACATTCTCGATTCTGGTGCTCTCGGGTTTGAAGCGTTATAATGTGGATTTGAAGGAATCCCATCTCCAGTATCAGGATCTAAACGTAATACTTTACCACAAAGCGATGTAATCATCTGACTTCTGAAAGCACCTACGTTTTCTTCGGGACGCATAATGCCATCGTTAATAGCTTGTTGCCAGTAGGTTTCACTTGCACTACCTGTATCTGTAGAAGAATAACTGGCATTATCACCAGTGGAAACTAATAAGGTTCCATCATTAGCGAAAATAACTGTTCCTCCAGCATGCGATTCGTGAGTTAAAGGAACTCCAGTAGATACAGATTCTCCGAGCAGGACAGTTCTGGAACTATAATCTGTAGTTAGCGGATTACTACCAATATTCAATTGGTAACGTGTTAAACGACTTATTGTTGCTTCGTAGTAATCATTATCATTAGGGTTATAACTAGGTGTTCCGTAATTCATAAGATGCTCCCTGTCAACCATATAGTACATATAAACTAAACCATTAGTATCAAAATCAGGATCAAGGCAAAAACTGGCAAAACCAAAATCTCGCCAATCGCCAACTTCATCAGAGATATCGAGAACTGGAGTAGTTTGTTTTATGTATTGTGTACCATTCCAGTTAGACACATATACATGTCCGCGTTTTTCCCATACGAACATCTTAGTGCCATCCGAATTAAAAACAACACCCATAATGGTATTATAACCACTTTGAACCTGAGAGGCAGTATAACCCGTTGGTAATTGTGCAAAAACATTTGAAAATAGAAAAAGAAAAAAACTAATTGAAAGAAATATCCTTAATTTTAGAATGCGATTATTATTACAAAACATAAGTAATTCTTTTGATTGCTTGAAACTAATTTTGCTAATAATCATACTAAATGTAATCTGAATTGATAATTAAAAAAAATAAAACACTTAAGGAGATAAAAAATTCGATTATTGGATTAAAATTGAAAGAATAAGCATTCCTTATTTCAAAAAACACGTCTCAAATAAAAAAAGGAGTACATCTTTAAATGCACTCCTTTTTCATGAGATAAGCCTACTAAAAATCATCTCTCTTTTGGCTCTTCCTTATCTCTGTCACTAGTTGTCATAAACTTTATTAAAAACCCAATTAGCGTTAGACAAACCAGTCCAAAGATTGCTATCATTATCACACCATTACTCCAACTATATAATGCAATGTTTTGAGGTATCATAGGTATCTATTTTAGTCATTATTTATAGTTATAAAATTACTGCACTGAATTTAAATTAAATATGATATTTGTCATCAAAAAGATCATTTTATAACTTAACCTTTCTGTTTTTCTTTTTAAGAATAAAAAACAACTCTTTATTTGCTCTAGACTCATGAGAATTGTAGCACATTTCAATACGTTCAATATGGAAAGTTTCATCAAAATACTTGATGTATTCTGGCTTAGAACCTCCAAATGGTGGTCTATCATTGTTCAAAGGAGCGTTAAATAATAATCCTACAAGTTTCCCTCTTTCGGAAAGAAGGTCATTCATTTTGGAAACATATGCTTTTCTTAAACTTGGTGCTATGGCACAGAAGAAAGTTTGTTCTAATATCAAATCGAAGCTTCCTATTAAATCAAAGAAATTCTGGTGAAGCAATTGCTCTGAAGGAAACTCATTAACTCGAAATTTCAAATTATCTAAGGCTATTTTTGCAAGATCTACGACATAGACATTTTTAAATCCATGATTGAAAAGGTATTCTGCTTCATAAGAATTGCCACCTCCTGGAATTAAAATTTTGATTGTTTTGTCTGTGAGTTGATCTATATACGCTTTCAACGGAGGTGATATTTGTCCAAGATCCCAACCTATATCATGGTTTTTATAACGAGTATCCCAGAATTTTTCGTTTAAATTCATTAATTATTATTTGAAATAACAGTTAATAAATCTTCTTTCTGAAGCATTCCAGATTGTCTCCATATTTGTTTTCCGTTTTTAAACAGCAAAAATGTTGGCACACCTCTCACCTGATATTTAGCAGCCAAAGCTTGATTTTTATCCACATCAATTTTAATTATAGACACGTCATCTCCTAAGGTGCTTTTGATGTCTTTCAATATTGGACTCATCATTTTACAAGGACCACACCACTCTGCAAAAAAATCGACCAGTACTGGTTTATTTTGATTAATTAACTCTGAAAATTTGCTCATATCTGACTTGATTATTTAGTAAAAGTAATACTCCAAATCCCTCTTATTTCATTTATATTATACCCAAAAGCCTTATCCTTTGGATATAATTGTGCTATTTTATACACTGTTTCTGAGTTCATGGTTTGATAAGGTTTTCCATGGCATTGTAAACACATTTCGTTTGTAATGATGGGATAATACACATGAACTGTATCATTTATTTCTGAAACGACAGGTTTAATTTCGTCAGCATTACTCAATTGATTTTTAAATATTTCAATATAATTTAGTTCCTTTGAATTAGCAAGATTAATTTGATTTCTAGGTTGATCTGTCACCCGTTTAATTGATGCCTTATGAACTAAAGCCATACTATCGGTCAATGGATAGGCTTTTAAGTTACAAAATTCTAAAGCAGCTAGTGTTCCTTTTTCCTGGATGGTTCCCATTAAATTTTTACCTAAAACTGCTTTTGTACTTAAGGCATAGTGTAATCCTCTTTCACCGTAGGTCATGACCTCTTCATTAGCTTTTGCTTGATTTTTATGCATTCCTTTTCCTTTTCCCATGCCTTTATGTTGTCCTTTTTCAGAATTAAAATGTCCTTCAAACCATTCAGGTTCTTCTATAGGATTGTCAAACATATACTCTGCTATTAATTGTATGGTTTCTTCCGGAAAAGCTTGTTTAGGCATTAAGCCGAAGCGTCTGACAGCACCTGGCATTTTAGAATTCTCTTCAGTTGGATTGTTAATCCAGTTTTGGATAGCTTCAGTAAACGCCTGTTTAGTCATTCCGTCTTCAAGATAATGCTTTTTAACAGCTATCATTGGAGGCCCAACTCTATCGTCATGGCCAGCTGTTGGGTTATGACATACATAACAATTGATCTCCATTAAGTTTTTTCCAGACTGTGTACTTTCTTTTTCTATGTCTTTTTTTGATGCATATGATATTTCTGTTTTAGTCTTATTACAACTAATCAACAGTATAGATAATGCAATTATGGTTAAGATATGTTTCATCGTTTAATAGTTTAAGATGCCTCCTTTTAAATCGTAGATTTCTTTAAAACCCATAAGAGCAAGTTCTTTCGCTGTTTGTCTGCTTCGGCTTCCGCTTCTGCAATACACATATACAGGTTTACCTTTATTAAGTTTATTAAACTCGTCCTTAAATTGTATTGAAAAAAAGTCAATATTTTTTGCGCCTTTAATGTGACCTGATTTATATTCATTTGGTGTTCTGACATCAATTAATTGCACTTTCTTGCCTTCAATCTGACTTTTGAAATCATTAGTTGAAAGCACTGTTATACTCACGTTTTGTTGAGGTTTATTACCGAAAATTGCTGATAAAAATGACATATAATTTATGAATTAGATTAATTATTTCCCTAATTAAAAGTAACTATTTTAAGGCTAAACATTGGTAACCTTTGTTACATAAAAAGCGCATCCTACTTAAGTTCGGACACGCTTTTTACCAACCAAAAATCATGTGTTTTAAGATACTTTCAACAAACAAGCTAAAGCCGTTTTGGGAATATTTGTAGTCTAAAGAGCTGCTTCATCATTGTTTTCTATATAATATGTAGCATGAACTAACTAACAAGTATAAATTTGTTTTACTTTCCTAACTATTTAGCTTTATCAGTTTAAATTAAACAGTTTAAAATTAGTGCAAATAAATAGCTTTTGATGTAACAAAAGTTACAGACTAGGATTTAGTCAATTCTTTGAAGATGATATAAATTCCCATAATTAATACAAACCAGCCAAAGCCTTTTTTAAGATTTTTACCATTGATGAACTTTGATAAATAGATGCCTAAAAAAATGCCTATAACTGAAATTGCCGTGAATTTTATTAAAAACACCCAATCTATGTCCAGGTTTTCGACATCACCAATAAAACCAATGAGTGATTTGATTGCAATAATTAAAAGGGAGGTCGCAACTGCTTTTTTCATTGGTAATTTAGCCAGTAAAACTAAAGCCGGAATAATTAAAAATCCGCCTCCTGCTCCAACAATTCCTGTAAGCACACCTACGACAATACCTTCAACAATAATTAAGGGATAATTATAGATAACCACAGATGCTTCGTCAGATTCAGTACGTTTATTTCTAATCATTGATACAGATGCAACTAACATAATAATGGCAAAAAACAGCATAATAGCTATATTTTTAGTCATTATAAATGCGCCAATACTGAATAATTCTTCAGGAATAGCAGGCACTAAATATTTTCGGGTAGAATACACAGCAATAAAGGCTGGAATTGCAAAAACGATTGCTGTTTTAAAGTCAACCAACCCTTTTTGAATGTTTCTAATAGCTCCAACCAAGGCGGAAACTCCAACAATAAAAAGCGAGTATGCAGTTGCTGTTACTGGATTAACAAACATGAGATACACCAAAATAGGAACTGTTAAGATTGAACCACCACCACCAATAAGTCCTAAAACGATTCCGATTAACAGTGCTCCTATGTATCCTAATATGAGTTGTATATCCATGTATTAATAATTTCATTCAAATCTAAAATGATTTTGATTGGTATTTGGTAACAAATGTTACTTTCTACAAATCTATCACCTTAATGTTATTTCTGTGAAGTTCAATTTTCCCATTTAAGGATAGTTTTTTCAGTAATCGGGATATCACAACACGAGAGGTATGAAGGTCCTGTGCTATTTCCTGATGTGTGACATGAATCATGTCATCGTGATTAACCATAGCCTTATCTTTTAGATACTTGAATAAACGCTCATCCATTTTTAAAAATGCAATTGTGTCAATAGCCTGAAGTAATTCAGACAAGCGATCGTGATAGCTTTGCAAAATGAAGTTTCGCCAACTTTTATACTTACCTAACCATTCTTCCATTTTTTGAACTGGAATCATAATGAGTGTTGTGTTGGTTTCGGCAACAGCTCTTATCTCACTTTTTGAATGTCCGATGCAACACGACAGTGTCATCGCACAAGTATCGCCTCGTTCTATAAAATACAATATGAGTTCATCACCATTGGTGTCTTCCCGAAGAATTTTAATAGCTCCACTAATTAAAAGTGGCATTGATCTGATGTAATCGCCGATTTCTATGAGTTGATGTCCTTCAGAAATATCTCTGTAAGTCCCTACACTATTGATTTCCTGAAGTAAATCTTCTTCAAAAAGGTAACCGTAGTTTGCTTTTAATTCTTCTAACATAAACTAATTTTATGCTTTAAATATACGCAATTGAAAAATTTAGAAAGGTCTATTTACACCATTTAACAAAGAGCAGCTGAGTAATACGTATAACAAGGCATCGTCTTACTTGGTTGTTTCCCTTAAAATTAATTTGGTCTTTATAGTTTTAGTTACTGGCTTTTGCTGGTCTTTAGACTTCAATCTGTTTATCAAAAGCTGAACTGAAGATTTTCCAATATCCAATGTGTGTTGTGATATTGTTGATAATTTTGGATCTGTAAACTGAAGAACATTTTCATCAGAAAAACCAATGATTGACAAATCTTCAGGCACATTATAATTGAGTTTGATGGCTTTTTGAAGCGCTACAACTCCAGACGTATTATCAATAGAAATAATACCATCTACGGAAGGATTATTCTTGAATAACTCCTGAATAGATTCCTCTATTGTGTCATTAGTCTTGATGGTAATAATTTTTGGCTTATTATTATAGTCTGAAGCTTCACTTAAAGCTTCAACGTAGCCATTGGTTCTAAGCTTTCCAACGCTTAAATCATCAATACAACTTATCAAAACAATATGTTTTCTGCCTTCTGAAAGTAGATGTTTTGTGGCTTCATAAGCTGCACCAAAATCATCAATAATAACTTTATCACATTCAATACTTTCTGAAACACGATCGAAAATGACAACTGGAATATGTTGATTAAGTATATCAGTTATATGAGTTACATTATTAGCGATCTGAGATTCTTCAGCTATAGACATTATGAATCCGTCAACACTTCCGTTAGATAATAATTGAAGGCTATTAATTTCTTTAGCTTTCTTTTCATTTGAAAGACATGTAATGATATTGTAACCTTGTTTTGAAGCTTCTTTTTCAATAGCATAGAGTGCTTTTGCAAAAAAATGATTAAGGATATTAGGAATGATAACACCAATGGTATTTGTTTTACTATTCTTAAGACTGATGGCCACCTTATTTGGTTTATAATTAAGGTGTTTTGCAAGTGCTTTAACGCGATCTATTGTATCTGGACTAATTTCTTCACTATCGTGTAGTGCTTTAGAAACTGTAGAAATAGATACGTTTAATTGTTCTGCTAAGTGTTTTAGTGTTACCATAAACTGTTAAAAAAAAGAGTGTACTTTTATAAAAATACACTCTTTTACAATTATATTAATAAGAATAATTTAATTTTTAATCAACTTAACTGTATTTGAGCCTGCATCAGTTTTAATTGTTGCAAAGTAAACACCTTTGTTTAAAGACGATGCATCAATTGTGCTAACTGCTTTATTAGGATTTACCGTTAATACTTCTTTTCCTAAAATATCAAACACTTGAACTTGAGTAACTGTCTTGTTAGAAACGATAGTCCAGTTATTCTCAGTTGGATTAGGAAATACCTTGAATTCAATGTTTGCAAAATCTTCAGTTCCAAGTGTATTAGTTGTACTGAAGAAAATGTTATCAATAAACACAGTTCCGTTTCCTGTGATTAATGTTTGGATGATGTCTGTACCATCCCATGTTCCGCTAACAAGCGCAGGGAAATTAGCAAAATGGTCTAATGGAATAAATACACTTACCCATTGTCCTGTTTGTAATGGTTCGTCAACACCGAATCTGTAGAACGGCTCTTCAGGATTCCCACAACAAATAGTTGCACTTAATGATTGATCTACTAATGAGAAGTTCCATCCTGTAGTTGTTGTCGCATAATAATTTAAATGCACAAAATCGTACGTTGCAGTCGCGTTAAACACTTCTCCTAAACCACTTCCAAAGAAATCTAAATTATCAACTCTTATAACTGTGTCACCAGAAAGTACAGGTTCAGAAATAGTTAAACCACCATTAAAATCTACTAAATTGAATCCAGCAAAATCAGATTGGTTAGGGTTACCACTTAAGCCACTATAAATATACATGACTGTACCTGTAGAACCTCCATTAACAGGTCCTGCTGTTGGATCACTTGGTGGACAAGGAGCACAATCTGGACCTCCACAATCTACGCCAGTTTCATTTCCATTTTGAATACCATCAGTACACGAAGGAGCACATGGAGGACAATCTGGACCACCACAATCTACTCCAGTTTCATTTCCATTTTGAACACCATCTGTACAAGTAGGCTCTGGAGCACCTACTTGAACGATATCGTCAATGTAATATGTTCCTCCTACTGCAATTGGTGGACAACCAGGACCTTCACAAGCAATATCATAATCAGGTTGTATTACCAGTGTTGTATATTGCTCAGTTCCTGTAAGTCCAGCCTGATTAGAAAAATCAAAAGTAACTTCTGTCCAGGTGTTTGCTGTAGGCACAATCACATCTCTGTTGTAAGTTGGTTCACCACTTAATCCGATTTGGATTTGAAATCTTAATTTAAGATTTGCTTTTGTTGACCAAATTTTCATAGTAAATGCTTCACCATTTGCTAAGTCAATAAATGCAGATCCAGGCGTTTCATATCCAAAACCGCCAAACCATTCAGATCCTGCTGGTTTGGTAACTTCTAAAACTCTTGCAGACATATTTCCAGCACTCATATCTGGATTAGCAATGTTAGCAAAACCTAAACCACCAAACTGAAATGATGCGGTGGTTGTAGTGTTTTCATAATCGATGGGTAATGATGACTGACCAAAGGTCATGGCAGTTATCAGTAAAAAAGATAAAAAAGTAATTTTTTTCATAATGTTATTTATTTGGTTAATTTTAATTGAATACTATTTATTATTTATAAAGATTGTGATATTTGTAAATTTAAGCACTTAAAATTGAGAATTATGCAAAACATACCGCAACAAAAAACATACATTGCATTTTTTTTTAACTTATGTTACAAAATGTAATTCATCCCTTTATTAATGAGGGTTGAGGAAAACAAAATATTTAACATAAGATGGTATTTTCAGAATTTTAAATAATATGTTGTGGTAATGTTGTGTTGATTTTTTATGTAGTTGTGTTAAGAAATTGCAATGTTGTAATTTGTGGTAGTAAGCAATACATATTTTTAGCACCAATACACATTAAAATTTCAAATTTTCATGTTTATCCCAAAGTCCCCAATATGCTCCTACATCACCTTCATTTCCTGTTTTCCATGATTCATCAAATGATGAAAAATAGAATACTTCTATATTGGCTTTTGTTGCCCATAATTGTGTGTTAATAAAATATTTCATTGCATTTTCTTCAGAAGAAAAAGCCCCTTTTAAGCTTCCTCCTTCGCTTGGCCAACCTGTTTCTGTAATAATTACCTTTTTTCCTTTAGCAGCATCTGTTGCCTGATCAAACATTTGTTGCATATGATGTAATGCGCCATCAATGTGACAACCTTCCCAATAGGGATAACAATTACTCAAAATCACGTCACTTATTTCAACAAGTTCAGGATGAAGAGTAAACTCATAATAAGCATCAACATATCCTACAGGAATGTCAAGCCCGGAAAGTGCTTCTTTTACCCTTTTTATATATTGTAATAATTCTTCAAGTGACAGATCATTTCTATAAAGCACTTCATTACCTACAGCTGCAATATTTACGTAGCCCTCTTTTGCTAAAGTTATCAAACTTTCAATCTCTTTTTCATTCTCCTCTTTATTATCTCCCAGCCATGCTCCAACCATGGTCTTAATACCGTGTTTATGAGCTATTCTTGCAACATGTTCATTACCTTCAATACAAGAAAATGATCTAATCCATGATGTATAAGGTTTCAAAATCTTAACTCTTCTTTCAACTTGTTCTTCGGTGATGATATCTCCAGGTTCTTGTCCATCTTCATACATACTGAAACAAATACCATGCATTCCATTGTTGAGTGTTTTTCTCCAAAGCTTTTTTAAATCTTCGGAAGAATATTCTGAAAAATCATTACCAGAATGCTCTGTAAAATTTATACCACTGTATGTGTGATAATCTTCGTTTCTATATGACATTATTTAATATTTACTTTTTGATTTATAATTCTCCTCTACGTTCCACTAGTTCTTCTTTTATCTCTCTAGCTCGAGATTCATTTAAACTGTAAGTCCACATCACAAGCATTGCTAATGCTGCTGTAGTTGCTGGCACTACAATATCTGCAATTCTTAAAGACCTCATTGTTTCAGCAGCTTGTAAACTTATATTTTGATCAAAACCTACAATTTTTAGTATAACTCCACTCAAAATTATTGCAAGTGCCTGACCTAATTTTACCATCCACCAATAAATGGCGCCAAAAGTTCCTTCTTTTCTCGGCATACCGTTTTCTAATTCATCTAAATCACAAACATCAGCAGTCATGCTCATCATCAAAGTAAATAGACCTCCCATTCCAAATGCAAATAGTGGAATTGGTAAAAAGATGAGCCATGGTATACCATTACTTGCATCAATGCTAAACCAAGACATTCCGGCACTTTCTAAATATGGGTTTAAGAAATCAAATACTGAAGCAACACCACTATTTAAAGATTGTCCGAAAGCGGTTTGATTAAAACGATCGTTTAATTGTACATCAAAACCCCACCACTTAAGTATATAACCTATAATGGATAAAAATGTAGAAATAAGGAAGGCATTTCTTTTTCCCCACTTTGTTGCCATTTTAGAAATAATAGGGATTACAATAAATGCTGTAATCATAGCATTCAGTGTATTGAACCAAGCTGGCCAAGTTCCGGCTTGTTCCCAACTCCCTTGATTCATATAAAAAACGATTATAAAAACTGAGAATGCTGCTACCAATTGAAATCCGTTAAACACTAAAAAAGTTGCGCCACATAATTTCATAAAAGGCTTATTCTTAGAAACTTGCTTAATTCCTTTAAATAATTCTTTCATGTTAGACGCCATTGTTTTAAAATTGATAACTTGCCGGTTTTTCATATTTGCAGAATCGATACCTCTACAAAAAAAGGCAGGTAAAACCCCAAATATTATGCACACCACACCAACAATAACAGCCATTGTTCTTACGCCTTGCGCTGGGTTATCAAATGTATTTACATCTGGAATAATAACATACAACCATGGCACAATCATCCATGCAATTTGCCCCATACTGTTAGCTAAACTCATCAGTCTTGTTCTTTCATTATAATCTGAAGTCATTTCATAACCAAGACCTACCAATGGTGTAGCAAACATCGTATTTCCGACTAGAAATAGAATTTGCAAAATCATTACATACCAAAAATTAAACGTTTGTGAAGCATTTTCATCTAGCTGCCACATTAGTATAAAAAGTAGTCCGCTAATAATTGCGCCACTAAATATATAAGGTCTTCTTCGGCCAAAACGTGATTTAGTATTATCAGAAATGAATCCCATTACAGGATCTGTTAAGGCATCAAATATTCTCGGTAGTCCTCCTAAAAGCCCAGCCCATACAGGATCCATACCAAAGGCTGTTAAAATAAATACTTGCAGATAAACACCTAATACACCTGGTAAGAGATTGAGAACAAAATGACCAGCGCCAAAGGCAGCCTTTTGCCCTACAGGAACTTTATCTTTTGTAGCTGTTTTAGTTTTTAGCATATCGATTATGTGTTTTAGTTTATGTTATGAATTTGGTACAACTACCGTCTGAATGGCTTGAGCACTAATTTTGATATCTACAAGTTTCTGATTTAATTCTAAACTGAAATTTTTAGATTCATTTCCTTCGTTAAATAGTATGATAGCAATCGTTCCATCTGGATTTGAAGCAGCAGTAAGCATAAGATCTTTGTCTGGATTCTCTACATCAATAATCTCAGCTCCTGGTCTTATATATTTACTAAAATGTGCCATTGTATAGTATAAAGGTGTAAAGTAAACTTCATCTGCCTCAGGATCGACAATAACTGGAGCCACACACCAGTTTTTAAACCAGTTTGGACCTCCTTGTCTATCGAGAACCATATTCCAATCTACCCAACCATCGACCCAATTATTAAGACAACCTATAATATCTCTTGCATATCGATTTACAGGTGCATATTTTGGGTGTAGGTATTTTTCTTCTTCTGAAGCCCAATCCCAACCCCAATCTGTAGCCTCTTTAGACCAATACCACATATCGTCTTTCCACTTGGGCACTTCAGAGTCAACGCAACCCTCTGTTTCAATCAGGAGTTTATTAGGTGCTTTTGAATGTGCATATTGCAGCGCTTCAGGAAAGTAATCGTAAGTGCTTTCATACCAGTGTATTGCAGTTCCGTCATAATATTTTGAAGAGGCTTCAGTTGCGTACATCACATCTACCCATTCTTTTAGGCCTGCTCTATTCTGGTCGTAACCTAAAATAATGACATCTCCTTTTCCATCAGTCTCTAATTTTGGTCCCAAATGATTTTGAACGAAATCTGTCATTTCTTCAGGAGTAAAATGCATACTCTCCCAGTTATTACCATTTCCGTGTGGTTCATTTTCAACAGTAAAACCCCAAATATCAATGCCTTCAGTTTTATAAGCATCAATATATTTTGAAAAAAACAGAGCCCAAGTATCGTAATATTCAGGAAGCAATTTTCCGCCAACCCATGCTTTATTATCTTTCATCCATGGTGGAGCTGTCCATGGCGAAGCAAATATTTTAAATCCATCTTCAGATACAGCCATGGCATCTTTAATCATAGGAATCAAATCATCTTTATCTTCATTGATTGAGAAATGTTCTAAGTTCTTATCATTTTCAACAGGAGCATACGAATACTGGCTCAATGAAAAATCGCACGAATTCATATGTGTTCTGGTAAGTGAATAATTTGCTTGGTCTTTAGCGAAGTAAGCGTTCAGTATTTTTTTTTGATTTTCATTACTTAGTTTGTTCAATAAATAGGCTGAAGATTCTGTAAAAGCGCCTCCAAAACCAGTAATAGTCTGGTATTTTTTCTTCGGATTAATTTTAATAACCAGAGTAGAATCGAGATCTGAGAAGTCAGTAATTCTTGTCAGTTTATTTCCACTGGCGGAAGTCTCGTAAACTTCAACTTGTAGAGCTTCTTGCTTCTGTTTTGTGTTTTCGTTACAACTGATCATAAATACTATTAAAAAAGAAAGACTTAAAAGTTTTACTGTTTTCATATTGAACTAATTTTGTTGACATATCTATCGATTAGCCATTATTTCATTTAGTGCTGGTGGAACTAAAACATCGTTCATCAATGCATTAAAATCACCATTGTATGTTTTTGTAATTGGATTTCCGTTTCGTGTTAATCCTTTAAAAATGCCTTTGTCTACTAACTCCCAAATAGGATATTTTGCTTTTCCTTCGATGGTAAACAAGCCAAAATGATTTTCAGATCCATTAGGATGTTCTGCATCTTTCCACTGTTCGTTGAAAGCTTCAAAATAAAAACATGAAACACCAGCTTTATTGGTCCATTCACGTGTTAAATTATAATATAAGCCCTGTTTATATTCATCGGTTGCCTTTGAACCATTTGGTCCGTAAAACCCTCCTGAGACCGTTGCCCAACCTGTTTCTCCAATATGAACTGGTTTGTTGACACCCAGACTTTTCATGTAATTATTGACGCTATCAAATTGACGCTTGGAAAATTCTATTGCACGCTTCATTGCCGAATTAATTTTTTCAATGTCGGATAAATCATCTTCACTTTCAGGAATACCCCAAAATTCCGGATTGTAATGCGTATTGTGGTATGGATATGTATGCATTGAAATATAATCAACAGCTTTAATGAGATTATTTAAGTCCTGAACATGGTAACTCGTTTCTCCTCCACCCCAAGACGCAAAATCATCAGAGCTTGTAACCCATAAGTCTTTAGGTAATTTGTTTTCTTTCTTTAGTTGCTGAAGATGGTTTACCCATTTTAAAATTACTTCAGGTTGGACATAATAACTGGTAGCCCATTTTACCATAGCTTCATTTCCAACTGCAATAACCTTAACAATATCAGGATACTTATTTGCTAAAGCTACAGCTCTTTCAATTTCGCCAGCATTATTCGGACTTTCAATATCGTGATTGACAGGCTGATCTGTCCAGGCATTAAGACAGTCTATCCAAGCGCCAAGCATGACGTACATTTCAAAGTTTGCATCTTCTTTTTTAAGTGCATCAATTGCTCTCAACACATTTGAAGCGTGGGGAAGATCTGGTTGAACATTATACGTTCTTAACACCTTGATACCCATTGCTGACAGTAATTTCAGATCGTCTTTTAACTCTTGGATTGTCGGCTGACTATCTCTTGATTTTTTTCGATATCCTCCATAGGAAATTGCTACATACTCAGGATTACCTAAAATATCTTTAGCTGTCACATGTTTTTGGG
>JAAEZL010000239.1 GCA_018222875.1 Algicola sp.
ATTACTTACCATAGCAATGCGGTTTCGTAAATGGTTTTGAGTAGGAATTAAATTTGAACTGATTGGTTTTTCATCATAATAGGTATGAGTGTACTCATTTTTACTACCAGCTAACAACCAATTTTCAAAAGGGTCTGAAGTAGAATTGCCATGTAGGAAATTTAAATAATCTGTTTTCGTTGGTAATGGAGTTAGATTCTCAACCTGACCAGCTTCAATGGTTCTTCCAAGCTCGTCATAAAGCATATAGCTGTAATTATCAATATTTACCTGATATGGATTTTGAGATACAATTAATCTACCTAAAGCATCATAATAAAATTTGGTAACTTGAGTTATTGGGTTGTTTGGGTCACCAAGGTCTGGCATTAATTGACTTTCAACTGCGTTTAGAGAGTTGTATTGGTAATTGGTGTACATCACATGTTCTGGCCATATAAATGTTGGTGAATTACCATACAGATAGTTTTTAGCATTTGTTAATTCTTGTCCACTTAATAAACTGTTGTGTCCTGTGTCTTTTTGATAAATACCTGCTGGTGCAACCGTTTGAGTTAAATTTCCAGCCTGATCATAATAGTAAAGCGTAAAATGGTACTCTTTAAACTCATATTTTTTCGTGAACACTTCTTTTTTCTCGGCATTAGTAAGACAGTGTTCAATATAATCTCTTTTAAACTGAATAGCTTTTTCTCTTATTTCTGCTTCAAATCGAATATTCTCTAAATGCTGCATATATGCTGTAATTTCAGCTCCACAGTCTTCCTCGCTAGTAGTGTCTTCTTCATCTGAACCAAAATTATCACAAGAAAAACTGTCGTCTATAGGATATGTAGCAGGGTCTTGATTCGCATACCAATTGGCATTGGTTTGGCAATTTTTAAACCAATTTGAAAATTCTGGTTTTAAGCTACCATCTGTTAAGTAAATATCTAATGCATTTTGAACACTAGGCGCATCTGCTAATGTTGGAATTGTATATAAATCTTCTGGAAAATTATAGTATCCTCCATTTGATACTAGAATGTCTTGAACAAAGTTGAAAATATTATCACATTCACAAGAACCTTCCTGTGGTTCTGGTAATGCAGAAGCATAACAACTTTTAGGTAAACTGTAACCGCATAATACATCTTCAATTTTTTGGTTCATATTATAATTCAGTGGCTCTTCACAATTCTTTTTAGCTATTTCATAAATATCCTTTTCGAGCTGTTTTAGCTCATTAGGATTTAATAAATCTTTACAATTGAAGTTATTCATAAAGTTTGCGACCATAACCTCAGCTTCCAACTCACAATTTTGGTCTTTCATATTATCCTGAATAGAAGTAGGGTCTTCAGGATCAAAGTTTTCATAAAGTTCGTTTATAGGGTATCTAATTTGAAAACCATTATAAGATGCTCCATAGCCATCATCACCTTGGATATATAAATTAGGTTCATTAATAAAATCACATTTTTTTCTAATGGCATGATATTTAAAATAATCTTCATAAAAGGCACGCTCACGTTCTTCTAGTTTTTCAGCTGTGAAATATGAATGTAAAGAAGAGTCATTTAACGTTGCTTTAATTTGTGCTTCTTGAACCTCATAATTATTATCGGGATCATTAATTCTGTCTTGAATGTACTTATCTATTTTATCTTGGTCTTCAGTACTAGTCGTGTAGCAATAATCAAAAGTTAATTTTAAGTCAGCTATGGTAGAAGATGATGTTCTTGGTATTTCAGGACAACCACCCGTAGGGCAACAAGTTTGCTGAAAGAGACAATACTCTGGATGGTATTGAATCATAATATCTCCCCATTCGGGTTGCCAATTGGCTCTCATATAATCCCATAGATTATTTGTAGTAGTCTCTGTTTTAATACCAAGACAGTTGATGATAGTACTTCGATCTGCCAGTGAGATATTTGTAAGGTTGTTTAACCATTCATTCTTATTATAACTACTAGGGTCAAAATCAGGTAAGTTATCAAAATACTGACCGCCTTTAGACATATCTGTTTTTAGTAGCTCATATTTAATATCACATTCATTGGGTAGGTCTTTTAAATCGGTGTAATCATTGCTTTCGCAATCTGAAATACATTGTTCAATTTTACCACCAGAGCCATAGATAGAATCATAATCATTTTGGTCTGAAGAATCATATACAGTGTCATTGCCATTAACACGTTCGCCTATTATTCTACCATTATCATTGTATAATAAACTCACACCATTGTTTTCTGGTGTTATATATTGTGATTTGCAAGCCTCTTCGCAATCTAGATCACAGCCTATAGGGTCTATTATTTCGGGTTTATAGCAACGATTTGGATTGTTGTCGTCTAAATTGAGGTCTATAAATTCCTCCACAATTTCATTCAAGTTAGTTTCATTAAGTTCTAAAATCTTAATGATTTGGTAGGAGCCTATTTCTAGATTAATTGAGAAATTGATAACTGTGTTTTTGGAAGCTGTTTCAGTTTTCTTCAATAACTCATTTCCATATTCATCTAAAACTTTAATTGTCACATCATAAACACAGTCTTTTGTTAGGCAATCCGTAAATACAGTATTAGGCAATTGGTATGAAAAATCAAAATCACCTCCAACAGACGTGAATTTATTATTAATAATTAGCTGATTATCTATACGTTGATTGGTGTTTGGGGCATTTAAATCCTCTGTTATTTTGGGATAAGTATTGGGTTTGGTATCTATATCAGTTAAGTTATCTGGTGCATCACCCATTAAG
>JAAEZL010000038.1:0-476 GCA_018222875.1 Algicola sp.
AACGTACACTTGGTATTGAAATATCAGTATCACTTCGGTTATAAACTTTAAGATTATACGTGCTTGAACCAATATCTGCAAAAATAGTATCCAGATAAATGGTGTCTTTTGAAAATGAAAGACTTCCAGTACTTGGCGAAAAATCAAAGTCCTTTCTGCAAGAACTCCAGAGTGTTATAAATGATATAGTTAATAGAAAGTATAGTAAACGTTTCATTTGTTGTTTTTGTTCTTCATTTAAATAGTCACACTTTAATAGATCTCCTTTTAAATACTTAAATGTGCCTTTAGGGACTAAAAATATAACTTTTGAAGTCAATATTTAGTATAATAATTAATAATTTAATTGTCTTTTTCTGACGTTTCAATAATCTTTTGAAATTGCTGACTGTTAATGATTATTATTGTCAGCTTGTCTACTAGTTTGTTTTTTTTCTATTTATTTTGAATCAATAGCTCTACCAGCACAGTAATCA
>JAAEZL010000038.1:486-16947 GCA_018222875.1 Algicola sp.
GTCAACTTGTTTGTTTTTTTTCTAATAATTTAGAATCAATAGCTCTGGCATCACAGTAATCAAAAAATAAAGCATGATATTCTTTAGGAATATTTAAATCTGTGGTGAGCAAAGTCTCATTGAAAAAATAGTCTTTCTTGAAAAGAGAGTCCAGATCTTTATATGTAATAGGAATGATTTCAGTTTCTTTGGTTTTTTTACTTTTAAAAAGCCGACTAATCATACTAAAAATGGCAATGAAATTCATGTTTCCGCTTGGTGCTGCCTGGTAATTAATAGGATTGCTCTCCATGTCTTCTTTGATTTGATTTTTGAGTTGTGAAGCCATTTTAATCGAATCAAATTTTCGCACACGTGCATCTCTTAAAAGTATAGCATCAAGTTCATTAATGGTTTTTTTAACTTCAATGACGACGATGTGGCTGAAGTCCTCTTTTTTAATTTCAATAAATGTTTTCGTGTGAAACAGAGAACTTATATAAAGCGTATCTTTTAATTTAGCTTCAATGTTAAAATCACCTTCATCATTCGTATAAGTCATTATATTTTGAGACATATTCACAACTAAAGCACCTTTAACAGTGGTTTCAGCATCGTAAACCTTGCCATTAATAGTTTGAGCTGTACTACAAAAGGGTAGAAACGTAAAAATTAGAAGCAGAAGCTTTTTCAAAAAAGGGAATGGATTGGTTTGTCTTTCAAATTAAGAAAAATAGATTGACAACCCAGACAAGATTATGATATTTTAACACGGATTAAGACTGAATTTATCAGAACAAATCAGCTACCTCTTTAGTAATACGAGCAGGTTTATTCGTTTTATGAGACATGAAGCACCAAATCGTCTCTGAAGTTGTTAGAAGTTTATTCGTGTTTTGATTATAGATTTCAACCATACGCGTAGATCGTAAACCTTCAGATTTAGTGACGTACGTTTTTAAGAGCAAGTGGTCTCCCAAAACAGCTTCCGCTTTATATTGAATATGATGACTTAACATGATCCAATAATAATCGTTTCTTATAGCAATTGAGGTATTTGCAATCCAGTTATCTTCAGCTATATCCTGAACCCATTGCACATATCTCACGTTATTCACATGGTTACGATTATCTAAATCGTCTGCTGAAACAATGATGTTCTTTTCAAATACAAGCATATTATTTTTCAAAAACTTCAACTTCAAAAAGTTTATCCCAACGTTTACCAGTTACAAAAATAGTTTTCGTTTCCGAATTATAAGCAATGCCGTTAAGCACATCTAAACCTTGATGCTGAGTAACTAAGTTTCGCAATGGAGAAAAGTCAATAACGCCTTCAACAGCTCCATTTTCTGGATTAATAATGGCAACACCATTTCTCTGGTAGCGATTCGCATAAATTTTATTGTTAATCCATTCCATTTCGTTTAGACCAATAATTTTTCCTTTATTCGTATAAACCTGAAGTTTTGAATCTTCTGTAAGCGTCTCTGAATTTAAAAGCCAAATGGTTTCTGTGCCATCAGATTTGTAAAGTGTTGTTCCGTCATTACAAATGCCCCAACCTTCTTTGCTTTGTCCGTATTTGAAGCTACTGGTTTTTTCAAACGTATTCAAATCGTAAACAAAACCTGTGTTTTCTCTCCAGGTTAATTGATAGATATTATTGTCCAAAATTGTTAATCCTTCAGCAAAATACTGTTGTGCTAAATCTACATTTTTTAACACATTACCAGTTTTATAATCTACTTTTCTAAGTTTAGATTCGCCATATTGACCAGTACTTTCATACAATTCGCCATTATGAAATTCTAAACCCTGAGTATAGGACGTGATATCATGAGGATATTCGTTAATAATGTTATAGCCATATATTTTAGGAAGCTGGTTGTTCAAAATCGTGATTTTAGTTGAAACTTCCTCTTTTGAATCACCATAATCGACGGTCGCAGTAATGGTTTGAACTCCTAATTTCTGATTGGTAGCGTCAAAGGTTTCGTTGATATTTTGTCCGTTAATACTATAGGTAACAGCATTGATATCGATATTATTAGGATTATTAACCGAGAGTTTAATTGTTTCTCCCAGTTTAACAACATTATCTTTTGCACTTGTACGAATCGAAAAATTATTTTTTTTGTCATCTGAATTTCCACAATTGACAATCAAAAGGGATAAAGCTATGAGAATGAAAGATTTAAATAATGACATTTTTTATCAAATTTTGATGCAAGTTATTTAATAAAATTCGGTTTAAAAAATCATTGCAGAAGTATTAAAAGATTGTATCTTTGCAGTCGGCAAGTCCTACACAACCAGCTCCTGCTTAATCCTCCAGGTCGGGAACGAAGCAAAGGTACGCGGTCGTAGCGGTGTGATGTAGGTAGCTTGCCTTTTTTTGTACCCTAAACTCAGATCCTAATAATATATCTTTAATAAGATTCTTGGTTTTTAATAGCATTTAACTTTCAACTTTTTTACTTTTAACTTTTAAACTTATTTACATGTCTAAAGTTGTATTAATTACAGGTGGCTCTTCAGGTATTGGAAAATCAATAGGTGAATTTTTAACCTCTAAAGGCTATGAGGTTTTTGGTACAAGTAGAAATCCGGAACGCTACTCAGCTTCTAAATTTAAGTTAGTTACTCTGGATGTAGCAGATTCAACCTCTATAGAAAAAGCAGTTCAAACAGTAATTGAAACATCAGGAAGATTAGATGTACTTATTAATAATGCTGGAGCCGGAATTACGGGACCAATTGAAGAAATTCCTGATGAAGAAATCAAACGTAATTTTGAAACGAATCTGTTTGGCCCAATCAATGTTATCAAAGCTGTTTTGCCTCAAATGCGTGAGCAAAAATCTGGATTGATAATTAATATTACGTCTATTGCTGGATATATGGGATTACCATATCGTGGAATTTATAGTGCCAGTAAAGGTGCTTTAGAATTAATTACGGAAGCATTTAGTATGGAACTCAAAGATTTTAATATTAAGATAACCAATCTCGCTCCTGGAGATTTTGCTACTAATATTGCTGCAGGTCGCTATCATGCGCCTGTAATAAAAGGCTCTCCTTATGAAACTAAATATGGTTCCGTTTTAAAAAATATTGATGAAGATGTTGACAATGGTGACGATCCGACGTTGGTAGCAAATGCAGTGTTAAAAATTATAAATACACCAAAGCCGAAGATTCATTACAAGGTAGGTGCTTTTATGCAAAAATTTTCAATTGTATTAAAACGAATGCTTCCAGACAGAGTTTACGAAAAATTATTACTTAATCATTACAAGCTCTAGCATTACATTTTTAATTCTATGTTGATATGTTTTGAAAAAAAGATATCATTTAAGCTATGTTAAAGTTGTAATTTCGCATAAGAAATTAATCATAACGACGAATGTTATAAAGCTGAAAAACGTTCAGTGATAACTCAAAAATTAAAACACATTTTATATGAAATTTTTTATTGATACAGCTAATCTTGATCAAATTAAAGAGGCTCAGGATATGGGAATATTAGATGGAGTAACTACAAATCCATCATTAATGGCAAAAGAAGGAATTACTGGTCATGACAATATTATGAAGCATTATGTTAATATCTGCAATATTGTAGATGGTGATGTTTCTGCGGAAGTGATTTCAACAGATTTTGATGGTATGGTAAGAGAAGGAGAGGCATTGGCAGAACTTCATGATCAGATTGTTATCAAATTACCAATGATAAAAGATGGTGTAAAAGCGTGTAAATATTTTAGTGATAAAGGCATTAAAACGAATGTGACTTTAGTATTTTCAGCAGGACAAGCACTATTAGCAGCAAAGGCTGGAGCAACTTATGTATCTCCTTTTATCGGACGTTTAGACGACATTTCTACAGATGGTTTAAACCTTATTGCCGAAATTAGAATGATTTACGATAACTATGGTTTTGAAACTGAAATTTTAGCTGCTTCTGTTCGTCATACTATGCACGTGATTGACTGTGCTAAACTTGGAGCAGATGTTATGACTGGACCTTTGAGTTCAATCGTTGGATTACTTAAGCATCCATTGACAGATATTGGGTTAGAAAAGTTTTTAGCAGATTATAAAAAAGGAAACTAAACATTATTTTTAAATAGATAAAGGCACTCTTAGAAATAAATTTTTAAGAGTGTTTTTTATTTCATTCTGGATGAATAAGAAGGAGAAGATGTTTGCTTTTTCAAACATTCAGTTAATTCGTCATTAAAGAGTTCAACATTAGAGTTGACAATTTCCATGTTCTCATCCACCACAAAAACTTTATGAGAAAAGGTAATCACATATTGTTCTAAGGCTTTTTCAGGATTAGAAAATTTGTATTCATTTTTTATAGGATAATTCAACGACCTAACCGTTTTTTTCCAGTATTGAAAGTCATTATCATTAAAGTTAATGGCAATGAAGTTAACCTTTGGAAACTTCTCTTTTAATTCGTTGATTTTAAAATGACTATTTCTTGAATGCATTTTATAAATGGAAGACCAGCAATAAATAACAGTCGGTTTTGTAATAAGTGAACTCAACGTTACCGTATCACCATTGTAATCAGTCAATTCTGCATCTGGTAAAGTGTTGCCAGGTTTTAATTTATTGGCCGATTCCACTAGCTTTTTTAAATAGGTTTTATCATCTGGATTTGTACTTCTATCCAAATAATAATTAATCATTTCAATAGTTGCATCGCGATCATCAGTATTAAGAACAAAATCTCTGATGTTATGTTTTAACAGATAATTTTTAATTTTTTCATTAGTAATCGTACTATCAATCAGCCTTAACTTCTCCTTATTGTAGTCTAAAGCCATTCTGTCAAAAGCCTCATGGTTACCCTCAATATAATATTGTTTTAGAGCCATATTATTAAAATGCCAAAACAGATATCTGTTATAAGCATATAATTTGCTTAAATTTTCATTGTTGAGATTAGCTTGATTTCTAAAGTCATAAAATCCTTCAGGAAGATCTTTAAAATGAATTAATTTATTATTACCATAATAGCCAAAAGGAAACATTTCATGATACGTGTAATAATTGTAATCGATACTGGATCTAACAATGGTTTCAAATAATTCAGACGACGGTTTTTTAGAAAGAAATTCTTCGAAGTGCGCCAGTTTTTGCTTTCTGAGTTTTTTCATATGCTCTACAAAAACTTCAGGCTCCAGATGTCTGGTTTTATTGAATTCTTTATTTTCTGTTTCATCATCTAAAAAAGACTTAATTAGAAAATTATTCTTTTTCGAACCTGATCCAGTGTAAACTAAAGACTCATCAAAATCATTTGTATTCAACCTTATCAGTAAGCTGTCTTTTGGCTCTAGCAGCATAGTTTGGTATTCTCCACCATGTGTGAAAGTGTAAATCCCTGGTTCTATACTATCAATTTTGTAGAGAAACCGATTGTTTTTGTCAAGATAAATGGTATCTCTTTCTTCGTTTGCATTGCTGAGTGTAACGTAATTGTTACTTGGGTTTATGATTTCACCTCCAAAATATGCGTAATCAGCTTTAGTTGGATTTGAGTTTTCACAGCTAAAGATGAGTAAGATTGTTAGAAAAGTATAAAAATAAAATTTCATAAATATATTGTAGGTCGTTCAATCACCAAACAAAAATAGAGTTTGCAACTAATAAGTCTTGTTAATTCGCTGTTAAATCTTACAGATACGCTAGTTTTAAACGATTTTTATGAAAAATAAATTAATGCTAGTTGTTTCATACAATGGATTGATTTCTCTACTTTTGCAAAAAATTAAAATATAGTTTATGTTAACAGTTTCTAACCTTTCAGTTCAATTTGGTAAGCGCGTTCTTTTTGATGAAGTCAATACAACTTTCAACAATGGAAATTGCTACGGAATTATTGGAGCAAATGGTGCAGGCAAATCAACGTTTTTGAAGATTATTTCTGGAAAACAAGACCCAACGTCTGGGCATGTTCATTTAGAACCAGGCAAGCGAATGTCTGTGCTTGAACAAGATCACAACCTATACGATGAGCATACGGTTTTAGAAACCATTATTATGGGTAACAAACCTTTATTTAAACTTAAATCTGAAATTGACGCGCTATACGCTGATTACACAGATGAAAATGCCGAAAAAATAGGTGAGCTTCAAGTGCAATTTGAGGAAATGAATGGTTGGAATGCCGATAGCGATGCGGCCGCAATGTTGTCTAATCTGGGAATTAAAGAAGAATTTCATTACACATTGATGAAAGATCTTGATGGAAAACAAAAAGTCCGAGTGCTTTTGGCTCAGGCACTTTTTGGAAATCCAGATGTGTTAATTATGGATGAGCCGACGAATGATTTAGATTATGAAACTATTTCATGGCTGGAGAATTTCCTGGCTAATTATGATAATTGTGTTATTGTTGTATCGCATGACAGACACTTTTTAGATGCTGTTTGTACACATATCTCTGATATTGACTTTGGAAAAATAAATCATTTCTCAGGAAACTATACCTTTTGGTATGAATCGTCACAATTAGCTGCAAGACAGCATGCTCAACAAAACAAAAAAGCTGAAGAAAAGAAAAAGGAATTAGAAGAATTTATCAGACGATTTTCTGCCAATGTTGCAAAATCTAAACAGGCAACAAGTAGAAAGAAAATGATAGAAAAGCTAAATATTGCTGATATAAAACGTTCTAGTCGTCGTTATCCGGCAATTATTTTTGAACGTGATCGTGAAGCTGGAGATCAAATTTTAAATATTGAAGGTTTAGCGGCTTCTATTGATGGGGAAATATTATTTAAAAATATTGACCTTAACCTCAATAAAGGTGAAAAGGTTGTTGTTTTTTCAAAAGATTCCAGAGCAACTACAGCGTTTTATCAAATTATAAATGGTAAAGAAAAGGCAGACACGGGAAAATATGCTTGGGGAATTACAACAACGCAATCGTATTTACCATTAGATAACAGCGAATATTTTGATAATAAGTTAACACTTGTTGACTGGTTACGTCAATGGGCAACTACAGAGGAAGAAAGAGAAGAAGTTTACATTCGTGGATTCTTGGGTAAAATGATTTTTAGCGGAGAGGAAGCTTTGAAAACAGCTAATGTGCTTTCAGGAGGAGAAAAAGTACGTTGTATGTTAAGCCGAATGATGATGGTTAGAGCTAATGTGTTGATGCTCGATGAACCAACCAACCACTTAGATTTAGAAAGTATTACAGCGTTTAATAACTCACTAAAGAATTTTAAAGGGACAGTGCTGTTTACAACTCATGATCACGAATTCGCTCAAACCGTTGCAAACAGAGTTATCGAACTAACACCAAACGGAATTATAGACCGTTACATGACTTTTGATGACTACATGAGTGATAAAAAAATAAAGGAATTACGCGATAAAATGTATTCGGTTACTGCTTAAGCGTTTCTTTTTAGTATAAATTTTAAATGTTGGTATTTTTATACCAGCATTTTTTTTGCTCAAGGCTAAAAGGCTGTACACTAGCCAGCAAAAGACATTACTTAGATTAAAATAAAATAACTAATTGTTTTTTATAAAACCTCAATATAAATAATCTCGTATATAAGGTGAACATATAAATTTAACAATTATGAAAACAAACAAAATATTTAGTAATGCACTATTTGCAGTAACCCTTTTAATAGGATCACTCTTTGTTGGTCAACATATGGTTGCACAAAGTAAAATGATGAAAGAAGACACGAAAATGGTTGGTGGCGCAGAAATGTACCCAAGTAAAACCATTGTAGAAAACGCAGTTAACTCTAAAGATCATACAACTTTAGTTGCTGCAGTTAAAGCAGCAGAATTAGTTGAAGTATTATCTAGTGAAGGGCCTTTTACTGTATTTGCACCAACTAACAGCGCTTTTGAAAAATTGCCAGCAGGAACAGTTGAAACGCTTTTAAAGCCAGAAAATAAAAAGCAATTACAAACCATATTAACTTATCATGTGGTATCAGGAAAATGGAATGCAAAAGACATTATGAAATTGCTGAAAAAAGGTGATGGGAAAGCAGTTGTTAAAACCGTATCTGGAGGTACTATAACGATCTGGACAAAAGATAAAGAGGTTTATATTACTGATGAAAATGGAAACGCTTCAAAAGTTACTATTGCAGATGTTAATCAGTCTAACGGTGTGATACATGTTGTTGACAGTGTGCTTCTGCCAAAATCTTAAAAGAGTAAAGAGTTTAAAAAATTCATGTTTTATATGAATTGATTGTAAATGGGCTTCATCTCTTTGATGAGGCTTATTTTATGCTTTAAGATCTTCATTTACTTCTTTTAATATAGCATTAGCTTTTAGAAACTCTTCTTTACTAACATATAATTCCTGAAAGCCTTGTATTGAAGCGCCAAAACCAGCTAAACGACCAGATTCAGATTCATCTTTTATCACAGGACTTATGCCTGCGCTTTCAAGCCGGTCTTTTAACATTTGGACTACGATAAAGTTGCCGGAGAATAATTGTGTGTAATTTGAATCAGTCATAATATTAAGTTTTGTCAAAGTAATTTACAAAATTTATACCAATTACTTTGTTATTGGGCTACATATAAAAATGTTAAATATTTAATAATATTAATTAATTTTGTTTAACAATTACTTATATTTGTTAAACATTAAATAAAGTTATCGCAAGATAATATTTTGATTGATTTAGTTAGGTTGTTGGGAAGCCATATTCTGCTCGGAATATGGCTTCTTCTATTTATAAACCTTATTCTTCGTTTAATTTTAATAAATTATATCAATTATAATATAAGATATTAAAATGTGTTTGTCGTTTGAATTAGAATGCAAATGTTTTAACTTTAGGACATTGTTAAATAAAATAATGTCAATATGGAAAATAATAAGAACCCTCACACTGATGGAAATCCAAACGGTGAAAATTTTGAAATTAATCAAGGTATAGCGAATTGCCCGTTTTTTGGAGGTACTAATAAAAACACTGCTGGTGGTGGTATGAAAAATCGTGATTGGTGGCCCAATGAACTTAAACTAAATATTCTGCGTCAACATGCGCCTCAATCAGATCCAATGGGTGAAGATTTTAATTATGCTGAGGCTTTTAAAAAATTAGATTATAAAGCACTAAAACAAGATGTATTAAATCTAATGACTGATTCTCAAGATTGGTGGCCTGCCGATTATGGACATTATGGAGGATTTATGATTAGAATGGCTTGGCATAGTGCTGGTACCTACCGAATTGGTGATGGACGTGGAGGTGCAGGTGGTGGAAATCAAAGATTTGCTCCAATAAATAGCTGGCCAGATAACGGAAATTTAGATAAGGCCAGACTATTACTTTGGCCTATAAAACAAAAATATGGACGTAATATCTCATGGGCAGACTTAATGATATTGGCAGGAAATTGTGCATTAGAGTCTATGGGCTTTAAAACGTTCGGCTTTGCTGGAGGAAGAGAGGATATTTGGGAACCTGAACAAGATGTATACTGGGGAAGTGAAACAGAATGGGGAGCAAATGAAGAACGCTACGAAAATGAAGATCTAGAAAACCCGCTTGCAGCTGTTATGATGGGATGGATTTATGTAAATCCTGAAGGACCAAATGGAAATCCAGATCCAATCGGTTCAGCTAAAAATGTAAGAGAAACTTTCGGACGAATGGCTATGAACGATGAGGAAACGGTAGCTTTAGTTGCTGGTGGACATACCTTTGGTAAGGCTCATGGTGCAGCAGATCCAAATCAATACGTCGGAGCAGAACCTCATGGTGCATCAATTGAAGAAATGAGCACAGGATGGAAAAATAAGTTCGGGACAGGGTTTCTGGACGATACAATTACAAGTGGAATAGAAGGAGCATGGACTCCAAATCCTACACAATGGGATCATGATTATTTTGATGTGTTACTAAACTATGAATGGGAACTTACTAAGAGTCCTGCTGGAGCTCATCAATGGACACCAACAGCGGCATCAAATGCACGAATGGCACCTAAAGCTGGAGATCCAAACGGAAAACAAGCCCTAATGATGACCACAGCCGATATTGCTCTGAAAACAGATCCTGATTATTTAGAAATATCGAAGCGCTTCCATAAAGATCACAAAGCTTTTGAAGATGCTTTTGCTCGAGCATGGTACAAACTTACACATCGGGATATGGGACCAATAGATCGTTATTTAGGTCCAGAAGTGCCTCAAGAAGAGTTATTGTGGCAGGATCCAGTGCCTAAAGTGAATTATAAGTTAAGTGATGCAGATATAAATAACCTGAAGACTATGATTAATAATTCAGGACTTACAGTATCTCAAATGGTAAAAACAGCTTGGGCTTCAGCATCAACATTCAGAGGGTCTGATAAACGTGGTGGTGCTAATGGAGGTCGATTACGATTAGAACCTCAGAGAAGCTGGGAAGTAAATAATCCGAAAGAGCTAAGTAAAGTATTAAATGTATTAGAAAAAATTCAAAAGAATATTTCAGGAGATGTCTCTATTGCAGAATTAATTGTTCTCGCTGGTAATGTAGGCGTTGAAATAGCCGCAAGTAATGCAGGATATAAAATAGATTTAGATTTCACTCAAGGTAGAGGAGATGCCACACAAGAACAAACTGATGTTGAAGCTTTCAATTATTTGGAACCATTAGCTGATGGTTTTAGAAATTATATCAAATCTGATTTACAAATAGCTGCTGAAGATTTATTAGTAGATCGGGCAAACTTATTGACATTGTCAGTTCCGGAAATGACAGTATTGGTTGGTGGATTGAGAATGTTAGGAGCTAATTACGACAATTCATCGTATGGTGTTTTTACAGATAAGAAAGAGACACTTTCTAATGATTTCTTTAAAAACATTTTAGACATGACTTATACCTGGAAAGCAACAAGTGAAGATGATAGATATTTTGAAGGAAGCGACAGAAGAACAGGAGAAGTGAAATTTAAAGGAAGTCGGGCGGACTTGATCTTTGGGTCTAATTCTGAATTAAGAGCAATCTGTGAAGTGTATGGAGCTAATGATGCTGGGCAAAAATTTGTAAACGATTTTGCTAAGGCTTGGGTAAAAGTGATGAATTTAGATCGTTATGATTTAAAATAGATATAAACTACTAACAAAATGAAGGAATGGAGTTTTAATTTCATTCCTTCTTTAATTTTAAGAAAACAGATGACAGAAGTAGAACACTTATTTGATGCTATTAGAAATAAAAATCCAGAGGTGATTCAGCGACTTATCAAGTCTAATCCTCATATAGTAAATAGTGAAGATAGTCGTGGTTTTACGCCTTTAATATTTGCTTCTTATTTTGATAATGAATATGCTACAAATCTCTTACTGAAGAATCATGCCAATATAGAAGCCAAAGATAGTGCTGGTAATACAGCCTTGATTGGTGTCTGTTTTAAAGGAAACAAAACGTTAGCTGATATATTATTAGAGCATGGAGCAAATATTAATGCTAAAAACAATATGGGAACGACACCTTTGATTTTTGCAACCATGTACAATCAAGAAGAGATTATCAAATTATTATTAAAGAAAGATGCCGATAAGTCGTTAAAAGATAATGAAGGTAAAACAGCCAGAGATCATGCTCTTGAAAAAGGAAATAAACGTATTGTTCAATTATTGGAATAAAAAAAGCCACTGTTATAGTGGCTTTTTTTTGTAAACATATTAATCTTTTAGTTGTCTATTGATCCTAAAACGCGCTGCATAAATGTATTTAATGCTTCTTTTTTAGGAGTTCCAGATTTTACCATTTTATGGACTTCAAGAGCACCATACATATTGGAAATTAGCTCTCCAATAACATCGAGTTCTTCATCTTTTAACGAAGGAACTTCAGTAAGGTTTTCTAAAGTTTCAATGGTTTCAACTAAGAAATCTTCATCGTTATCTTCAATAAACTGAGTAAGATGTTTAATTACTGGTAACTTCATTAACTAAATCTTTTAAAACATCAAACTTATTAGTTTGTGTCTGGTTTACAAAAGTTCCGTTTTTAAATGTAGCAAACGTTGGCAAATTGTCAACTGTTGCTAATTTTCTGGATTCAGGAAATTTTTCAGCATCAGCCATTACGAATGTCATAGTTTCATGTTCTGAAGCTAATTTCTTGAACTTTGGTTTCATAATTCTACAATTACCACACCAGCTAGCAGAATACTGAACGACTACTGTGTCATTCTCTGCAACCAATTCTGATAAATTGTCTTGATCTAATTCAGTTATCATAGGTCTGTTTAGTTTAAATGTGCTTTTAAATACTCAGCTGTACCTTTAGCATTAGCCTGCATTGCATCTTTTCCTTCTTCCCAGTTTGCAGGACAAACTTCTCCTTTTTCCTGTACATGCGTTAATGCATCAATAATTCTTAAGTATTCATTTACATTTCTTCCTAAAGGCATGTTGTTAATACTTTCATGCTGAATAATACCTTCTTCATCAATAATATAAGTTGCTCTGTATGTTACATTATCTCCTTCAACAGTCACTATACCAGTTTCCTCATTATAGGTTTCGTTTGTAATATCTAAAATACCTAAAGTTGAAGCTAGATTTCTGTTAGAATCTGCTAGTAAAGGATAAGTTACACCTTCAATACCTCCATTATCTTTTGCTGTACTTAACCAAGCAAAATGAACTTCAGCAGTATCACAAGATGCACCAATAACGATAGTGTTTCTTTTTTCGAATTCACCTAAAGCTGCTTGAAATGCATGTAATTCCGTTGGACAAACGAAGGTAAAGTCTTTAGGATACCAGAATAAAACCACCTTTTTGTTGTTGTTTCTTGCTTCTTCAAGAACGTTAAGTTTAAAATTGTCACCCATTTCGTTCATTGCGTTCACACTTAAATCTGGAAATTGTTTTCCTACTAATGCCATATTTATAATTTTTTATATTTATTAAATTCTGTACAAATCTAGCAACTATTAAAGATAGTTACTATAGAAATAAATAATATAAAATTATATGTTCATAGGTATTAAATATGTGCTTAAAATAAGCGTTTGTTTTTTGATATATCCGCAATAATGACTGGTACATAATATCAACTCCTCAAAATATGCTTTGAAAAGTTGTATAATTGATTATTGTTTATGTGCCAGTTGTTTGATTTTAATTGAAAATGCAGCAAATATGAGAGTCATGAAAGGACTCAACCAGTTAAATATGGCAAAAAAGAAGTAATCTACCACAGGAACACCTAAAACACCAGATTGGTAGGCTCCACAGGTATTCCATGGAACCAGAACAGAAGTTACAGTTCCGGAGTCTTCAAGAGTTCTACTTAAGTTTTCAGGTGCTAGTCCTTTATCTTCATAAGCTTTTTTAAACATTTTACCAGGAACGACGAGCGCTAAATACTGATCTGAAGCTGTAACATTAAGTGCTAAACAACTGGCAACGGTACTCGCAAAAAGTCCGAATGTTGTAGTTGCCAGACTTAATAAGGATCTACTAATTCTTGCTAAAGCTCCAATCGCATCCATGATTCCACCAAATACCATTGCGCAAATTATTAGCCATATGGTTCCAAGCATACCACTCATGCCTTTACCTGAAGCAGAAAATAAACTCTCTAACGTTTCATTTTCAGTAGGAATTGTTGTTTTAACTGTAATGGCATCCATCACACCTTTGTAAGCAGAATTAAAGGTAAGTTCATCTACACCTGAAATTTGTGCTACGATTTGAGGTTGAAATAGTATGGCAAAAACTCCACCTAGTAACGTTCCTATTAAGAGTGCTATTAAAGGTGGTGTTTTTTTTATAATTAGGAAAATAACAATTACTGGTACTAAAAATAACCAGCCACTAATATTAAATGTTTTATCAATATCTGAAATTAGAACTGATGTATCTGCCACTCCATCAGTGTTTTGAGTGAAACCTAAAATAATAAAAACAAGAAGGGTTACTACTATTGTTGGTATTGTAGTAAAAGCCATGTATCTAATATGAGAAAACAATTCACTTCCAGCCATAGCAGGAGCCAGATTTGTTGTATCACTCAAGGGAGACATTTTATCACCAAAATAAGCACCAGATAAAACAGCACCTGCTGTCATGCCTAATGAAACACCTAATGCTTCACCAATGCCTATTAAAGCTATACCAACTGTAGCTGAAGTTGTCCAGGAACTCCCAGTTGCAATAGAAATAATGGCGCATATGATAACACAAGCAGCTAAAAATATAGTTGGATTTAGGATCTGAAGTCCGTAATAAATCATCGCTGGAATGATCCCACTTATTAACCAGGTACCAGCAAGAGCACCAACCATTAATAGAATTAGTAATGCACCTGTGGTCGATTTTATATTTTCGGCAACTTCATCTATCATTTGACTAAAAGATACTTTATTGTATAGACCAACTATGGCAGCTACTGCTGCGCCAAGAAGTAAAACAAATTGATTACTTCCGCTTAAAGCATCATCTCCATAAACAAACACATTATAGGCAAGCATACTCACTAATGCAAAAACAGGAATTAAGGCTTCCCAGATATTAAGTTCTTTATTTTCAACAATATGTTCGTCTTGTGGTTCTCTGGGTTTTATATCTTGGCTTTTCATTTAATGCAGTTTAGTTTTTTAGGTTTTGTAATGTTACGATTTTGTAAACCGAATTGCAAATCGATTTAGTTGCTTACTTTTACGGCTCATTGTAATTTGTTTAATGGATTCTTTAACTCAAATTGTTTTAGGTGCTGCTTGTGGCGAAGCTGTTTTAGGGCGCAAAATTGGAAATAAAGCCTTGCTTTTTGGAGCTATTGCAGGAACCATTCCCGACTTAGATGTCTTTGTTGGAAGTCTGCTATACAATAACGAAATAGATGCCATGCTTTTTCACAGAGGATTTATGCACTCTGTTTTCTTTGCTGTGTTAGGAGCATTCATTCTGGGTTTGCTGGTTCATAAACTCTACAATGCAGGCAAACGAATACACACAACAACCCAGAAAGACTGGATTTTATTATTTTTTTGGTCCTTATTCACACATCCTGTTTTAGATTGTTTTACACCTTACGGGACTCAGTTATTTGCTCCAGTCAGTAATTACAGAGTAGCTTTTAATACGATAGCTGTCGCTGATCCATTATATACAGTCCCTTTTTTAATTTGCATGATTGTAATGATGTTTTATAAACGACAGCAAGATAAACGCCGATTATGGTTGAAACTCGGCATAGGAATTAGCTCAATGTATCTGCTGCTAACCGTTATTAATAAACTCTACATAGATCGAGTGTTTAAAACATCTTTGATAAAAGAGAATATTGTATATACTCGCTTCAGCACGCAGCCTTCAATTTTAAATAATGTCCTGTGGTATGGTGTTGCTGAAACTGAAGATGAATACCAAGTGGCTTTTTACTCGTTATTAGATAAGTCCAATCGTTTTTCAGAATGGAAAGTTTTACCAAAAACAAGAGATTTAGATTCTGTTGAAGATTTGAAAAGTCTGGCTTGGTTTAGCAATAATTATTATAGTGTTGAAAGATTAAACGATGACAATTACCTTTACAAAGATTTAAGATACCCATTGGTTAAAACTAAAAATGGCTATCAATCTGTTTTTAATCTGAAACTTTACAGAGCCGGAAACAGATTAGATATGAAACCTTTTGCTCCCGAAATGGACGATTTTAAATTCACAATGAACGAACTCTGGATACGTCTTAAAGGGATTTAGGGTGTCTCTTATAATTGTAGTTTAACTATATCTATTAAAAGTGTATTTATTGCTTTATGTATAGCATCCGACATAAAATAAAACCGCATTTAGACAACTTCCAGATCTTCTAAGATATGTAATTCCAGCATGCAATCTTTCATCATTTGATAAGTACGTTCAATATCGGCATCTAAACCAATCGAAAAACGAATCAAACCATCACTCAATCCCATTGCTTCTTGTTCTTCTTCTGGTATTTCTGAAGACGTAGAACTTCCGGGAGCGGAAAATAAGGTTTTATAAAACCCTAGACTCACAGCAAGATACCCTAAGTTTTTCTTTTGCATCATTTCCATTAATTCGTTGGCTTTGTCTAAACTTCCAACATCAATAGTTAGCATACCACCAAATCCGTATTTTTCATTCATCATCGATTTGAATAAGTCATGTGATGGATGAGAAGCTAATCCTGGATACACGGTTTTTAATCCGTCTTGTTCAAATTTTTCAGCTAAGTAAGAGGCATTCAGGCTATGCTGCTGCATTCGAATGTGTAAAGTTCTGAGATTCTTTAATACAGAAGCAGATCTTAAACTGTCCATCGTAGAACCTAATAACATGGAAGCGCCATCATTGACATTTCTGAGGGAATCAATAAAGTCTTGTGTGCCACATACAACACCTCCAACAGTGTCACTTGAGCCATTAATAAATTTTGTTAAACTATGAATCACGATATCAGCTCCTAATTTTGCAGGAGAAATTGA
>JAAEZL010000038.1:16957-27596 GCA_018222875.1 Algicola sp.
TTTTATGTTATGACGTTTTGCAATTTCAGCCAAACCTTTAATGTCTGCAACTTCCAGTAACGGATTACTTACTGTTTCACAAAACAGCACTTTTGTATTTTTAGTAATGGCTGCTTCAATACTATCTAATTTAGTAATATCTACAAAAGACGTTTCTATATTAAAGCGTGGCGTGAAGTTTTTCAAAAACGCATAGGTGCCACCATAAATAGTTCTGCTGGATACAATATGATCGCCAGCTCCACAAAGCTGCATTAATGTTGGTGTAATGGCTCCCATTCCAGACGCTGAGACGTTTGCGGTTTCAGTGCCTTCCATAGCAGCAAGTGCTTCACCTAAATACAGATTGGAAGGTGAGGAGTGTCTCGAATATAAATAACATCCATCAGCATTACCTTCAAAGGTGTCAAACATGGTTTTAGCTGATAGAAATGTATAGGTTGATGAGTCTGAAATTGAAGGATTCACACCTCCAAATTCGCCAAAGTATTGTAAGTCTTGAATGTTATTTGCTGGTTTAAATGCCATTGGTATCTGAATTTAGTTAATTGCATGTAGTTTATATCACATCAAATATCATCATTTACAGAAGATTAATCAATGGTTAATCCGTTCTTTAGAAAATAAAACTATCATTAATTGTTTTTATAGATATTTTTGTTTTATTTGTTAGCTTTCAAGATTTAAAACTGAAAATTTTTCAAAATGATACTCTTAGATCAAATCGATAAAAAACTAATTTATCTGCTTCAAAAGGATGGTAAGCAAACCAATAAAGAACTGTCTCATAAGTTAAATCTTTCAGTAACTGCGGTTTATGAACGCATTAAAAAACTGGAGCGTGAAGGAATTATCTCTAAATATGTTGCGCTTCTTGACAAAAAGAAGGCTCACAAAAATTTTGTAACATTTTGCAGTATCAAACTTGTTCAACATAGTAAAGACTATGTGATTGATTTTGAAAAGCAGGTAGCTAATTTAGATGAGGTTTTAGAGTGCTATCATATTAGTGGTGATTATGATTACTTGCTCAAAGTGATTGTTGCAGACATGGATGAATTTCGCGAATTTATGGTTAAGAAACTAACGACCATAAGTCATATTGGTAGTACACACAGTGCTTTTATGATTAATGAAGTAAAGCATACAACAGCCATTAAATTGTAAGGCATTATGTGTCTTTGATTAATTCAATTGACATCGCAAGTAAAGGATAAAGACATATATAATCATTGACGAAAACACTAGGCGTTCTGTGGGTTATAATTATGACTTTTGAAACCCAATCATGAATCCATCAGTCTATTGTGATTTGGAAAAGACAGTCAAAGATTTTTAATCTTCCATGGTAAAACCAATTTTGACTGTAACCTGCCAATACGATATTTTGCCATTATCACCAATAAGTCCTCTGTTTTCAACAACTTCAAACCATCTTAGGTTTTTTAAAGACTTGGAAGCTTTTGCTAAAGCATTTTCAACAGCATTATCACTTGATATTTCTGATGAGCCAACTATTTCAATTTTCTTGTACGTGTGATTACTCATAATTTTAGTTTTAAGATTAGCCTTTAAGATACAAAAATATGCTGGCTTTATATAATTACGAGTTAATCTAAATTTGTACTTTTGTAGTCGATTTAAAACGAACAAAAACAGAGATAAATGAAATCATACGATGTAGCAATAATAGGTTCTGGTCCTGGTGGATATGTAGCAGCAATTCGTTGTGCACAATTAGGCATGAAAACAGCAATAATCGAAAAATATTCAACCTTAGGCGGAACGTGCTTAAATGTAGGTTGTATTCCGAGTAAAGCATTGTTGTCTTCTTCTCACCATTACGAAGAAGCGACAAAGCATTTTGAAGACCATGGGATTGAAATACCTGGTGACATTAAAGTGAACCTTGAAAAAATGATTGCTCGTAAACAGGCTGTTGTTGATCAGACGACAGGTGGAATTGATTTCTTAATGAAAAAAAATAACATCGATGTTTACGAAGGTCTGGGTAGCTTTAAAGATGCGACTCATATCAAAATCGATGGAAAAGATGCAGGAGAAATTGAAGCAAAAAATATCATTATTGCTACAGGTTCTAAACCTTCTAATTTGCCTTTTATTACGCTTGATAAAGAACGTGTTATTACCTCTACCGAAGCTTTGAAACTTAAAGAAATTCCGAAGCATATGATTATCATTGGTGGTGGTGTGATTGGTTTGGAACTCGGACAAGTATACAGACGTTTAGGAGCTGAAATTACAGTGATTGAATTTATGGACAGAATTCTTCCAACTATGGATGCTGGACTGTCTAAAGAACTAAACAAAGTCTTTAAAAAGGCAAAATGCAATATGATGGTATCTCATAAAGTGCAATCTGTTGAGCGCAAAGGAGATGAAGTTATCGTAAAAGCCGAAAACAAAAAAGGAGAGGTTGTAGAATTTAAAGGAGATTACTGTTTAGTGTCTGTTGGAAGAAAACCATATACAGACGGACTCAATGCTGATGCAGCAGGAGTGAAACTTAACGAAAGAGGACAGGTTGAAGTTAATGAGCATTTACAAACCAATGTAAAAAACATTTATGCTATTGGTGATGTTGTAAAAGGTGCTATGTTAGCTCATAAAGCAGAAGAGGAAGGTGTGTTTGTTGCTGAAATTTTAGCAGGACAAAAACCACATATCGATTATAATTTAATTCCAGGTGTGGTTTATACATGGCCAGAAGTTGCAGCTGTTGGTAAAACGGAAGAAGAATTGAAAGCTGATAATGTAGACTATAAAGTTGGACAGTTTCCATTTAGAGCTCTGGGAAGAGCAAGGGCAAGTGGAGATCTTGACGGATTTGTAAAAATCTTAGCCGACAAAACTACAGACGAAGTTTTAGGCATTCACATGATTGGTGCGCGTTGTGCCGATTTAATTGCTGAAGCTGTTGTTGCAATGGAGTACAGAGCATCTGCTGAAGATATATCGAGAATGTCTCATGCACATCCAACATTTGCTGAAGCAATAAAAGAAGCGGCTTTAGCAGCTACTGATGATCGTGCACTGCATGTTTAAAATTGAATTGTCATTCCGAGTGTGGTCGAGGAATCTATAATAATAAAGCGAACTTTTTAGTTCGCTTTTTTTTTTAAAACTATTATTCCAATATTGTCATTCCTGCGGAAGCAGGAATCCACTAGTATTACTAATTTTTATATTTTAGTAATCATGTTTAAAACAACTCATCAGTATTATCTTTATATGCTATCGAACAAATTCAATGGTACTTTATATATTGGTATCACAAATGATTTAGAACGTAGAATGTTTGAACATAAAAATAAATTAGTTGAAGGATTTACAAAAAGATATGGTTTACACAGACTGGTTTATTTTGAAACATTTCAACATATTGATGACGCTATAAAACGTGAAAAAAATATGAAAAAATGGAAACGTCAATGGAAAATAGATTTAATAGAAACAGAGAATCCTAACTGGCGAGATTTTTCAAAAGATTGGCCAAATTTTTAGTATGATTAAACTGAATCCATTACTAAAACAAAATAGTTTTTTTAAATTAATGAGATTGTCAGCTACATTTTAATATCTTTAAACACATTGTTAATCGACCCCAAGGACTATCATCAACCTAATTTGCTTTTTAACCAAAGTGAATGTTTAAATTCTTCAGACAAATTCGTCAAAACCTTATTTCCGAAGGAAAGACTGCTAAGTATTTTAAATACGCTATAGGCGAAATTGTGCTTGTAGTCATTGGAATTCTGATTGCACTTCAAATCAACAATTGGAATGAAACCAGAAAAACAAATAAACAGCTTCATGGTTACCTGAAAAGTATTAGTAAAAATATTCAATCGGATACTACCGAAATTAATCAAATTAAAAATCTGAGAATACAACACAATCAAGCAGCAAAAGACTATATGACCTGTATTTTTCAGGATTCAATGTCCTTAGAATTGGTTAGTAGAATTGCACCTGTAGTTGGTGAACAATATTTAAATGTGAATACATCAGGTTTTGATGCATTAAAAAACTCTGGCTTTATTGCTAATTTACAAGGCTCTGACATTGAGGATGCTATTTTTGACTATTATGCTTTTTTTGAAGAAATTCATGAGAGTGAAACGAGTTTAAATAATTTTATTGAAAATATGGAGGTTGGTTTATTTGATTCTACTTTTGATGATATTTCAAGATTTTTTAAAATGGAATCAAACAAGACTTCGGAAGAAGACTTAACACAAACTTTGGAAATTATCTATAAAAATTCTAAAATACTTGGTATTATGCAACGCGTTGCTGACGAACAGTATTTCTGGGTTTACGACAGTTTGAAAACTAAAGGACATACCATTGTAAAATTAATAGATAAGGAAATTGATACTAATTAAATGCTTTAGCAAATTACGATACAATCTAGTGAATGAAAATAAAACGTTTTGTCATTCCGACCGAAGTGGAGGAATCTATTATAATTAAACTGAGATTTCTCGGCAAGCTCGAAATGACAAAGACATTTAAACAATAATTAAACATTATTTAAAAAAAAATGAACGAACTTACACTGACCACACCAGCACTTTTATTTTCAGCAATATCGTTAATTATGCTGGCTTATACCAATCGGTTTTTAGCCTATGCAGCAGTTATTAGAAACTTACACGATAAGTATCTGGAGCAAATGGATGATTCGCTTATTGAGCAAATAAAAAATTTAAAATTAAGGCTGAATCTCACCCGTTGGATGCAGATTTTCGGAATTACGAGTTTGTTACTGTGTGTTTTAACGATGTTTCTAATTTACATAGATTACTATATTCTTGGTGTTTGGATATTTGGATTGGCTTTAATATTACTTATTTTATCACTGGCATTATTAATAAAGGAAATTCAAATTTCAGCCAGAGCATTAAGCCTTCATTTAAGTGATATTGAAAGCCATTTAAAAAAGAAGTAATAGTTATAATTCTTTTATCAGATCGTAAATTCGTAACCGGTTGCTGTAATCATTTTCGTTAATGTCTCTGACGAAGCAATACGGACTTATAAGCTCATTTTTGACTTTTTCAGAAAGCTCTTCAACTGTAAAAGGTCCGAATTCTCTGGACTTTTCAATGTAGTAAAACTCATGACCATAAATTAAATCAGACACTTTCTGCTTGTACTTTTCTCTTAAAAATGTTTGTACGTCTTCAATGCTGTTCAAGTCTTCTGAATAATTTGTGGTATTGATAAAAAGGGCAAATTCATTTTTATTCTGATGGTTCAAAACCAACACATCGTCATCTTTAAAAAAAGCTTTAACTGTGATGAGACCATCTTCAGTTTCAATAGAAAATATATTTGAGATGCTTAATGTCCATGACGTTTTTATCACTGACTTTTTTCTCGAAATTTCAAGAATGTTATCTTTTTTAAACGTGTATATAGATTTTTTCTTAGAAATGCCATTTACCAAAACCCATTCTTTATTAATAAAGTGCGAATCGTGATGACGATCGTAGTCAAAGGGTTTTAAGTTGGGAATGGTCTTGCGTAAGTAATCTTCCATTAAGCAGGTTTTCTACAAAAATAATAATTATTTGTCCAACGTGTTTTTTGAAGATTTATTGAATGGTTTAGAATTTTTCTAAAAAACGTAAGACTTCTTTTTTGTATGTTCTGCTTATTGGTAATGCATTATTTTGAATCGTAATATGTTCGTTTGTGAATGATGTTATAGCAGATATAGCAATAATATATGATCTGTGAATCCTTAAAAACAATGACTTCGGAAGCTTCGCTTCAATGGAAGAAATCGTTTCTCTGGTAATTACAGTCGTACTTTTGTTTGGAATAGTCGACGTGTTTAAATGTATTTTCAGGTAATCGCTATAACTTTCAATATAGATGATAGTTTCAAAATCTATTTTAATCATTTTACGATCTGAACGTACAAAAATGAAATCAGAATTTTCATTTAAATTATTTAAAACGGATTCTTTTTCACCATAAATTTCAAAATAGGTTTGAAGCGCTTTTTGTAGTCTTTCTAAGGATATCGGTTTCAGTAAATAATCAACAGCTTTAAGTTCAAATCCTTCTACAGCGTAGTCTCTGTAAGCTGTTGTAAATATGACTTTGATATTACTGTTAATCGACTTTGCAAATGAAATTCCAGAAATTTCAGGCATGTTAATGTCTAAAAACACCAGGTCAACCTTATGGTTGCTTATATAATTAAACGCTTCAATAGCATTACTGCAACTTGCTACGATATGTATATTATTAATATTCGATACATGTGTCGCAATGATTTCTCTGGCAATAGCTTCATCATCTACAATTAAACAGGAAATACTGTGGTGTTTAGTCATGTTTTCCTGTATTTAGTTGAAGTTGTACAGAAAAGATTTCATCTTGATTTTTGATATACAGATGATACTGATTCGCATATAATAATTCCAAACGCTTTTTAATATTATCTAATCCAATACCTTGTTGTGATATGTTGCTTTCAGAATTTGAATTTTGTATCCTGAAATCAATGGAATTTGAATCAGCTATAAGCTTAATGTTAATAGTGAGTTTGCCATCGATAATGCTTCCGTGTTTGAAGCTGTTTTCTATAAACGGAAGCAGCAACATAGGAGCAATCCTTGCAGTTTCAGAAGTCACATTAATTTTAAAATTAACCTGTAAGGTGTCGTTGAATCTCATTTTTTCCAAATCGATATAATCTTTCACATGATCAATTTCTTCAGAAAGTAATACAAATGGTTTTTCAGCCTGATACAAAAGATAGTCTAATAAATTAGATAATTTAAGAATCATATCTGGAGTTTGATCGGCTTTTTTTAAGGCAAAGCCATACATTGTATTTAGTGTATTAAATAAAAAATGTGGATGGATTTGCATTTTTAGGTAATTGAGTTCTTGTTCTTTCAGCTTTAACTGAGTGTCTAGTATTTTGGTTTCTAAAGCATTGGTTTTTGAAGCTTGTTTGAGATTCAGTTTTAAGAGTTTAAAGGCGCTTACCACTATCACAATAAGATATACTGCTGTCATGATAAACAGTGCATTTTTAGTTAACGGATTCATATCAGCATATTCAAAATTTGAAATATAAATCAGACTAAAAAAAATAGAAACAAACAGTAAATACAAAGAAATAATAAAGGTGTAGCTGCTGTAAAGTATAAATAGCCAGTATTGTTTTGTGATTAAGTAATCTGGTATCAATTTGTAAGTGGCTACATAAGTAGTAGCAATAGTAATAGGCATTAAAAAAAGGGAAAACTCAAGCGTGTCTTTATAAGTGGCATTATCAACTCCAAAAAAATTAGTGTAGAAAAACAAAACAGCCACCCAGAAAAGGAGATGTAATAGAAATTGTCCGGTTTTTTTTAATATTAATTGTCTTGTAAGCATAACTACAATACAATAATACCATATTTTTTACTGAATAAAACGAATTAGAGATGAACGACCAATTTAGATAGCTTTTTAACCAACTTGTTAAATCAGGTTTTAAAATGGTTATTGGTCGCATTAAAGAAAAAGGAGGTTGTCTTATGTTTATGTTTGAATATGTTTAATTAAATTTAAAAACTATGATGACACTAACACTTGCTTTAAATAGCGTAATAAATTTTTCTGTTTTTATGAATATTTTTATGGAAGGCGGTCCTTTATTTATGACACTCATATTAATATGTTTATTGGTATCAATTGCATTTCTTGTGATTGGTTTTTTTAATGTTAAAAAAGCTTCTGAAAAATCATTTAAGATGCTTAAGCTTACCACAGATTCTAGTTTATTAGGTTTAGTAATAGGCTTTTTGGGATCGGTTCTGGGCTTGATTTCCGCTTTTGATTCTGTTCAAGCCTTGGGTGAACCTAATCCTTCTATTTTTGCTGGAGGATTAAGAGTGTCTTTACTAACTGCAACATTTGGGCTTTTTACATTTGTAGTTGCTCGTATTGGAATCTTAGTTTTAAGATCTGTTTTAAAACATGAATCAAAAATCGAATAGTTTATTATTTATGAAGTGTATTGAAGCGAGACTATATGACAGCCTCGCTTTTTTTATGTAATTTTCACATGAATTTAGTTAATTTTGAAAATCACCTTTTTTAAGATGTGACTTAATTTGATTGAGCGTGTCTTAATATTAACCTTTTATAATCAATCCAATATTTTTGGAACCCTTAGAAAAAATTAATAAACAATCTGACGAGGAGTTGGTGAGTAACATTGTGAAAAACAATGATACTTTGCTATTCGAAGTCTTGTATGATCGTTTTGCACATTTAGTGTACAATAAATGTTATGGTTTTGCTAAGGATGAAGATGAGGCTAAAGATTTAACACAGGATGTGTTTTTGAAACTATTTGTTAAGCTGGCTAGTTTTAAAGGGAAATCAAAGTTTTCAACGTGGTTGTATGCATTTACCTATAACCATTGTGTCAATTATGTCACACGAAATACAGCTAAAAAAATTGAAAAGCAATCTGTAGATTATGCAGATATTGAAAATATTTCAGAAGAGCCAAACGATCAAGGATTTAATGAAATGAGATTAGATAAACTCAAATTAGCCCTTGAACTCGTTTCGCCTGACGAAAAAATGATACTGTTGCTAAAATACCAGGATAATCTTTCCATAAAAGAGATTGAAAGTGTTTTAGATATTGGAGAAAGTGCGGTTAAGATGCGAATCAAGCGTGCTAAGGATAAATTGATAACTGTTTATAATGATAACCTTGTGTAATGGAAAATCCTTTTAAAGACATAGATAAGCCATTGAAATCAGTTCCGCCAGAATTGAAATCCAAGGTCATGAATGATATTGCCATTGCAAAATTATTGATGGAGTTAGCAGAGTTATTTTCTTATAACCTTGGTGATGTTATCGAAACAGTAATGAAAAAAAGACATAAAAAGTAATAGCTATTAATTAATAATCAAATAAAATGGATAAAGTAACAGAATATAAAGATATTGCCATGGACTCGCTATCTACGATGTGGCTTGAAATGACAAAGATTTTTCCGAGTATTATCGGAGCTTTAGTCGTTTTAATAATAGGTTGGTTAGTCACAAAAATTATTGTCAGAGTAATTAAAAAAGCTTTAAAACTTGCTAAAGCTAATAAACTGGACGATAAATTAAATGAGATAGAAATCATAGAAGGAAAACAACTCAATTTCGATACCGTTAAGATTGTATCAACCTTTGTAAAATGGATCATTTATATCATGTTACTCATTATCGTTTCTGATATTTTAAATCTGAAAATTATCTCTGAACAAATCAGTAATTTCCTAGGATATATACCGCAATTATTTGTTGCGCTCATCATATTTACTCTGGGATTATTATTTGCAAACTTTGTAAAAAAAGCACTCAAATCCTTTTTTGAGTCTATGGATTTGTCAGGTGGAAAAATGATTAGTCAAATTGTGTTTTTCTTACTCATTATATTCATTTCAATAACAGCTTTAAATCAGGCTGGCGTTAATACTGAAATTATAACCAGTAATCTTACCATGATTCTCGCTGCGTTTTTATTGGCTTTTGCTCTTGCATTTGGCTTGGGAGCAAGAGACGTGGTTTCCGATTTATTAAGAACATTTTATACCAGAAAGACTTACGAAGTCGGTAAAAAAATTGAATTTGAAAATAAAGTCTATGAGGTTGACTCCATCAGTAATATTTCAGTAGTCTTAAAAAATTCTGAAGGTAAACTTGTCGTGCCAATTAAAGATATAGTGGAGCATCAGATAAAAGTTATAGACTAGATATACTTTAGGGTTAAAGGTTATCGTAATTATAGGTGTGTAACCATTTGAAGATCTTTCGCTTTCCCTTTTCATTAATTTGAAAAGGGATTTTTTATTTTCAACTCAACAACTCAACAGCATACTATTTCCTCTTATTTCGCTTGTTGTAATTCTTATCACCTCTGGTTTTCGGCTTCTTGTATTTTGAAGCAATTTTAAACTTATAAGAACCTCCTAAATTCTCCTTTTTATTTTTGTCTTTTTTCTCGTGAAAAGCAGGTCCTGAAACATCATCTGCTGTGCGCTTTGTTGGATTGTTCCGTTCTCTAATTTGCGGACGCTCTTCTTCGATCAATTGTTTTGAGACTTCAACGTGGTCAGGAAATTCAATCAAAGGAATAGTCATATTCATATATTCCTGGATTGTTTCAATAGCTTCTTGTTCTTTTTCAGTAGAGAAGGTAAGCGCATGACCTTGTAGCTCTGCACGTCCAGTTCTACCAATACGATGCATATAGTTTTCGGGAAACTTAGGTGTGTCAAAATTGATCACATGACTTATGTTTTCAATATCCAATCCACGAGCCATAACGTCTGTAGCAATCAAAATCCGATTTTCTCCAGCTCTGAATTGTTCGATGCTTCGGAGTCTGTAGTTTTGAGTTTTATTAGAATGAATAACGCATGACTGATTTGGAAAACGCGCTTCGAGTTCATCAAACAGTAAATCTGCAAGTTTTTTAAATGCAACAAATATCAGCACTTTGTTATACGTTTCAGTGTCTTGAAGTAAATGCTCTAACAGATTAACTTTAGTGTAAAAATTTGCAACATCATAGCGTTGTTGTTCTATGT
>JAAEZL010000039.1:0-2540 GCA_018222875.1 Algicola sp.
TCCCAAATCTAACTTACGGTATTTCGTGGTTAAGTTTTGGTCGACTCAGACCATTACATACCAATGCCGTTATCTTTGCCTTTGTAGGTAATGCTATTTTTGCAGGTGTTTATTACTCTACGCAACGTTTACTTAAAGCCAGAATGTTTAGCGATCTTTTAAGTAAAATCAACTTTTGGGGTTGGCAGTTAATAATTGTTGGAGCAGCAATAACGCTTCCTCTGGGTTACACAACCTCTAAAGAATATGCCGAATTAGAATGGCCTTTTGATATTGCCATTGCTGTCATCTGGGTTGTATTTGGATGGAATTTAATTGGAACGATGCTTAGAAGACGTCAACGTCACCTTTATGTTGCAATCTGGTTCTATTTAGCAACTTTTGTAACGGTTGCTGTACTTCATATATTTAACAGTTTAGAATTGCCGGTAAACGGCTTAAAAAGTTATTCGGTATATGCTGGTGTACAAGATGCCTTAGTTCAATGGTGGTATGGTCATAATGCGGTTGCATTTTTCCTAACGACACCTTTCTTAGGTTTAATGTATTACTTTGTACCTAAAGCTGCTAACAGACCTGTGTATTCGTATCGTTTATCTATCGTTCACTTCTGGTCATTAATTTTCATATACATTTGGGCTGGACCTCACCATTTATTATATACAGCTTTACCTGAATGGGCTCAAAATTTAGGTGTTGCTTTTTCTGTGATGCTATTAATGCCTTCTTGGGGTGGAATGATAAACGGACTCCTGACGCTTCGTGGTGCTTGGGATAAAGTTCGAACAGATCCTGTTCTTAAATTTATGGTAGTAGCAATCACTGGTTATGGTATGGCAACTTTTGAAGGTCCTATGCTATCGCTTAAAAACGTCAATGCCATTGCACACTTTACCGATTGGATTATCGCTCACGTTCACGTTGGAGCCTTAGCCTGGAATGGATTCTTAACATTTGGTATGATTTATTATCTCATTCCGCGTTTGGTAAAAACAAAATTATATTCAACATCTCTGGCTAATCTCCATTTTTGGATTGGCACATTAGGAATCATCATGTATGCTTTACCAATGTATGTTGCAGGATTTACTCAAGCAAGTATGTGGAAACAATTCAATCCAGATGGAACTCTAGTTTACGGAAACTTCTTAGAAACCGTTTCTGAAATTATTCCAATGTACTGGATGCGTGCGATAGGTGGAACCTTATTTATTACAGGTATGCTTATCATGGTTTACAACGTCATTGTAACTATAATGAGAGGTAGTGCAGTAACTGATGAACTAGCTGAAGCTCCAGCCTTACAACGTGTATCTAAAAAACGTGTAGCTGGTGAAGGATGGCATACCTGGTTAGAGCGTAAGCCTATAAAATTAACCATTTTAGCAACCATTGCTATTTTAATTGGTGGAATTATACAAATTGTACCAACCATTATGGTTAAATCTAACATTCCAACGATTAGTAGTGTAGAACCTTATTCACCTTTAGAACTTGAAGGTAGAGACCTATATATTAGAGAAGGTTGTGTAGGTTGCCACTCTCAAATGGTTAGACCATTTAGAAGTGAGGTTGAACGTTATGGCGAATACTCTAAAGCAGGAGAATTTGTTTACGATCATCCTTTCCTTTGGGGAAGTAAACGTACTGGACCAGACTTGCATCGTGTAGGTGGAAAGTATTCTGACAACTGGCACCTCAACCATATGTATGATCCTCAGAGTACCTCATCAGGTTCTATAATGCCAGCATACCAATGGTTAGTAAGAAACGAGTTAGATAAATCTCAAACGGAAGCCAAAATGAAAGTGATGGTTAAACTGGGTGTTCCATACTCTGATGAAGATATTGCAAACGCACAACAATCTATGTTAGAGCAAGGGACTCAAATTGAGAAAAATCTATATTCTGATCCAGACTTTGCAGCAACTTATGAAGCCGATAAACAAGCTGGAGGTCAGGACTTCGTAGAAATGCGTAATCGTGAAATAGTTGCCATTATAGCATACCTACAACGATTAGGAACAGATATTAAAGTTCAGGATGCTGAAGTAACATCAACTCAAAACTAAATTATCATGCTAAAATTTGTAAAAAACCATATGGAAAGCATCACAGGAATAGAAATCTATCCTCTGATTTCCTTACTAATATTTTTCAGTTTTTTCGTCATCCTTTTCTGGTGGGTAATTACTGCAAAAAAAGACTATATCAACAAGGTGAGTAGCCTTCCTTTAGACAACCAAAACACTACAGAATTATGAGAAATTCAATTCCTTCCTGGATAAGAGTACCTGTTGTATTCTTCATTATCATGGGTATCGTCGAATATACCATTGATTCTGGTGACAAGCCAGCATTTATTGAAGAACCAATGGTCCTGTTATTCTTATTACTAGTCCTGTTAATCATCATTGCTATCGAAGCCATAGTGTCTTCAATTAAAAATATATTGTATCAAAGTTTAGATGAAAGAGCAAAAGCGAGATTTGATGTTCAGACTGTTGCAGAACCAAGAGCAATACGTTGGATAAAAAGAA
>JAAEZL010000039.1:2554-14759 GCA_018222875.1 Algicola sp.
CTGAAATTGCTTGGATCTAAACCTGTTGAAGAAGAACACGAAATCATCTTAGACCATAACTACGATGGAATTAAAGAGTTAGATAATAATCTGCCGCCTTGGTGGTTGTATGGTTTTTATGCCAGTATCATTTTTGGTGCTGTATATATGGTGCGTTACCATGTTTTTAATGGTGAAAATCAATACGAAGAACTTGAAGCTACTCTAGCTCAGGCAAAAGTTGAGATTGAAGAATACAAGAAAACCGCAAAAGATTTAGTCGACTTTAATACGGTTGAAGTTTTAACTGATGCTGCAGATATAAAGGCTGGTAAAGCCATCTTCGAACTCAATTGTGTGGCTTGTCATAAAGCTGATGGTGGAGGCGGAATTGGCCCGAACCTCACCGATAAATACTGGATTTTAGGTGGTGGTATCAAGAATGTATTTAAAACCATTTCTGAAGGTGGTCGTGATGGAAAAGGAATGATTGCCTGGAAACAAAGTTTAAAACCTTCTGAAATGGCTCAGGTAGCAAGTTACGTGCTTCAGTTTGGAGGAACAACTCCTGCTGAACCAAAAGAAGCTGAAGGTGATATCTGGACGCCTGACAATGCGCCTGCTGAAGATATCCCAACGGAAGCTATGGAAGTTAAAACAGATTCGGTAATTCAAATTGAAACACCAGCATTAAAAGAAGATTGATATTGATGGACTTTGTAGATTAATTTCTGCTGAGCCTCTTAGGAAGATTACCATGAACACACCCGAAAACGAGACATTTAGAGATTCCATCGGAACCATTAATGACGATGGCAAACGTGCTTGGGTATTTCCAAAAAAGCCTAGTGGCTGGTATTATGAGAAGCGTAAACTGGTTAGTTATATCTTATTAGCTTTTCTATTTGCTGCTCCTTTCATTAAAATTAATGGCAATCAGTTTTTAATGTTTAATGTCTTAGAACGCCGTTTTAACATCTTCGGATTTCCCTTCTGGCCTCAGGATTTTCATCTGTTCGTGATTTCTATGTTAATTGGTGTGATTTTCATCACCTTATTTACTGTTGGTTTCGGACGTATTTTCTGTGGATGGATTTGTCCGCAGACGATTTTTATGGAAATGGTATTCAGACGCATAGAATACTGGATTGATGGAGACAGAAACAAACAACGAAAACTACAAAGACAAAAATGGGACGCTGAAAAAATAAAAAAGCGTTCTTTAAAATGGTTCATCTTTTTAGTGATTTCCTTTTTAATCGCTAATATCTTTTTAGCGTATTTGATAGGAAGTGACAAACTCTTAAAATATATTACTGATGGACCAACTGAGCACTTAGGAACCCTGTTTCCGTTGATTATTTTCACTGCAGTGTTTTATTTTGTGTTTGCCTGGTTTAGAGAGCAAGTCTGCATTATTGCTTGTCCGTACGGAAGGTTACAAGGTGTGCTTTTAGATAACAAATCGATTGTAGTGGCTTACGACCATAAACGTGGTGAAGCTGAAAATGGCAGAAAAAAATTCAGAAAAAATGAAGATCGCGAAGCACTTGGCTATGGTGATTGTATCGATTGCCTGCAATGTGTTCATGTGTGTCCGACAGGCATTGATATTAGAAACGGAACACAACTTGAATGTGTAAATTGTACAGCTTGTATAGACGAATGTGATCATATTATGGAAAGCATTAACCTTCCTAAAGGATTGATTAGGTATGCAAGTGAAGAAAATATTGAACAAAAAAAGAAATTTGAATTTACTCCAAGACTGAAAGGATATACAGCTGTTTTAGTGATTTTAATCGGTGTATTAATAGGAATGTTACTCTTACGAAATGATGTTGAAGCCAGAGTATTGCGTTTACCAGGACAACTTTATGAGCATAAAGGTGAAACCATAATTAGTAATGTCTTTACCTATAAGCTGATTAATAAAACCACAGAAACCATTGACGATGTCAGTTTTAAATTACGAACCTATAAAGGTGAAATCAAACTGGTATCTAATACTGGTGAAATTGTAGTTCCAGAGCAAGGCTTAGCCGAAGGCACTTTGTTTATAGAAATTGATAAAAGTGAACTCAAAGGCGATAAAAATAAATTGATGATTGATGTGTATAGTGGTGATGAATTGATAGAAACAACAACGGTTAATTTTTTAGGACCTAGAAGTTATAATTGATAAAATAAAGCAATAAGGGATTAGGGATTAGTTTTTAAACTATCAAAACTTATGCCTTATGCCTTACAACTGAAGCGCATTAAGGATTGAAACGACATCCTTTTTATTTGTCTCTACGAGCGCAGTCTAGAAGTGGTCAAATAAAAAGATACAGTGGAAAGCCTGCCTATCGGCAGACAGGTCTGACACTTTTGATTGGAATGAAAAAGGGTAATGCCCAAAAATAAAATAACGAGATCCTGAAACAAGTTCAGGATGACAAATAAAGATATTATGAAACTAAATTGGGGAACAGGAATCGTATTAGCATTTATAGGCTTTATAAGCTTTATCATGTTTTTTGTAATACGCATGAATACCAACGATAAATACGATCATGATTTGGTGACTGAGGATTATTACAAGGCTGAACTGGAATATCAAACAGACATCAATAAAGAAGAAAACGCTAAAGATTTAGCCACAGATCTTAGCTGGAAACGTACCAGCGAAGGGTTGGTTATTTCATTTCCTGAAGATTTAAATGTAGAACAGATACAAGGAAAAGTGTTCCTATATAGACCATCTAACAAGCAAGTAGACATTGAAAGCTCAATTTCTTTGTCTGACCATAATTTGCTCATACCTGACAAACGCTTGTTGGATGGTCGTTGGAACATTAAAGTCGATTGGCAATATAACGGAAAATCGTATCTCTACAAAAAGGAAATAGTTTACTAAACATAATGTCTCCTCGAGCGCAGTCGAGAGGTTTATAACAAGGTCTCGACTGCGCTTAACCTGACAATAACAAAATAATATATGCTCTGGTCTGCGCTCATATTTGGCTTATTAGGAAGTTTCCACTGCGTTGGGATGTGTGGACCGATTGCCTTTATGCTACCTGTTGACCGAAGTAATTCTTTTAAAAAAATCACTCAAATAACAACCTATCACCTTGGTCGATTACTGGCTTATGGCATTATAGGTTTAGGTTTCGGACTCATAGGTAAAAGTCTGTACATTTTTGGACTACAGCAGCAATTATCAATCATAATAGGCATTTTAATGATTATTGTTGTGCTTATTCCGACACAAACCTTTAATAAATATAACGTTTCAAAACCCTTATACCGAATCATTTCAAAAGTAAAATCATCATTGGGAAAAGCGCTTAAAAAGAAAACGGCTGACACCTTTTTAACGATTGGTTTTTTGAATGGTTTTCTACCTTGTGGATTAGTGTATATGGCTGTTTTTGCATCATTAGCAATGTCAAGTGCTCTAGAAAGTAGTTTATACATGATGTTGTTTGGATTAGGTACCATTCCGTTAATGACATCGGCTATTTACTTAGGAAAGTTTTTAAATGCAACCGTTAAACAACGTATTCAAAAAGTAATTCCAGTCGTTGTTGTTATTATTGGTTTGCTTTTTATTATTCGTGGGATGGGATTGGGAATTCCTTACCTCTCACCTTCTCCAATTGTCGACATTGCCACGAGCACTGTCGATTGTCATTAATTTGATGTTTTCGCATTTTGTTAAAGTGATATTCGTCATAGTTTTATCGGTTCAAATTTATTACATTTAGGTAGCGAGAGTTCGATAAAGCAATTTGATTATTTTATGATTATCAAGCAATTACATTAAATGTCTGGTTGAGCGCAGTCGAAACCTTCTGGAATTGAACACTTTTTAAAACCTTTCGACTGCGCTTAAAATGACAATTGTTGATGTTATTGACTGTTTTACATTCTAATATGGAATTTTCAGACCGAACTCAAATTAGGTAACAACACCTCAACAAATGAAATCGATACTACTACTTACAGATTTTTCAAAGACTGCAACCAATGCTGTTCATTATGCAATGCGATTTTTTGAGTCTGAACCTTGCGTGTTTCATCTCCTTCATGTTCATAAAGCCGGTTCGTTTATTTCAGATGATTTGATGACTTCTTCTACGGCAAACATTTATGATTCATTTACAAAAGTTCCTAAGAAAAAACTCATTAGCCTTTTCGAAGCATTAGAAGAAACGTATAAAAATCCGAAACACCGCTTCGAAGTCCTAGTCGATTTTGATGTGTTTACTGATGCTGTTAAACAAGCTATAGAACAGAATTCTGTGGATTATATAGTAATGGGTTCTAACGGACAAACAGGTGCTGCTGAAGTTATTTTTGGAAGCAATACCATTAATATCATCAGACAAGTCATCTGCAAAACTCTGGTAGTTCCTGAAGGTTATGAGTTTAAACCCATTTCAAATTTTTTACTGCCTTTACAGTTTGATGATACTATTGAATCTGAAACGCTAAAAGTCATCAACGATATAGTCAGTAATTTTAAAGTTAAGTTGCATGTCTTAAGAGCCAACAAAAAAGAGGATGCTACTCATTTGGCTAAAAATGATCAGGAAACATTAAAGGCTTTCGATTACAAGTATTCTGTTGAAGAAGAAGCCACATTTTACAAAGCTGTAACGCAATATATAGATACAACTACCATTGATATGACAGGGTTGATTGTACATGATAAATCCTTTCTAAAACGACTCTTTACAGAATCACCAACACTTGAGCTGAGTAAGGTTATTAAATTACCATTAATGATATTACACAGTTAAATTATAATTTAAAAGCCATGTTATGATTAAGAATTTAGACCAGGGAGATTGCAAACTTCTATTAAAACAAAATTATATTGGTCATTTGGGCTATATCTATAATAATAGACCTTATGTGATTCCTATAACGTATTTCTATGAAGATGACAGAATTATTTGTTATTCAGGCGAAGGGCATAAAATTGATGCCATGCGCAAACATGCTCCTGTAGCGCTTGAAGTTTCAGATATTGAATCGGTTGACCACTGGCAGTCTATTGCTGTTCATGGTCACTATGAAGAATATGAAGGCAGTACTGCTAAGGCATTACTTCATGCATTTTCATTGGGAATAAAAAATATCATTATGAAAAAAGAACACAGAGGATTGAACTTTATAAGTGAATTTTCAGCAAAAATTGCCAATAATGACATGCCTATTGTTTTCGTTATTCATATTGAAGAGATTACAGGAAAAATGCGTCGTAAATAAGTTTAGCCAAATGCTGTGACTTTGCGATCACGTTTGATAAAATGAATCGTATCGTCTACAATAACCTTCTTTCTATAACCGAATAAGTGAAACACTTTTGTTGTTAAGAATAAGGCAATTCTTCGGTTGGCTATTAAACAGTATTCGTTTTCGGGATGGATTTTAATTCCTGGAAGGAGTCTTAATATTTGATGAAATTTCAGATGTCGCAATACTGCTGAAAGCACTAACCAAAATCTGGAGAGTTTTCTAACGACGAAGAAACCATCTTCGCCTTGCTTTTGATACAAAGGCATAAAAATCAATCCGTTTAACGGACTTTTAACTTCGCATATACCATCGAAAGCAAGAGTTTGATGCTTTAAAATGGGTTTAAAATTTACAAAACCAGGTTTCATTCTAAACTGATTGGATTCTGATAAAGAATGTCTGTACATAATTTCGTAAAATCCTTTTTCGATATTAAGAACTCGGTTAAAGGCTTTGTATTCAAAGTCTTGTTTTGATACCAAACCTGTTTTTTCCATAATCATCCATACGAAAGCTTCACAGTATAATACTGATTTTTCATCATCGTGTTGTCCAGCTTCAAAGCCAATTGAGATATGACCATACTCATTTATAAAGGATAATAGTGGTCCGTCTAAATACTCTTCAATACCTAAAACTATAGGAATATTAAATTTATCAGCTAGAGTTCTATTATTTAAGGAATCACTAATGGTAATAAAAGGAACTGTTGGCGAAGATGTGGTATGTAAATCTACAAACACAAAATCACCTTTATTTGTTGTACAGATATCTTTAATTGTTTCATACAATTCACATTGTTCTTTCTGTTCTTCAAACTCGTAGAAATCATCATTACTGCACAGTGATTCAACTTCGTCTTTTGTCCAGAGTCTGTTTAAATCAAAATCTTTATATCTGACATTGGTTTTCAAAGCATTCATATTACCGAATAAGGCATAAAAATTACCTTCAACCTTTATGTCATTCACAATAATCTCTCTAATGACCTTTTGCAATCCGTAAACTCCTGCAGGTTCATTCCCATGAATACCACCAATACATATCACTGTTGTGGCATTAATATCATTAGTCTGGCTATAGAAAATTCTATCTTTATCTGTGTACGTCATAGGTTTGGTGGCTTCTCTTATCATGTCTTAAAGATTAAGTTTATCCAGATCTGTTCTGGTAAGTATGCCTACCAATTCATCATGATCTACAATTGGCAAACATTTTATAGTATGTGTTTGCATGATAGCATCAGCGTCTTCAATACGCATATCTGGGTGACCAGTTTTTATATCTTTTTTCATCACCTGACTCGCCGAATAGTTATCAAATTTATCGACATCAGAAATATCACTTGCTGAAATAATTCCCACAATTTTATGATTTGAATTTATGACAGGAATATGATGAATATGTTTCCATTGCATTACATTTTTGATGAGTCGCATGGAATCGTTTTCATCTACGGTAAAAATTTGTGTAGACATGACCTTATGTACTTTATCATTAGAACTGGCTTCTTTTCTTGCCAGAGGTTTTGCCAGTTCCCATTCACTCACTGGTAAATCTTCCAGTTGATTTTTATGCATGTGGAAGGTTAATAATATGTTGGCTTCTTCTCTGGAAACAGTTTCCTGTAACATTCTGCTGCTTCTCACCAGCCATTTACTTCCAGAGATGTCATTCTCGATACGTTTTTTAATGATATTGAGATAAAACTCAATATCTACTGGATCTACATTTGCTTTAATGAGTCCGTCGTGAGCCATTGGTAATAAAATTTGTCTTGTCAGTTTTTTAGCTGAAATACCTCTTCCAAACCAATTGAAATAGGTATCCATTCCTGTTCTTGCTGCTTTTATGAAATTTCCTTTAGCATCTTTAAAAGCCATACGTTTCCAAATCGATTTGCAGTCTTCAGGCATACCTAACATGACACCAACCCAAAACATAGCGTTGGCAATTTCATCTTTAATACTTGGTCCTGATGGAATGTATCTGTTTTCAATTCGCAGATGAGCAATATTTTTATGAACACCATAACAGACTCTATTCCATTTATATAAGGTTCCGTTGTGCAATCCGATAGCTTTAAGCTCTGGTTTAATTCCGTTTTCTAAATCTTCAACTGGGTTTCCAGACAAATCTGCGGTCACTAAAGGTGTGTATCGTGCAACATCATCTGTAAACACTTCTAAAATGGAATCTTTTACCCAGTCATTTCCGAAGCTTACACGTGCTTTTTGTTCTCGGAGTAATTGCGATGTATTGCGCACATCTATACTTTGTTGAAATAAGGCAATTCGTGTTTCGCTCCATAACTCTCTTCCCAGAAGCATAGGTGAATTTGTCATTACAGATAACACAGGTCCAGCGATGGCCTGCGACCAGTTGTACTGATCAATAATATTATCTAAGTCAATTTGCAAATGCACCTGAAAACTGGTATTACATGCTTCAAACAAAATAGATTCATGATCTAAAATGAGTTCATCTACACCTCTGACCTTTACTCTAAAATCGTCACCTCTTACCTTTCGCATGACATCATTAAGCACTTTATAGCGTTGATGAGGTGTCATGTTTTCGAATACAAGGTCTTTGCGTTTAAACGTAGGCAATATACCTGTGAGAATGATTTTATTATAATCGATGGTTTCAGCAGCTTTATGAGCTTTATCAATTAAATTATACAAATCACTTTCTAGCTGTGAAAAACATTTTTCTTTTAATTCGAGAGGATCTAAGTTCGCTTCCAGATTGAAAAGTCCCAATTCTGTAGTAAAGTGAGCATCGTTAATCTGCTTAAGAATCTGTAAGGCATTAAATGAAGGTCTGTAGTATTTATCAACAATACAAAGTTCCTGTTCGGCACCAATACGCTGAACACCTTTTTCGAAGGCGTCAGATTTTATCATCCTGTCCAGAGCTTCAATATCATTTAATAAATGATTGATGAAGATTTTCCGTTCTGTTTTATTTGTAATTGGTTTAACCGATTGTGATCCCATAACATACATGCAATGTTCTCAAATTTAAGGCATTACTTCCGAAGGTTATATGATATTTGTCATAGTTTTCAGCTTAGGATATGGCTATCTTTCATAAGAATTCAAAACCTAAACCATTATGAAAAAGCGTATCCCAGTATCAACAATTATGACCAAAAATATTATTGCAGTTAATAGAACCGATGATTTAGAGACTGCTGAACGATTATTTAAACAGTATCATATAAGACATATTCCTGTCGTGTCTGGAGATGTTATTATTGGAATGTTAAGTTATACCGATTTATTGCGCATTAGTTTTGCTGATGCTATTCAGGACGATGAAACTGAAGTAGATACAGTCGTCTATAACATGTTCACTATAGATCAGGTTATGACAAAAAATGTAGTGACTGTAAATTCTGAAACCACCATTAAAGATGTGGCAGAAATATTAACTAAAAATGAGTTTCATGCATTACCAATTGTAGATGAAGGACATCTTGTAGGTATCGTGACAACTACAGATTTAATAAATTACCTGCTTAAACAATTTTAGTCTTTAAAGACTTCTATAAAAAAAAGAGTTAGGCAACTAACTCTTTTTTTTATGTTATTCTGAGGTCTTCTAAATCTTAAATGTAATTACTGGTAAAGTAGCATGGTTTGCGATATCCTCACCTATACTGCCACTAAAAAAATGAGCAATACCTTTTCTTCCATGAGTTGGTACAGCAATTAAATCACCACCAACAATATTTGTAAAGGTTAGTACACCTTCTTCAACGGTATAATCTGAAATGTAATTTATATTATTGATTTTATCTAAGTTACCATCAGCTTTTTTTAGAAAGTTAGCTACAGTAGCTTCCATTTCGGTAGAACTTTTGAAACGTTCACCAGGTAAGTTTACATATAAAAGCTTTAAGTTAGAGTTAGAGTTTTCAAAAAACTGACATGCTTTTAAGTAAGGTCCAATCATTTCTTCTGAAAAATCACAAGCAAAAACAACCGTTTCAAACTGAAGATTTACAGGTTCCTGCTTAACGATAAGCACAGGAATATTGGAGTGTCGCACTACTTTTTCGGTATTAGAACCAACAAAAATTTCAGAAAGACCACTAGAACCATGGGAGCCCATAACCACTAAATCGGCATTGTGTTCTTCTGCGACATCATTCACTTCACGAAACACTTTAAAATGTTTGACAACAGGAGTCACATGAATACCTTTTAAATACTCTCTTTCTAAAAACTCCTGAAACTTCTTCTCGGCTAACTTTAAAAAAAAGACCGTTTGCATTTGTTGTTCATCATCAGAATCTGTGAGCACATTATGAGCCATTTCCAACATGTGCAATGCTATAATTTCAGCATTATTTTTCTTAGCTAAAATTGCAGCTGTTTCAAGTGCATATTCAGAATGTTTAGAGAAATCAATTGGTACAATAATTTTATTCATGATTAGGTTTTAAATGGTTTGTATTAACGCTGTGAATTTACAATACTAGACTAACGTTTTAGTTATCTTGTAAAGATATTGACTTTCTCTGAAAATAAAAATGACAATTATCATACAGATTTTTAAACCTAAAAAATTTTAATGCGAATTAAATATTCATTATCTTTAAAGTTAAATTAACTACTAAAAACACTAAATAATGAAACTTAAAATTTTAGGACTTGCAATTGTAATGTTATGCCTTTTTGTATCCTGTAAAAGTGATAAAAAAGAGACAGAAACTGTTGTTGAAGATAAAACCACTGAAGTTGAATCAACATCTAAAACCACTAAAAAAAATGAACAAAGGGAAAAACCTGCTCACTTCTCTGACAATAAAAAAATGACGATGCGCTTAGAGTCTAAAAGTGGCAGTAATGCTACAGGAAATATAGTTTTTAAACAAGAAGATGGCATCGTTACTATGGTAGCTGTATTTAGGGGATTAACGCCTGGTGAGCACGCCATTCACATTCATGAAAAAGCAGACTGTTCGGCTGATGATGGGTCATCTTCTGGAGGTCATTGGAACCCAACAGCTCAGCCTCACGGAAAATGGGGAGATGCCGAAGGCTATCACAAAGGTGATATAGGTAACTTTATTGCAAGTGAAAAAGGAAGTGGTACCATCACTAAAGTTACTGACGAGTGGTGTATTGGTTGTGATGATCCTAATAAAAATATTGTTGGAAAAGCAATTATTGTGCATCAAGGTGCAGATGATTTTACTTCTCAACCTTCAGGTGCTGCTGGTGCCAGAGTGAGTTGTGGTGGTATTATTGAATGATACAATTGAAAAAAATTACCGAAAAAAGCTATAATACGATATTGTAGCTTTTTTCTTTTTATATTTACACAACTTATTAAACATCACTTTATGCAACTAGAAACCTTAATTTCTCAATTTCAACAGAAAGATGAGAAAGCATTTGAGCAACTATATAATATGTATAGCGATAGTATGCATGGTGTAATTTATAATATTGTAAGAGATCATGATATTGCAGAAGAAGTCATGCAAGATGTTTTTATCAAAGTATGGCATAAAGCGGGCAGCTATAACTCAAGTAAAGGACGTTTTTTTACATGGATTCTCAATATTTCCAGAAACGCTGCTATAGACAAAACGCGCTCTAAAGCGTTTAAGAACTCCGGAAAAAACCTTGATGCTGAATTTTTCGTAGATATTCTAGAAACAAGTGAAAACTTAAATGACAAAACCGATGCTATCGGAATTAAAAATTTTGTAGGAAAGTTGGCTAAAAAATGTATTGAAGTTATAGAGACCCTTTACTTTAAAGGATATACTCAAAAGGAAGCTTCTGAGACACTAGGCATGCCAATAGGGACTATAAAAACAAGAAATAGAAACTGTATAAAAGAATTACGCCAAATGGTGTTAGGATCATAAAATGGATATTAAAGCATACATAGAATCAGGAGTTTTAGAACTATATGTTACAGGTCAGCTTTCTGAACAGGAAAATCAGGAAGTATATAAGCTTATGCAACAACATCCTGAACTACTTGAGGAAGTTTTAGCCATTGAAGCTGCATTAATTAAGCTTGGTGCTTCAGTTTCTCCAGGTCTTAGTGATTCAACGATACAATTAATTAAGAAACAACTTGAATTCAATTCTGACTCATCAAAAGTTGTACAACTACCTAAATCACGAACAAACTGGTTTACATATACAGGTTGGGCTGCTGCTCTTATTGCTGGAGTTGGTCTTTTATGGACAATCAACCAAAACAAACAACTTGAAATTCAATTAAGTGATGCTGATCTTGAAAATGCTTACTTAGAAACTCAAATTGAAGACGCTAAAACTGATTTAGCAGCAAAAGAAAACTTACTAAACATCTTACGTGACAGAGATATCATCTCAGTACCACTGGGAGGTCAGGGCAATTTTGCCGACTCCTACGCTAAAGTGTATTGGAATAAAGACGACAACAGCATTTACATAGATGCTCAAGGCTTACCAGACGCTCCAGAAGGCAAAGTATGGCAAGTATGGTCGTTAACTTTAAACCCATTAACACCAACAAGTTTAGGTACTATTGATGACTTTAATACTGACGAAAACAAAATTTTCACTATTGCTAACGCCAACGAAAGTCAGGCCTTCGGTATTACTTTAGAACCAGCTGGCGGAAGTGAAACTCCTACCATGGAACAACTACATACTTTGGGTGTTGTAGCGCCTTAATGCTTAAAATATTGATTTTTACAATTGCTTTCAATTTATTTAGCTTGTCCTTTTTATGAAATCAAAATTGTTAAAAATGTACTTGCTATTTAGTTTACTCTTATTTATTATAAGTGTTTCTGGCTTGCTTTACGAAACATTAGAATCATATAACTATAATATCTTCACTTATTTAAAGGTGAAAAGGGATTATTTTATGTTAATTCCAGTGCTGCTATTGTCTCTTAGTATGTTTA
>JAAEZL010000039.1:14769-27522 GCA_018222875.1 Algicola sp.
ATGTTTAGCTTCATATTTAATTTCAATAAGTTTGCATCATTAAGGATTTTAAGTAAATTAACTCAAAAACTATTCAAAGCTATTGATTTTATTTTTTCAATATTGTTAATCCTTGCTTCAATAGTTGGCTTAGTTTTCACCTTGATAATTACAGACAATACTAACGAAAGTTTTATTAAACTTGCAGTTTTTATAAACGTATTTTTATTTGTTTTAGGAGTTGTTTTATGTATTGATAACAGAAGGTTCTCAATAAAATAAACTTTAATCACCTATTGTTTTCTTTGCAATCCATGAAACAATAAGAGTGTATACTAAATTTCTAATAGCGACTGTTCAACCAAAAGGCCTCTCTCTTCTTAAGTTCACTTTCTTTTACTAACTTAGTTGGGTAAAAATCTAAATCTCTATAAGTTACTAAACATGAAAAAGTTATTTGTTCTATTTGTTTTAATCCCTCTATTTTCATTTAATTCAAGCATATCCGATGAACAAATTATCGGAAAATGGGAAGGTAAAGATGAAAAAACCAAAGTTGGAGCTATCATTTTTAGAGATGATGGTTATGTAACTGTTGAAATAGACGGACAAGCATTTGGAGGAGAAGAGTTTGAACTTGAAGGTAATCGAGTTTCAATGACCTATGAAATTAATAGAAAAGTCAATCCTATTGAAATTGATTTTATTATAACATCTCTTGACACAAAAACTGAAATGAGAATGTTAATAATAGCCGAATTTAAAGATAAGGACACTATGACTATTGCCAGCAATTTCAATGAAGTAAGACCTACCGAATTCAACATAAAAAATTCAATCAAGCTCCATCGTATACACTAAAAACTCAACTATTTTCTTAGTTTGTATTTAGTATTAGAATCGTTATTTTTCGACTAATATATTTACTTTTATTACCTTAGCAAATTATTCACAAATACCGATGTGACTAATTTAAGACTATTACGTTATTTAACTTTTACAATCTAAAAACAATTATGAAATCACCTAAGATTCTTACCATACTAGTATTAAGTTTAACAATCTCTTTTTATAGTTGCAATGACAGTACTAAAACCTCTAAACAAGGCAGTTCAAATTCTACAGAAACAATAGATTCTTCTTCAAAACCTTCTGCTGAAACTCCAAAGGCAGCTACTGCAGAACCTGCTCAAAATGCATTAGGCGTATGGCATTACACATGCCGAATAGGTTGTCCTGGAGGTGCTGGAACAGCCAGTAAATGCACTAATTGCGGAAATATTTTAGTTCATAATACAACGTATCATGGTAATTCTAATACTACAACGTCTTCGCCTTTTGCTGATCCTTCTGCTACTCCAACACCTACACCTAAAACTCCTGAACCTAGTCAAAATACCGCTGGAGTATGGCATTATACCTGTGCAAATGGATGTGCTGGAGGTGCTGGAGCGGCTGGTACATGCAGTACTTGTAGTGGTACATTAGCACATAATTCGGCGTACCACAATTGATTAAACCTCTGATTTATAAGTCAATCAATTTAGAGTTCTCAAATGGTTTTAAGCACTAATTAAGATAACAATTGGAATCTTTTATAAAAAAACACCTACTTAAAAAAGCAGGTGTTTCCACTAACAAAAAAACTCTAAAAATACCATATCTCCATATGGTAAATCCTTATAAATTAAAATGTATCCATGTTAGTATCTAAAAATTATATGTTATACTTCCTCTTATAAAAAAGGGAGTTCCTGGTGTAAAATGTATTTCTTCAACGGGTTGTGCCTCGTTTTGTAATCTTGATTCTGTTGCAAACTGAGTTTCATTCCAGTCAACATCAAATAAATTTTCAATCACAAGTCCTAAAGTGATATCATCAAAACTATAGTTCACATTAAAATCTGTCACAAAGTAACCATCAGCGACAATACTATTGGTTTCATTAGCTGGTCTGTCATCAATATACCTGTATCTAATTCCTCCAGAAAAACCGTCCAAATCCGCAACTGATAATCCACCAGTCATTGTAAAATCTGGTGCTAAAGGAATAAAGTCTTCTCCAGTTTCTTCTTCAATACTTCTGGCTTTGGTATAAGTTGCATCTGTATCAAAGTACAACCAGTCGTTCATTTGATATCTTAAACCCAAATCAACACCAAAACGCTCTGTTTTTCCACTTGGCTCAACAATTCCTGCATCTCCAACGTAGACAAATTCCTGTTCTAAAAATAAATACCATAAGGCTGTGTTAACGATTAATTTTTTACTTGGTTTAAATATCGTACCAACGTCTAAACCATAAGCTCTTGGCAAAATATCCTCTCCCAGATTGTTAACTACAACTCTGGTATCATTAGAGTGAAATCCGATACCAGACTTTAGATATAGTTGTAAATTGTCTTTAGCATCATAGAATACGTTTAGTTTCGGACTTACAATTGCTTCTGTTTCAGATTGCACTGTGTATGTTGTCTGAAGTTTATCGTTATATAAGAACTTGAAATAATCTAATCGTAGAGCTGGTGCAATACGAATTTTTCCTAAATCGAAAGTCGCATTGACAAAAGCATCCACGTTGGTTTGATTAATATCTCCCAACTGAATATTTTCAAGAGTTGTTCGTCGATTTAAAGTTCTGGATAATTCCACATCATTTACAATATCGTGTCTAAATCCTAAACCAAAATCTATATTTACTGGTGTTTTTCCCAAATAAGATGTTTTAGAAATTACAGTATTCACACCAAAAATATGACGTTCTTCCTGTTGTTTAATTTGATCTCCATTTACCGGATCTTCTAAAAAGAAGGTGAAATTGGAGTACAGCAAAAAGTTATAGTTAGAATAAAACGCATTTGTTTTTAAGCGTGTATCATCAGATAGATACTTACTAAACTCCACATTAAAGTTTGTGCGATTGGTTTGTCCACCTTCGGTATCATCAATGGCTCCAAAACGGGTTATGTTTCCATTATCAACTTCACGCTGTGGTATTTGTCCTGAAGCATCCCAACGACTCGTGAAATGCGAAGCAGTTAAACTCAATTTATCATTTTCAGGAGAGAACACAACATACTTCCCAAATAGGTTTAAGCGATTGAAATTTTGAGACGATTCAAAAGGACCATCAGTGGCAATATATTCGACTGCTACATATGCATTTTGACGCTTCGTATTTTCAAGCACATTGAAAAGTCCCAAGGTTCTAAGTGAGTTAAAATCTCCAACAGACGTGCTGACCTGACTTTCTTTTAAATAATCTTTAGTGGAAAAATCAACATAACCTGCAGTATTAAAATCTCCTTGCTGACCATAATAAGGTCCTTTCCCAAAATCGATATTCTGAACAGTTTCTGGTATGAGAAAATGTAAATCGCTATAGCCTTGTCCGTGTGCATGTGACACCATATTTACTGGCATTCCATCTACTGAAATAGAAACATCTGTTCCATGATCCACATCAAAACCACGAAGAAATAGTTGTTCTGCCTTTCCTCCTCCTGCGTGCTGACCAATAATTAAACCCGGAACTTTTCGTAAAACTTCCTGAGATGAATTGACTGGACTCGTATTTAAGTCAAGTTTTGAAATGGTTCGCATAGCATTCAGTTCTTCAGTAATAACAAGTTCGTCTAATTGATACGTTTTTTCTTCTAAAACAATAAGGAGAATTGATTCAAAACTCGAAGTATCTAATTGTAATTTTCGGGTTTGATATCCCAATATTCCAACTTTAACAGAATCTCCGGCTTTTGTGTTTTTAAGGTTGAAAATACCATCTTCAGAAGAATGCGCATGGCTTTCAGAAGTTAAATTATAGATGTAAGCAGCCTCAAGCGGTTGATCTAAATCATTAACTATTTTCCCTTTTAAATCTTGTGAAAACAGCTGACCAAAGCACAAACCAATCGATAGGAATGTGATAAGTTTCGTTTTCATCTGTTATAGCTTTAAGATTTTAGCCTCCATCGTTGGACCCAATTCATAAGTACTTGCCAATAATTCTTTTTTTAACGGAGCAAGTGCTTCACGCTTTCCTGCTGCTTTATATATTTCTGCAACATGGTACAAAGTTTCTGGTTCAAAAGTTTTACCGATAATATGTCGATCTACAATTTGTAGTGCTTCATCTAAATTTCCATTATTAAAATAAGTCCAGGCCAGTAAGTCATACGATTGTGGTGTAGGTCTGTTTTCAACTTCTGCTTTAGCTATAGATATAGCTTTTTCTGTATTGGTTTCAGCGTAAAGCAACACATTATATTTGTTGTACATGTCACCATAAGCTTCATTTTGCATGGCATTCTTGTAAAGCTCTAATTGCTCTTCAACCATGTTTTCATTGCCTATATATTCAGCAATTTCAGCTTTTAACAAGAAGTAATCTGGAGCAAAAAAGGTATCTGTTACTGCGTTTAAAATTCGTAAGGCTTCCTCTGGATTATCTTCATAGGAATAAACAATCCAAGCAATTCCTTTTTTAGCATAAGCATCATTTGGATCTAAGGCTAATGCTTTTAAGTAATATTCGTAAGACGTTTTAATATCGCCTGCATGTCCATAAAAATCAGCAATATTGGTATACGACCATTGTTTAAGAGGTGAAAGATTAGAAGCTTCAGCAATGCTAAGCGCTTTTTCCATGTATTTAATAGCCGATTCTAAATCACCTTTATGATCACTCCATTTAGATAATCGAATGAGGTAATCGAAATCGCTAAAATTCTCAAAAGTATTTAAGTAGGTATGTGCCATTTCATAATTACCAAGTTCAAGGTATACATCAAACAGCATTTTTCTGGTGTCCTGAAGATCTTCTCCTATGAGTTCTGCTTTGGTTAAAGTTGTAAGTGCTTCTTTGAATTTATGCTGAGAAATGTAGTTATAGGCCAGACTTTTAAGGTAGGATACATTATTGTACCTCGTGATTTCATTCACTTCTAATAAATAATCTTCAGCTTTTTTTAGGTATTCAACTTGCCCTGTTGCTGAAAAATAATTTGAATAGGTTGTCGCTAATTTCCCTTTATATGGAAATTGATTTGGTGTTTGCTTTAATTTCTGAGACCAAAATAGTTCATTTTGTTTAGCACGTTCTAGAGCTTCATTATCTGAAACGTTTAAGTACGCATCGTAGTCATTAACATTTGTAATTTGTGTTGCCATCTCTTCTTTACAATTTGTAAACAAGATGAATGCAACAGCTATGAGTAGTATGTTATATTTAGAGTTCATAATTAGTGGTTTTGAGTGAGTGTTTTTTGTTAATACAATCCATAAACAAGAGTTTTAAATTCCTGTTTATGGAGTATAAATAATCAATCTACCATGGCGAAGCCAGGTAAGGGAATGAAGCTGAGAATGCTTTATCATTCGAGCTTACATTATCATCTGTTAATCCTGGATTGTCAGCTCCAGTCGGACCGCCAAAGATTAAAAGTAATTCTGTTGAAATTACATCGTCAGCTAAAGCACGACCTGTTAACACATTTGTTCCGTCGAAAAATGTTGTAGTTCCATTTAAAGACACAGTTAACAAATCGGTAGATAACGCTCCAGTAAATTCTGCAGCATTAAACCCTAAAGCATTTGTGTACATAGGATCTGCATGAGCTGGATTTAAAGCTTCTAATTTATCTTGAAATTTTGTTTGAAAAGCAGCATTTTGATTTGATGGCACTGTTACATTAAATGTATTTTTATCAGCAGAGGATACAAATACTGTATTTATTGCTGGTCGTCCCATTTGGTCTTCTTGCACATACGTACCACTAAAATCTGGTAATGTTTGCTGCATTGGTGTAAAGCTATTATCGTCATCATTACTACAGTTATATGCTGTAAACGATACTAACATTGCGATTACTATTAATTTTATATTATTAAGTTTCATAATTTTTGTTTTTAAGAGATTCATGTTTTTATTGCTTTCTTTTTGATTCTACCCAAAGGTTCACAGAGTCACCACTACCAACCATTGATTTTGGTAATTCAACAACTATTGAAAGTACATTGGTACCTGCAAACGTATCTGATGCAAAACCATCACCTGTTCCTGCTGGTAAAAAAGCACCTTCTTCCATGCCATCACCATCATCGTCACCAGGTGTAACAATTTGTGTGTAACGAACGAAGTCCATAAAGAAAGGATCATCTCTTGGTCCTGCAAAAAAGCGCATTCCGTTGTTTGATTCTACAATAGCACTACTTCCATAAGATGTAATATCTACAGAATTTGTAGTCGCTGTGGTAACAATTGTACTGTTTAATCCTGATTGCGAAGGTGCAGTTGGACCAAAGAAATACATTTTACCATCTCTGGCAGTCGCTTGAATAACTAAGTCTTCAATAGCATCGCCATCGTTATCTATGTTAAATTCGAACAATACATTTTCATCAAATGCTGCTGTGGATGTGTTTGCCGGACTGATAAGTCCTTGAACATTGGCGACAAAAACAATGTTGTCTGTGTCCTGCCCTTGAAATCCGTAGATGTCTGTGATATCACTTGTACCACCAGCAACGGCAGGAGCATCGATATGATCTGCTGCAATTGCGATAAAGCCAGCAATTGCGATAAGTGCAGCTCCAATTAAGATTTTTGATTTTTTCATAATAATGAGGTTTTTGTTAATTATTAATTTGTTTCTGCTAACACATACGCAAATACTACAAGCGCAGTTTTGTTAAAGTTTTGTTAACAAAATAAAATCGTTGATAGAACAGATAAAAAATTAACTTTGCAACGTCTTTAAAACTGAAGTATGAATCCATCTACTGCTGGCTGGATAGAAAAATTTTGTTCACAAATTTCTAAAAAAGGAATTCCATTTGAGAATTACCATAGCTTGTACACGTGCTTGAAGGATTACGGATTTATATATGGTGTAAACGTAAACATAACCGATAAGGTTGATAGAACCTTAACCTATTCTGAAGATGAACTGGCTAAGATTAACCTCATAACCGGATTATATCACATCTATTTTTTTAGAAAGGGAGACGTTAAAACAGATGCATTTATAACAACATTACTAAGTTTTTATAAATCGCTTGAGGTATCCGATTTATCACTTTGGGACAAGTTATTCATTGGTAAGAGTGAATCGTCAATGTTAGAACGCTTAGTTCATGACAGAGTTCAGATAGATGATAACATTATTACCAGAAGTTTTAACAAATCAATTACCAATTCTTTATTGTTTGTAGATGTATTAACGTTTGATCGGTTTTTATCAGAAACGATAGATTCTAAATCTTATGCTGCAAACCTCGAAAGTATCATCATTGGCACTTTGTATCAATCGCTTAATTCTAAAAGTAAAATTACCGATTACGACAAGCAGATTATTGATGTGATTGAAGCTTCAACATCAATTCCAGATTATGATGTTGACATAGAAGATTTGATTTATGATATTGATTATTCTATAACTGATACTGAAAAAAAATACCTCGTCGATCTCATGTGCTTGTCTATTTGGGACGATGAAATTCTCGAAAAAACAGAATATCAGTTTTTGATGCAACTGGCAAAACGTCTTGAAATGGAAGCCAGCGAAATTCAGGATTCCATTGTATGTGTTTTTAATTTTCATACAGCACACAAAAAGGAAGTGCTCTTATTTCAGCAAAAAAATCCGATATCAAACTTTTACGAAAACTCCTCACAACTCGTCACTAAATTAATTAGGCGAAATAGTAAACGTATTGTAAAAGAAGTGCAACAGAGTAGAGAGTTAATGCTACTCTTAACCAAAGCAACACATACTGATTTAAGTAAAGAAGAACAGAAAAAACTTCAGGCCCAACTTATTGACGTGCTAAAAACCATTCCTAGTTTAGCGATTTTCCTACTTCCAGGAGGTGCTATTTTATTACCCATTTTTGCAAAACTGATTCCTAATTTATTGCCTTCGTCTTTTGACGATAATCGCATTGAGAAGTAATTTCTTTTAAAGGTGTAACAATTTTTGTTTTGCGTTGACTTATAGTAAACATCTATAGGTTATGGAATTAGTAAACTATTATACGGTTTTAAAGATCGACACATCGGCAGATTTAGACACGATTAAGAAAGCGTTCAGAAGAGAAATAGCCTTATATCATCCTGATAAAAACAAATCTGAAGGTGCGAAAGCTCATTTTAATCTACTAGTTGAAGGTTTTGATATTTTATCTAATCCAGAAAAAAGAAAAGCTTATGACGATATGCTTGAAAGGTCAACAACCAACAAACCCATACTTATTGAACAAAAAAAACAGCAACAATATACTGAATGGAAAAAGGAAGCAAAGAAAAAGTCGGATACCTATTGGCTTACCGATTTAACAGATTTACTCTTGCTTGATTTGTTTCTCGATGTTGGTTTAAGTAGTTTATTTTCTGGAACCGAGAGTTTAATTGATGGTTTAGATGATTCACTTGGAGATATTTTCGATATTTTTTAAGTCAGCCAGTCTTTAAATTCTTTTACACGTTCTCTGGCCACAATAATTTCTTGCTCCTTAAACGTATTCAGTTTTATTTGCAATCTTGAATTTGTATAACTCACCATATCATTAATAGCATTTACATTCACAAAAAACTTACGACTAATTCTGAAAAATTTATGAGGTTCTAACTCATCTTCCAGCTGCTCTAAAGTAGTATCCAGCAAATAATTTCGACCTTCAGAAGTGTAAGCATAAGTCCCTTTATTTTCGCTGTAAAAACATTCAATGTCGTCAATATTTATAAGTTTTAAATGCTGGCCAACTTTTACAGAAAACCGCTTTTTATACTCACGTTCAATAGGATTTACCAGCAGTTTCTTTATATCGTTAAAATCCAGAGTCACAGATTTCTCCTTGGGTGCACGTTCTTTATATTTTGAAACTGCTTTGGCCAGATCTTCTTCATCAATTGGTTTAAGTAAATAATCAATACTATTGAGTTTGAAGGCCTGTAAAGCATATTCATCATAAGCTGTTGTAAAAATTACTGCGGAATTGATATCTATAGCTTCAAAAATTTCAAACGACAATCCATCACTAAGTTGAATGTCCAGAAAAATTAAATCTGGATGCTCGTTATTTTGAAACCAGGCAATAGACTCTTCAACAGAATGCAGCATTGTTTCTGCTTCCATTTGTAATTCTGTCAGCATACGTTGCAGTCGTCGTGCTGATGGTTTTTCGTCTTCTATTATAATGACATTCATTCTGATAAATTTATAATTTTATGGAAAAGGTTTTATTCCCAAATGGTTGTTTCTTCTTCTTTTTCCTTCAGAAATTCCTCTGTTTTCTTATCTTCCCAACTCTTCTTAAACAACGAACGTCTTCTAAAAACGCTCCATGCATGTATACTAATGAAGAGTGTCCATAACACTAAAACAATACTATTTAATGCTGTAATATTACCTGTATAAGGTCCATCTTCCATGACATAAAAATTAAGTGAAATAAGAGCCACAACCACAATATACAAAGCCATGTGCAGGTAAAATATTTTTAGGCGCCTAACTTTATTTTCAGCATTAATTATATGTTTTTTTTCGTCTTCATTTGATTTCATATTGCTAATATTTTTCATGATTATTCCCAACGCTGACGCTCTTTTTCCATATACTCTTCTACTTTCCGCTTTTCCCAGTTCTTACCAAACAAAAAGTCTGGTCCGAACACACCTAAAAAGTGAAAAAAGAGTCCGATTCCCCAAAAAATTGCTGTTGCAAAAGTACCGAAACTAAAGAGTCGTCCTCCATTTGAAACCACTAAAATGATGATCATTATATTGACAATCACATAAGATGCCAGGTGCCAATAAAATCCCATGAGTGCTTTTACTTTTTTTTGAGCTCGCAAATAAGCTTCTTCTCTGAGAAATTTATTTTCAGCGTTTGCTAAAGTTTTATAGTCTTTATGTCGTTCCATGATATTTAAATTTTAATTCCAACGTTGTTCATTTTCTTCTTCACGCATAAATTTTTCAATTTTACGTTTTTCCCATCCATTTCCTAAGACTCCATCGTTTACAAAGACTTTATAGGCGTGAAATGCTAATCCCATTCCCCAACCTAACATTGGAAACCAGAACCATTGTATGGTATGTGGCGTATAGCGAAACCAGATGAAAATTAAAAATGGGATGACCAGACAGTAGGAGATTAAACTGTAATAAAATTCTTTTAGTTCTTCAACACGTTTACGTGCTCTTACATATCTATCGTCAAAATTCGATTTTGGTTCTATTGCTCTCATAATTGATACTTGTTTTGTAAGCATTGGTATTGCTACTGCAAATAATAAGTTGTAGCGTTGTTTGATATTTTCAAGACCTACGCCACTGCTCTTTTTTACGATTTGTTTTGGCTGAAGGTTATTCTCTACGACGAGCATGCCTTCAGATTCATAAATTTTAATGTGCAGAGGCTTGCTACTTGTCACCATATTATGCTTTACAGCGTTTTCTAAAAGCAACTGCAATGATAATGGTACAACTTTACTTTCAGGATTTAATGCTCTGTCTGGTATTTCGAAAATAATGCTGTCCTCAAAACGCATTTTTAATAGCGACATGTAGGTTTTGGCAAAATCTAATTCTTCATCAACTGTAATCAGATCTTTATTCTTTTGTTCTAAAACATAGCGATATACTTTTGATAAGGATGTTGTAAACTTTTGAGCATTCTTCGGATTTTCTTCAATTAAACTGGTTAGCACATTTAAGCTATTGAATAAAAAATGTGGATCTAATTGATTTTTTAAAGCATCAAACTTTGCGCTTGCTGCTCCTGCAATCACCTTTTGCTCTTTAATTTTATTTTTCTGGTATCGGTTATAGAAAAAGATAACATGAAAAACAGAGACAATCGTTAATGTAATCCATAAACCGAAAGAGTAACCTCTCCATGTTTCATTCTGAAGGAACCTATCAAAAGGAACATCGTAAATAATAACTGAAACAAATGCTCTTAGAAAAAACAAGCCTATTAAGGTAATGATTGTGCATCCTGCGATTCCAACCAAAATTCGTTTAATTGTATCTCCTTTTTTCCAGCTTCGACGCTCCATGTAATCAAAAAACGCCATGTTTGAATATCCGAGAACAAAAGAATACAGTTGATAGAGTCCGAAATCAACTAAAAAATCATTGACCGATTTAAAATCAAATCCTCCTGAGAGAAAATTACCAATAACGAATACAACACATCCTATGATAATTGTGATAACGATATTTTTAGTCGATTTTGTCATAATAATTTAGTCTTTACAAGATTGCATAACTTGTTCTGCACGTTGTTTTCCCCAATTAGGGTGAAATTCACTTTCAGCTTTAAAGTTAGCAAAAAGTTCTATAGATTTTTCTATCTCTGCACAAAACGGCTTCGTGTCTTGTCCGAAGTATTTAGCACTTCCCATTCCCCATTCGGCTTTACTAAAAACAACTCTAGGGTTTTCTGGTGCCATAGCATAAGCTTTACTGTATAATTCTGAGATTTTTCCGGAGTATTTCATGCCATAGGTCATTCCGTCAAAAGCTACCCAATTTGTAAATACATGTGCCTGTAACACCATAAGTTCAGGATTATCTTTACTAATAGCCATTGCAGAATTAAGATGTTCCTGAGCTTTATCTAATTGAGATTTTAACTTTACTTCATCTTTCTCATTCCAACTTTTCAAGCTATTGATTTGAGCGATGTAGTAATGAGGTAACCACTGATCTGTTTCAGCGTTTGAAATACGTTCAAACATATTTTCGGCTTCATCTAAGTTTCCTTGTTCCCATAATGAGAATGCTTTTTGCATGCCTTTTTCAAAATTAGTTTGAGCAGTAACCACTCCAGAAACTAATACTATTGCGATAATTATTAAATTTTTCATGTGTTTATGTTTTAAAGTTTTATAGTTTGTGTTATTGATGTGTTATTGATTTCAAATTTTGCGTCTTCCCATTTCGGTGGTCCCATAAAACCTCTGGCATTATTAGAGCAGCCATAGTCTTCTTTGGGAATTCCTAAAAAATTAGAATCCATTTTTTTGTTCTCATTTTCATCGTGAAAGAAAGAAATGGCATAAATCCCATTTGGGATATTTTCAAATGTAATGGTGCAGCTATTATTTTCAATGCGACTCATGGTGGACTTAAAACCTTTATCTAAGAATGAGGTTTCAGTGTTATACAATGAAATGTAAACATGTCCTTTATCACTATTAAGGTTTTCAATGACAACGGTAATTTCCTGTCCGTTTAAATCTTGTGCATTCATTACAGAATGACTTAAAAATAATACAACTAAAATTTTGGTTAGTGTGTTCATGATTCTAATGGTTTAATGTTGATGAGACAAATATCCAATAGATGCAGGGATTTATAAAAAGTGAATTACTGAATTGTAATTTTTTATGGATGAATTGTAATAGTTAAAGCAAAGGCCTAAAAAAAGCGCAACTCAAAATGAGTTGCGCTTTTTATTATGTATGAGTTTAATGGTAATTAAAACATCTCTCTTCCTGAAAAATGAAAAGCACCTTCAATCGCTGCGTTTTCATCACTATCACTTCCATGAACTGCATTTTCTCCAATTGATGCAGCATACAACTTGCGAATAGTTCCTTCAGCAGCTTCAGCAGGATTAGTAGCACCAATTAAGGTTCTAAAATCTTCTACAGCATTATCTTTTTCTAAGATTGCAGCTACAATTGGTCCGCGAGTCATATATTCAACCAACTCTCCAAAGAATGGTCTCTCCTTATGAATTGCATAAAACTCTTGTGCATCAG
>JAAEZL010000040.1:0-21250 GCA_018222875.1 Algicola sp.
ATCTTGCTGTTTCTTTTTCTATTTTCATCTTGGCTATTAGGTAACTTGATCTATGCTATGAGCTTTGTGTTAGGAACACTCTTCACTTTTGCTGTTTTAGCAGGAGTTGCAACACTATGCATGAAAAGCATTCGTAAATTTTTTCCAAAGCGATGGGGTTTTACAAGCCGTCAAAGTTTACTTAACTTATTCAGACCAAATAATCAGACCGTTGTTTTGGTCGTCGCGATAGGTTTAGGAACGTTTTTAATTAGCACCTTATATTTTACCAAAGACATTTTACTGGCAAAAACTGAAGTCGGTCAGACCAGTGCAAATGCCAATATGATTATTTTAGATGTGCAAAGTGAACAACGTGAAGCTGTTGCTAAAGCTATCAAAGCAAAAGCCTTACCAATTGTTGATGATATTCCTTTAGTGACTATGCGTATGCATCGTTTAAAAGATCAACTGATAAACGACTTACGTCAGGATAGTACGCGACAGGTGAGAGGCTGGATTTTGAATCACGAATTTAGAACCACCTATCGCGATTCGCTGACAGATTCGGAAGAAGTGATTGCAGGTTCATGGCAACCAGAACAAAAGACTGGAGATGCTGTTGTGATTTCTATTTCAGATAATCTTGCCGCAGATGCCAATCTCGAAATTGGAGATGCAGTAGTCTTTAATGTGCAAGGCGTGCTCATGGAAACTAAAGTTGGGAGCATTCGTAAAGTAGATTGGGGACAATTACAACTTAATTTTTCTATCGTTTTTCCGGAAGGTGTATTAGAAAATGCACCACAGTTCAACGTGATGACTACTGCTGTACCTAATGAAGATCTTTCAGCAAGCCTACAACGGGATTTGGTGGACAAGTTTCCGAATGTGATAGTTATTGATTTGAGACAGGTGTATACCATCGTTGAAGATATCTTAGACAAAGTATCATGGATTATCAATTTTATGGCATTTTTTAGCATTCTTACAGGAATCATTGTCTTGATAGGTTCGGTAAGAACCAGCAAATATCAGCGCATTAAAGAAAGTGTACTGCTACGAACCTTAGGTGCAACCAATAAACAGATCCTAAAAATTTCGGCACTTGAATACGTTTTTTTAGGACTGCTGGGAAGTCTTGTAGGTATTGTTCTCGCTTTATTAAGTAGTCTTAGTTTAGCCTTGTTTGTATTTAATGAACCATTTGCACCATCTGCAATACCTTTTTTAATCTTTGTACCAGGTATTACCGTATTGGTTTTGGGCATTGGCTTAAGTAATATACAAACCGTATTGCGAAGTTCGCCTTTAGAAGTCCTGCGACGAGAGGGTTAAGATGATGTTTGTCGCAACTTACAAACCCGTGTCGTATACAGAGTTATTCTAAAAGTTAAACAAAATTTTAACAAAGAAGCATCTATTTTAGTTTATCTTATTAGAGGAAACTAAATGATAACGAGTTAATACTAAATACATAAACACCGTGAATCACAACATTACATTACGAAAAATAGAGTTAGTCACTCACAATGTCCTTAGATTGATAACCGATAAACCCGAAGGTTTTACATTCACGCCTGGTCAGGCTACAGAAATGGCAATCGACAAAGACGGTTATAAAAGTAAAAAGCGACCTTTTACATTTACGAGTTTACCAGACGATAAAGAATTAGAATTTACAATTAAAATGTATCCTTCGCACAATGGTGTTACTGAAGAATTAGGAAGTTTAAAAGTAGGGGATACGCTCATTATTGGAGATTCCTGGGGCGCTATAAATTACAAAGGTCCTGGGACATTTATTGCTGGTGGTGCTGGCATAACGCCATTTATATCCATTTTAAAAAACTTAAAGCAAAATGATAGGCTCGATGATAACCGCTTATTGTTTTCAAACAAAACGGAACAGGATATCATCTATAAATCTAATCTCGAAAGTTGGCTTGGTCAAAACGTATCTTTTAATCTTTCAGAAGAACATAATGACGCCTACCATCATGGACATATAGATATAGCGTATTTAAAACAGCAAAACCTCGACACTTCTAAGTATGTTTATTTGTGTGGACCACCTGAAATGGAAGAAGCCATCAAAGCAGATGTATTTGCCTTAGGATTGAAAAGAGACCATTTGGTAATGGAAGCCTAAATCATATTGCTAAACGTTTTCAGCATACAGATTCTAAATTCAAAAATAGAAGTCACAAGAGCAAAAACCCAATTTTCTCAAATTTGTTCTTTTAACCATCTTATACCTTGTACCTTTGCGGAATTATTAAAATAACATTATAAATAGAAAATTATGAGTAAAGTAAAGGAACATGATGTTGTAAAAGTACATTATACAGGTAAATTAACTAACGGTCAGGTGTTTGACAGTTCATTGGAAAGAGAGCCATTACATGTAGAACTTGGTAAAGGACAACTTATCCCAGGATTTGAAAAAGGACTTTTAGACATGGAGGTTAACGAAAAGAAAACCATTACTATAGACAAAAAAGAAGCATATGGTGAGGTCAATGCCGAGCTGTTTCAAAAAGTACCAAACGATAATCTTCCGGAGACCATAGAACCAAAACAAGGTATGGAACTGGTAGCGTCAAGACCAGATGGTTCTGAGCAACGCTTACGTGTGGCAGAAGTAAATGACGACCATATCATTGTAGATGCCAATCATCCGTTAGCAGGACAAGATCTTGAGTTTGAACTTGAGTTGGTAGAAATCGTTTAAAACAACGATGCTTAATAATAGATTAAAACGTCTTATCTAATTGGTAAGGCGTTTTTTTGTTGAGTAAATGGCTAAATTAATAAAGTAATCGAAAAAAACATAAGTTAAACTAACAGGTTTAGGTTTCATTACTTTAGTTGTATTCAATTTTATAATGTATTGGCTTAAACTTGCCACCATTACTGTCTTCCGCAGAACAGGCTGTTAAACAGACCAGTAAATCCATCTCAGCTTTAAGGGTAACATAATCACCAGCTCTAGAACTTGGTGGTTCTACAGAAAGCTGTCCGTCAGTATCAAACTGAACATTCATAAAAAGGTTAAAAGCTGTAGGTATATCATCTATTCCAATACCATAAGGAGCTAAATTGGTATACAAATTATTTAAACAACTTGGATGATCGCCTTTGTGATTATAAAGAATTCTAAAGGTTTCAATGCTACAAGGAGCAAGTAAAAAATCATTTCTGCCATTGGTGTCCTCAATGATGTGCATCATTTTTCGAGAACGGTTACTCCATAAGTAATGACCTTTAGTGATTAACAGAGAAGCTTCAAAATCTAAGGTTTTACCAGAACTTAGTTTTTCTCTTAAATCGTCAGTATTAAATAGCACCATGTCACTAACCTGCTGACCTTCTGGATCTATAACTGTTAATTTTTGACCTTTGTTAAGCTTAAAGGCACTTCCGCTTTGAGGTGGTATTATTTGTAAATTACTCATGAAGTTTGTGTTTTTGATAAAAAAGGACATTTCCATACATCACCTACCTGTCTTCCACTATATTGTTTAGCTTCAGTGTCACTTCCATAATCCTTCAGTACAGGATTTATAGTACCTTGTAATTTTTTGTCACGTTTCCTAATACGTTTTTTTACACGTTTATAAGTTCCCATTTCACGTAATTTTTCAAACTGCCAATGCAAATTAAATACCAGTGTGGTGTATGGACTTTGTCTGGCTTTTCTACTGCTATTAGGGTGTAAACCTACAATATAAAAAGCTTTGCCTTTAATGCTAAAACTAAATTTTGCATCATGAGGATCATCACTTACTGTGCTATCCCAATCACAATCATCAAAGTCATGTAGCTGTTGAAGCATAGCCCATAAACCATTTTCAAACTCTAACTCTGATTCAAAATTAATATCTGGAAATACTGCCAAAAAACTTTCGAAATCATTAGACTCAAAGTCATACGCTTCAATATAATCTCCTAAATCGTTTAAAAGTTTTATAGCACTATCACAATCAAAGTCAGCATATACATTTAAGTGATATGCATCCGTCATAAAAACTGTTTTAGCCATAATACATGGATGTTTTTGTGTCAAAATAAAATCTTTGTAGGCACTCTCAATATCATCTTGTCGTTTTAAATCCGTAATCGGTTCTGCAGTTTTCATAAGTTATTGTTTAAAACATTAGTTTTTAATCCTGAATGGTGATTATCAAATCACGTGTAATCAAAACTATAGTACTAATAGTAATGTGAATTACTCATACAATGTTTTTCTTAACTCTTTTAATAGGAGTGTTTTAGATTATTGAAATGAGTTAGGTTTTTTGTGATATGGATTACCGATAGAGTTCGTGTTTCTCTAATTTTGATTAAAACAACTAAATTATAATCATGACTTTACAAGAAATATTTTGGCTTACAGCTTCCGTATTTGGAATATTTATAATAACAATTATACTAACCCGAATTTTTGGTTTAAGAACCTTTGCAAAAATGTCTAGTTTCGATTTTGCTTCAACTATTGCCATCGGTTCTATATTAGCTTCAATCATTCTTAATAGTGATTACTCATTGATAAAGGGAGGTATTGCATTATTAGTAATCATAAGCTTTCAAACCTTATTCTCATACATGGTACGTCATAGTAAAGCGTTTCAGAAATTATTTACCAATAAACCTCAGATTATTATGTGGAATGGTAAAATTCTGTACAACAAACTAAAAGAATGTAATGTAGGTGAAGACGATTTAATTGCTAAACTGAGAGAAGCTAATGTTCATAGTTTTAACGAAGTAAAAGCTGTTGTTTTCGAAAGCACAGGTGATGTCTCTGTAATTCATAACAACCAAAATAAAGACGTAGAACAAGAGGTGTTAAAAGATGTTAGCCTTCAAAATCTTTAGTCAGCCACAATTTACTAGTTTATTTTTAGGAAGGCTATACCATATTATCGTAGATGCCAATCATCCCTTAGCAGGACAAGATCTTGAGTTTGAACTCGAATTGGTAGAAATCGTTTAAAACAACGATGCTAAATAATAGATTAAAACGTCTTATCTAATTGGTAAGGCGTTTTTTTGTCTTCGTTTGTTTCATTTGCTCACGTTCCCAAACAGTTGGACTTCCAAAAAGGATCTTAAAAGTCATTTTAGGACGCTTCCAAATATCTACAAATAAATCACCCCAAGCATGAAATACCAAATACACAGGGTTAAATGAGTTCACTGGCTTTGTTATACCATAAATCGCTTGCTCTTTTTCGGCTTTAAAAGTACCAAATAGGCGATCCCATATAATTAAGGTGGAACCGAAATTTTTATCAATATAGTCTTCATTTGTGGCATGATGAACACGATGGTGAGAAGGCGTGACAAAAATATATTCAATAGGTTTTGGAGAATGAAGGTTAAAAAGTTCCTTGAATGAGTTTGCTATGTTTCTTTATAATAGTCAAACGATAGTTACACTCGCACTGACAAGCGCATATAAAAAACCCTACTCTAGAAGATTTATCAAGCTGCCAGAGTAGGGTGGTTTTGGATTAAGAAAAGATACTTATCCTGTAACAGATACCATCATGGTATTGCCTTGTGCAAACTCGTATAAGTCTCCATTAATATCTTGGTAGAATACAATACCAATACCAACAAATACAGCCGAGCTAGCAGGTATGGCACCAAGAGATGATACATCTACCTCTAATGCAATGTCACTACCTACCATACCACCAAGCGGGATTGGTGCACTATAAGCAGTACCACCATTACCATTAACGGTATCCTCATCTGGCTCGTAGCTGCGCATCACAGGTACGTACTCGTAATTGCTTACATAGCCAGTAGCTAACACCAGTTTAAAATGTGTAGCACCCTCTGGAGCTGTAATAAAAGCATCTGTATCGAAATCTGTGACTAACCAGTCTATGATATCACGTGATGCATTGATATTAGGAAGTGCATAAGGTGCATAAAAGATACTTTTAAACGGGAGTTTATTATTAAACTCGAAGCCTTTAAGGATGTCTCTCATGCTGACCAGATCTATGTCACGTTCTCCACGTTTACCTGCACCACCGCTGATTATTCGTCTCATTATACCACTTAGGCGAGAACTTATATAGGGATCTCCCATAAGTTTTACCATGTTGGCGAAGCCATCTCTAAAGGCTTTACCAGCTTTAGAAGCACCAGAGAACTCCATCATGTTTTCACGTGTACGTTTAAACGCAGGATCGTTCATGATGCGTTTTTTACTAATTCTGCTTTGGGTTTTCACCAAATTCTGTCCGTTTTTTCTGTAAAAAGTTAGTCCGTCTAGGGTACCATCTAATTTTACAAATGAATTGTTTCTTGCCATAATAAAAGGTTTTACAAGTTGCTGCAAAAGGCAAATATGTTTTACAGTAACTTAGGTTCATATTAAGGATATAGACTTGGGCCTGATCCTGTTATTGGGTTATTTATGCCCAGGGATTATGAAAGACTATTAGGATTTAAATACTCCAGACTGATGGCACCGCGAATACCACAAGTATAGATTATATTCTCAAATGTATAAAAACATTTTTTAATTGAAACGTTGTATTAATTGTATGATTATCAGTAATATACACGAATCACTACAGATATGATAAAATTACATAGAAAATAATCTATCGCATTATATTATTCTCATTAACAGCCGAATACCTTATAAGAATATGATAAAAATGTATAAACGTAAAAAAAAGTGTTTGCACCCGAATACACCCGAACTCACCCGAACTATACCCGAAGTAAACCCGAAGGAGACCCGAACTAGACCCGAAGTAGCGTTGGTGGAAATGAGGTGGATTGAGAATTATAGGATAGCAGCTCTATTTTATATTATTGAGTTCATGAATCTTCATACCTCGATTTAATAAAAAGCGAAAGTTAAATACATACTTTCTTTATTTTTTTCTTGACATATTTTTCTCTACGATGTTAATGGAACACTCTTTTTACGAAGCGACGATAGGAGCGTAGTGGAATGTGTGTGGAATGGGATTAATTGATAAAATTATCTATCTTTATAAAAACTATTTAAATAAATATTAATTGACAATATATATTAAGCAAAATGTAACTCTAGATTATATAGAAACATTATATGATGAATTGTTTAGTCATGAAAAAGAAAAAACAATTGACATTAAATTACCTAAAAAAATTCTTCAGTCAGATTTTAGTGTATTAGCTTCTTTTTTACAGTTTGTTTCAACTTGGTTGAGAAAAAATAATTCTGGAAATTTACATTTGCCCGTAAATGAAGCAGAAGAGTTTAGTGAGTATTTAAAACAAGAATTTGTTTATCCAACTATAGTACTCTGCTGGGAAAAACAAGTTTTAAATGAGGGTGGAATCAACATAAGGAATAAGTTGAAAAAGTTAAGCCAAGATTATTTCAACAAAATGGAATATCTTGAATTAAAAAGTAATGAATCAATACCAATTTATTGCTTTGATCATGACTTGAGTAAAAGAGGTTATTCAAGATTCCTTTATGAATTAGACAAAACGGTCGTGTCAGAAGAGGTTCTTGATTTTAACCTATATTCTGTATTTGAAAAAATAGGAAATTATTTTAATAAGGAAATGTTTCGACGGTCTATTAGACCAGTAATGGAAGACTTTGCGAAAATCACACATGAATTATTTTTAAATACTGATGAACATGCGAGAACAGATATAAATGGAAATAATCTTTATCCAAATATTAGGTCTGTTTATTTTAAGTTCCACAAGAGGACATTAAAAAATTATAAAAGGGATTATAAAAAAAATATTGGCTTAATAAATTATTTTGATTCTGGTTTACCTTTGAATGATATAAGTGAATTATATCTTTTTGAAATATCTGTAATAGACAGTGGACCTGGATTAACAAAACGCTTTGAGAAAATTAATGATTTGGATTCTATAACTTTAAAAGAAGAAGTAGAGTCTATAAAAAAATGCTTGTTCAAACATAATACATCTTCAATTGGAATTAATAAAAAAAATAAGGGTTTAGGCTTAAATAGAGTACTTGAAACAATAGATGAAAAGGGTTTTTTAAGAATAAAAACTGGAAGGGTTGATGTTTTCCGAGATATGCGAAATAGTAGATATATCAAAGCTAATTCTCCTGAAGAAATTATATTGAATGATTGGAATAGTAACTCTCAAGAATTTACTAAACATAAAAATGCCGAAGGAACTTTAATCTCAATTATTTATCCTTTAGGCCTATGAATGATTTTTTCATTTTTCAATATATAGATAATATAAATCTCAAAAAAACTGAATCTATAACAGTTGTTTTTGTTAACCAAAGAAAGTATCCAAGGCATAAAAATCTGATTGATGAATTAGAATCTTATTTCCAATCACATTTATTAACGGATAAGTTAATCATTATTCTACCTGCATATAGTAGTTCTGAAATTAAAGACTATTTTAATAAAGACATATATGAGACATTTAGAAGAGTCCCAGGATTTAATGAGAAATACTATGAAGAATCTTGTTCAGTATATCAATTTGGTGTCAAAGGGGAGTATTCTCTTTGTAATGGAAAAGATATAGAAAGGTTTTTAAAAAGTTCCTTAATAGATTTCTTTAAATATTTAGAGAGGCATGGTGCGACTAAAATTTTCAGAAATAGAGGTGGTTTAGTTGAATCTTCACCTGACCATCATTTTGTATTTCCTTCAAAAAAACATAGTGAAAAATTTATTAGAACAGGAAATGTCTTAATAAATTCAGCTGAGATATTTTTTATAGCAATCCAACTTTTAGAGAGATTTGATAAAGCATCATCTATTTATTGTGATACGTCATCAATTAACGTTTTACCATTTGCTATTTTTGAGATCAAAAGACGATTTGGTGAAGATTTTGATTCAATTCCAATAAACAGTTTTGAATCTTATAATGTTTTTGAAAAGAAGAACTCAAGTTTTAAAAGAGATTCACTGGTTATAATATCATCTTCAACTTCAGGTAATATTATTGATAGATTAATAAAAAAGCGATTAGCTAAAAGAGACCAAATAATTGTATTATTCTTTCTTGGAAAGAAGAAAAAATTTTTGCAACACGAAGAAAATATTGTGTGCGATCTTACTAAGGACTTAAATAATTTTAAAAATGGTTTTGACATTTTTGAAACTTATCCAGATTACGATAATTGCAAACTATGTAAAAAATTCTCGCGTCCAATAGAAATAAATAGCGATGTATTCCTAACGGTACAACCGAAGGTTAAAAATGTTACATTAAAAAAGATCGATGCTCCAAAATATTTAAGTCCATTTATGCATAGACATCGTGCAAAGAAAGAGAAAGATAACATATTCAAGACTTATTATCGAGATACGGTTGACAACCTAGGTAATTATGAGGTATATATAGACTCTTCAAGATTACTTGAACTTCTTAAAAGTAAAAATGCATCAAAAAAATTTAAAGAAAAACTAGAAAGAAAAATAAACACATATATACCTGCAAATAGTAAATATATTATTTTTTTAAATGATGAAGGTTCGGAAATATTAGCAAATTTCATTAAGGATAATGTTAGTTTTAAGTTAAACCCAGAGTTAATATCTATTGATGATATTCAAAAAGTAAAAAATCAAAATGGTAGTGCAATCGTAGTAGGTTCATCTATAGTCACTGGAAGACATTATTTACATTTAAGCAGAGTATTACGTGATTATAATAAATTAAGCATTATATATTTTATAAATATTTTCAGAACTAGTTCTAGTGATTATGGAAGGACTACAAAAAGTAATCTTAGTCAAGGAAAAGATGGAGGTCAAACTTATCCAATTGTAAGTGTAGAAGATGTAACCTGTTCACCTCGTAAAGGAAATACAAATTGGGATTATGAAAAGAACTTCTTAGAGGAATTAATTTCAGAAATTGATGAAGATTTAAATCAAGAATTAGCAAGTTTTGTTAAAAATCGATTAGAGATTCTCCGAAATAATAGAGTAACAAAGGGCTTAGTTAATAATGTTTTCCTTAACAAATTCAACGGTGAAAGATTAAGCTTACGAAAGGGGTTTGTTTTTTGGGATTTCGATGTTAAGGAGGCTACAGCATATCAATCTCAAGTATATTTTACTATTTCAACAGTTTTAAATAACATTTATAATAATCCAATAGATTCAGAGAGAACATTAAAACAATCCAATTACATCAGGAATTTACTGTCACCTGACAATTTTCAGAGGTTCAATGATGGCATTATTCAAGCTTCAATTTTAAGAGCGGGTAAATTAGAGTTTTTTGCTTACGATTTAAGCAAGGAAAGTAGTTTGAAAATGAAAACACTTTTAAAAAGTATGGTTGATAATTATGATAACGAACACGGTGAAGCGTTACCAGAATTCTTATTAGCTATTGGAACCAGAAAATTAAGATTGAAAAAGAAGGATTTAAAGAGTTTTCTAAATTATTGTTCGAGAATAGAAAATCAATTATTAAAACAGTATAGTGCTTATTTAGTGAAAGTAATTTTATAGATTTCTGGAACAATTTATAAATCTAAAATTGAATTTATTTTATCATCGTCAGAGTCATTACTTATATCAGAAGATAATTTGTTTTCATTTTTTTCGATAATAAGAATATTTTCATCAGAAACATCTCCTAATGTTGGGTTGCTAATTGTGTATTTGTAAGTGGACATTCGGGAAGGAGATTTTTGACCTACAAAGTGCAAACCTATCTGAACTTCATTGTTGTGTTGAATTAATAAATTCAAAGGAATTACCAATCTAAAATCTCCAGATATTGGTTTTCCATGACTAATTATTTCTATCGAGTTATTATAAAAACCATTATATTGATTATTATTTATAATCATAGTTCCAGGTCCAGAAATTAATCCATAAGTTAGGTTCAAATCATTAATATATTTTGATGAATTGTAAATAACTTTGCGGAAGTAAAGAATATAATTATTCCCATCTGTTTCTATTTTCTTTAATCTAACATGACCTCTAATTAATGGGAAATCAGAACTTTTCATCATAGCTTCTATCAAATAATGTGGAGCTATTTTGGTTTGACCATCTAATCTTATATAATAATTATTTTTAAATTGATGTGGCTTTTGACTGCTTTTCTCAACTTCGATAACAAAAATAGAATCTCCATTAGGTGCATTTAGTTTTTGAACTCTTATACCTAAAGCCAAAGGAATAATAAGGCTTGACATTTTATTGATTAATCTGTCCCTATCTAAGGTTGTAGCAAATGGAGTTAAAGCACCAACTGCAGATGTATTTCCTAGAGCGTCCTTGGTCTCAACAGGTGCGCCCCAAATAACAATGCCGCCTTCAGAGTTTAACAAACCACAAATAGCTTTAAAAACAGCATTTTCTTTATCTGCAGGATTTCCTTGTATAGGATAAGATTTAAATTCTAAATTTAATGTTTCTTCTTTCTCTGTATTGAAGAATTGTACTAAATCATTATAGTCTAAATCATATAGATCTTTACCAAATTGTATTTGAGAGTATTGCATAATGCTATAAATTATTTGAGGCTTTTATTTTGGGTTATTAATATATTAACTATCTCTGTGTTTGCCATAAAGAATAATATCTGAAATAATATAACGCAATTTATCTTTTAAATCATATTCTATATTGAGTTCTTCCGCTTTGTTACACATTTCTAAAAGCTTTTTAAAGTTACTAACTTCATTATCAATTTTTCTACCGAAAATATCTGAAAGCTTGTTAATAGATTTAAAGCTACTGCGAGGTGACTGTATTTTAGTAAGAATTTTAACTCTAAGTTCATCTGGCGTTTTAATTGTTTTCACAGCATTAAGTTCTTCAATAAAGCTATCTGTAGTGTTAAGTATTCCATCTAGGTCTTTTAAAGCGGTTAAAACATTTTCTGGCTTGGTGTTGTGATTAATCACCAACGAACTATTCTCAACAATTGAATCTTTTTTGGGTATCAAGTAAAATCCAGTTGAATCTTTTTGCATTACATTAATAACATTTACAAAATTTAAAGAACCAGTGCCTAAATCATTTGTAGTAATTTTGACTGCTGTGGATACGTATCCAAATTTACCTGCGTCTTTTATATGCTTTTCTGAAACAATCATTTCTAGTTTTGATTCGCTGATTGCCGCATTTTTTATCTTATACTCAATACCAGGATTAGCTTTCATGTTTTTATGAAGGCTTAGCATACCTACAACAAAAGTGAAATCAATCCCATATTCATAGTAGCGTGTAGAAGTTATACCACGGAGATAATTTACATTGTCATGTTCAACTAAACGGTAGCTTTTCTCTTTATTATAACCGTCAGTATTCTTAGCCATCTCTTTAAAGTACTGTACATTATAGTTAGCGAGAGAAGCTTGCCCAATTTTAAATAAATTGTTAGCATATTTTGTCATTGCATATTCATCTAAAAATGTGTTTTTAGAATCATATAAGGCAATTGTTTTTAGGTTTTCTCTAATTTCATCAATATCTACATATTCTTCAAAATTGAAAATGATATTAGTATCGTTACTTCCCGAAATAATTTCTTCGTAAACATCAATATCTTTGGTTTGTGCTATTATATTATAGCGACGATACTTAGTGATATAATGATTAACTTTTTTGTAAATTAAGTCAACGTAGTCTATAGAAATATACTCAGTTTTAATACTGTCTATGTCGAAAATTCTATAAACATCCTCTTTATAAGGATGCTTTTCAATTAGAGAACAAAGCTTCTCAATTTTAATTTTACCTGAGCTACTATCTGCATCAAGCTGTACTTGTTTCTGTTTAAATTTTTCTTCCATATTGATTTTTTTTTAAAGCAGTTTACTGTATTGCTAAGGACACTTGTAATTATGATTTTAATAACGTTGACAATGCAAATAAGGCAAAAGCAACAGTTACAACTGTTCCTATTATTTTTGCCTGTTCGCCTTTTGCTGTAAAGCATAAATCTTGCTCGCAAATACTAATTTCATCTTTTGAAAATTTGTTTAAATACATTATTCAAAAATTTTAATTATTATAGATTTCCTCAAACAAAGCCCGAGGAACTATGGGCTTATTTTTCTTTTGTTACCCCTTTAAATTTTCCTCCAGAAGTTTTTACATCCATGAATCTACCAGTTTCAGTATCTCTTTTTACAAATAAATTTGTTTTTGGGTTTAATACTTGTGAGCGTTTTTTTACTGCTCCTTTTCTAGCGTTGTCTCCAACAGGTTTGTTCGTTGCCATTTTTTTTATTTTTATAAGATTAATATTTATGTATTTATAAGTATATGCTCACAATTTTTTATATTTTGCCATAACTAATAAAAAAAGGAGCAGTCTATAGTACTCTACTACAATCGTATATGCTCATATGTTTTATTTTTTTGCCATTCACGTGGATATTTTTTAATTATAATGAGCATACTCTATTGAAATATGGCTATAGCGAGTAAAAAAGAAATTCTTGAACACCTTGATTCTATCGATTTAAACGAACTTTTAGATAGGATGGAGAACTATGTTCGAACTCGTTTTTATAATAAATCAGAAAAGGAAAGAGAAGGGTTTGATTATCTTGATTTTTGTTATAATGTTCTGGTTAAGGCTTCTACAGGTATTAGAAATTGGGATAAGGAAAAAGCTTCTTTTGATGATTTTATTTTTGGTTCATTGAGAAGTGATTTATATAATTTCTTTAGAAAGCAAAAAAATAAAAAGAATGAAAAAGAAGATTTACAACCTACAGAGCAAGAAATATATTTAATTGAAGTAAATGAATTTATTGAATTAGACGAAGTTGAAACTAAAGACGAACCTCCAGATATAGATTTTAAAGAGATATCACAAGATGCACTCAAATCCTTAAGAGAACAAGGAGCCGATAAATTAGAAATAGAAGTATTTGAATGTTGGCTAGCTGGTTATTATAAGCCAAAAGAAATAGCTGAATTATGTGATACAGATACTACAGAGATAAATAATACTGTTAAAAGACTTTCTAGAAAAACTATCAAGTTAAAAGAAAAATGGATAAGCTTAAAAAAATAATAGATAAAGGTATTACCGAAAATTATCTTTTTGGAGATATAAATGATGTTCGCAAAAGTTTATCTGATTATGGAGTTAATTTAGATGATAATCGTGAACGTCAGAACAAATTAATTAAACAACTAAAGTTTAAACTCCGTTCATCTGTAAACAAAGAAAAAAATGAAAACCTTTTACTAAAGGCTACTGAATCTTTTCAAGACGCAATTAATAAAGGGTTGGAAAAACCAATTGCTTATTTGAATAACCTCATTAAAGAGAATCAATTAGTAGTACAATATAATAAATTAGATAAGCTAAGTTCTGATGAAATAAAAGAGATAATTAAAGACCAAAATTTAATTGAAATAATTGAGTTACTTGAAAACGAATAGCAAAGGAAAGAACAAGGCTAAAGAAATACTAAATGAAATTGGTTTTGATGAAATAACAGAACTTACAAACTTAGATTTAGTTAGTGGTTTTGGTATACTTTTTATTTCTGAACCTTTAAAAAACGCTGATGGAAAAATAATACGAGGTAAAACTAAGACCATAATCAAAGTCAATTCACTAATACCTTATCCAGAAAGAATTCGCTATGTTGTGGCTCACGAATTGGGTCATTATTTTTTGCACGACAAGTTAGAAATTCACACAGATAATTCTAAAACTCTAAATTGGTTTAAGGTAGAAGACCAAGCAAAGAGAGGATTACAAGAATATGAAGCAAATGATTTTGCTTCAGAATTATTAATGCCAGAAGTTGTTTTTCGAAATTTTATTGAACATAAACCTTTTAGCCCATCTTTGATAAAAGAAATATCAAATAGATTTCAAACTAGTTTAACTTCTGTAGTTTATAGATTGATAACTTTAGATGTATTTCCATTATTAGTTGTTTTTATTTCTGATGGAGTAGTTAGATATTGGAGAAAATCTCCAGATTTAAAAGGGTGGCTAAGAGATATTACTAAACTTTCTCCTCCAGAAGAATCTGTTGCAAAAGAATATATTGATGCTAACTATGATTTTTTATATAATGGAGATGAAAAAGCTCAAGAAATAGAACGTTCAACTTGGTTTGAATTACACGAAAATCAAGAAGACTCAGATTTTATGGAATATTGTATTCCAAATAAGAATTACAGAACTATAATTAGTATTATTTGGGAATCTTAATAATTAGTCTACTTTTTGGTGAAAACGATAGGTGAGTGCAACGTCATATTTTAGGCTATACGAATGCAATCATCCTAGTAATGATTGGATTTGGATACATTATATAAAAGCCATACTTTTAATAATACCAACTTAAAATCATAAAACATGAAACAATTATTAATTCTTTTGGTGTTTTGTATTGTATCCTGTTCAAAATATTCTCAGAAATCTTCAGTTCAAATGGAGCTCGATAGTCTTAAAACAGTACATAATGTCTGTAATATAAAAACTCAAATTACATTGACTTCAAATTCAGTTGATAGTTTAACTCAAGAAAAAGAAAAACTGCTTTTTCAATTAAGAGATATTGAAATGTTCAAATTAGGGAGAACTGAATTAGAAAAAGAAAAGCAGTTGACAGAAATTCATAACTTGATAAAACAAAATGAATTTGCTTTAAAAGAATCTTCTAATTTTTATAATAAATTGCTTTATGATTTGCAAATTGCAAAACATAAAGTTGATGAATTATAATTCCTGAGAATCTCTTATTTTAAAATTTCTGCATCATTGTGCAGAATACTCAAATTATAAGAAACGCTTATTTAATTTATGTTTTATAATATGAAGCCACAATTAATATGAAGCCACAATTAGCTTGTACATCATCACTTTAGATATAAAATACTTTGGTGTTGTTATATCTGTAATTATGTCAAATATCGCCCAAAAGCGCTATTACGCTAATTGTTGTGAATTGTACTATAATTTATATTATGTAAAATAGAATTATTCAGTATTCCAACCTACTTTATCAAGTATTGCATATTCTCGATAAATCATCCACTGGATAATTTAATCTCAAATAGTATGTAAAATAGAAATGGTTGAGTTCTTTAGAATATCTTCACTTCATTGCGTATCCAGAATCAATCATCCACAGGATCATCGCTTCTGAATAGTATGTAAAATAGAAATGTTATAATACAGAAGCATTCTCCTCTTAAGTTGTATTTAAGATTAATCATCCACTGGATCATCAATCTCAAATATTGTATCCAGAATCAATCATCCACAGGATCATCGCTTCTGAATAGTATGTAAAATAGAATTATTCAGTATTCCAACTTACTTTATTTAGTATTGCGTATCCAGAACCAATCGTACATTCTATTTATAATTCTTTAATGTAAATCCAAAGGTTAAAAACTGATCTTCTCTGTTTTGATTGGTAATGACTAAACTTTCAAACGTATGTTTGTAATTGATTTTAAAGTTTAAAAACTTTAACAATGGAAATTCTAAACTCAGATCTGCCTGCCATCTGTAATTATCAGCATATTCTAATGACGGTTGCACATAACTTTCATGACTCAGTACAATTTTATCTTTAAATACATGATACTTACCATTAATCCATAAGGTGCCACGAAAGGTTTTTACGATGGCTGTACCATTATAATCTGTGATATTAAATCGGGCTTGCTTAAAGTTAGTCCGTTCATATTCGCTGCTTACAGATAACTTCAACCAGTTTTTATCGTGTTTTAGAATTTCAAAAGTCACACCTGCACCATATAACACCCTTACATCTATTTCCCTTCTAAAGTTGGTACTTACAAATCCTAGAAACAACGGATAAACACGTCGGTCTGGATTGATGTATAAAAAGTTAAGACTCAAAATATCTTCATCTGCCTTTTCTTTACCAAATTCCTGATAGACATAAGAATTCTGTGTTTTAAATACCCATTTTCTCCAGGGTTTAAAAATAACATCAGATTTTGCTCTGAATATAACCGTTTCTACATTACCGGATTGAAAAAACCCAGACAACGACAAGTTTGCCTTCACCTCTAACGAATCAATACTGCTTTCATTAATTTGAGCATGAAGCACACCAGAGATCAATAATAAAAAGTAAACAATCGTTTTCATCACAATTTTTAAACAGATTCTTCTACAAGTCCTTTTAATTCTTGTTTAGCAGATATCAAATCCTCACGAAATCCATCAATGATGCTTCCGTAGCCACTCACATATAAAAAGCGTAAGGTTGCAATTCTCGATTTATGACCTTCGTCGTTAAGTAAATATGTAATGCAGTCATTCCTGCATCTAAAATCGGTAATCAATTCCGAATACCAGGACTGCGTGGCTTCAATAACCGCTAAATTATTGGTCATTTTCTCGTAAATAATGGCTTCAATATCATCAATGTCCTTTAAGTATAATTTATACATACTGTTCAGATCAATTAATTTTTGTGAGGCTTTGCTATCATCTAAGCTGGCATTGTCTATTAAATTATTCAAATGTTTATCTAATGCCAGAGTATTTACCGAAAACAAAACCGTACTAACCATACCGCCTTCACTCACTTTTTCCTTGTCATAGTTTCGGCCTAAAACCTTCAGATAGGTCTGATTTAAACTTTCAATATCGTCCTGAAATTCTTTGAGGAATTCAATATCCTTATCCAGTTGTACTAATACCTTTTTTTGAAGTTCCTGGTTGGCAATTTTCAACTGCTTTTCCTGGTTCCAGTTATTGATGCCTAAAGCAATTAAAATACCAATAATCACTAAAATAATTTCACCTATGGCATACACCATGTACTTCCGGAACTGCCTTCCATTCATAAATTCATAACGTTGTTTATTAAATAGCTTCATGGTTGGTTTCAAAAGGTTTAAGAAGAGTCCGATAAATATAACAGAACTATTCAGAAATAAAAAGCGCTAATTCATAAAACACATTATAAATGTGTCGCATCTCATTTGAGGTAAAAATCTTAACGAATGCGTCACTTAGTATCAGTAATAACCAGTATACTGTATAACATGTACTAAACGAGTTAGTTACATACATAATTTAAAATCAAAAACCTATGAAAGTAATATTTGAATATCACGATGTCTCTCAAAGCGACAGTTTAGAAGCTTTTACTAAAGAGAAATTAGAACCCGTATTTAACCGTTTCGAATTTGTAATTCGTGCTGATGTCTTTTTTAAAACCGAAAACACCACAAGTGATGAAACAGGAATGATTTGTGGCATTAGATTGAGTGCTCCTGGTCCTCGCCTATTTGCTGAAGCATCTCACGACGAGTTTCATGCCTCTGTTGTTGAAACGATTGACGAACTGACACGACAATTGCAAAAACGTAAAGAAAAGATGAAGACCTTTTAATAAGGTATTTCCAAGACTTATAAACCTTAATTATATCTTAAAATCCGTTGTAAAACATCTAGATCAGTTTTACAACCGTAAATAAACATAACTAATAACTTTTAAACCAAAATTATGAAACAATTATCAGTCATTGTATTATCAGCTTTGTTTTTAACAGCCTGTGTATCTAAGAAGAAATATGTCGCTCTTGAAACCGAAAATGGTCAAATTAAAAGTGAACTCACCAAAACTAAAGTAGAAAAAGAAGAACTTGAAGCGAACTTTGAAGCGATTGAAGCTCGTGTAGACAGTTATAACTCGAAAATAAATTCCCTCACTAAAGAAAACGATGCTAAACTTGTAAATGTTGATGGTGTTGTTATTTCTGAAAATCAAAAGGTAGCGTTGAGAGAATCCCTTAAAAAAGTGCCACCAGCGTATTTAGCGACTGCAAAAACACTTAAAGATTCTATGAATCTTGCAATGCAATTCAACTTAAAGCAATCTATGGATAACATTGAAGAAGATGAAGATATCTCTGTAAACATTCAGGAAACTGTTGTGATGATATCTATATCAGATAAAATGTTATTTGACTCTGGAAGCTATAGAATTAGTAATAAAGCCAGCGAAATCCTTCAAAAGATTGCTAACGTCGTAAATTCTGAAGAGAGTTTAGACATCATGGTTGAAGGTCATACAGACAACCAGACGTTCAAACCAAACGCTTCAATTAAAGATAACTGGGATTTAAGCGTGTTGCGTGCTACTTCTGTAGTGAAGAAATTACAAGAAGAACACAACGTAGCTCCAGAAAAATTAATTGCTGCAGGACGTAGTTTTTACCAGCCATTAGTACCAAACGATACAAAAGAAAACAGAGCGACTAACAGAAGAACTCGAATTGTTATTCTTCCGAACATTGACAAATTTTTCGCGTTAATGTCTTCTAATGAATAAAGCTTAGCCTATATTTACTTTTAATTAATCCATAAAAGACTACTGTTATTTGCAGTAGTCTTTTTTTTATGCACCTACTCTACTTGTCTGTAAATTAGGTTTTTTCATCGAAGTTAGCAGGTGATGTCTTTGTCATATCGAAAACTTTTATACTTTTATAGAACAAATGTTAACCTGGTTATTATTATGAAAAAAATTACACTATTACTTTTTTTATGTGTTTCTATTATTACATCATCTCAAGCACAGCAATCTGTTGCTCGTGAATGGAATGAAGTATTTTTAGATGCTGTACGTTCAGATTTTGCCCGACCTACAGTTCACGCTAGAAATTTATTTCACAGTTCTGTGTTAATGTACGATGCTTGGGCTGTTTTTGATTCTCAAGCTGAAACTGTATTCCTCGGAAAAACCTTTAATGGTTATACCTGTGCCTTTAACGGAATAACCACACCTTCAGATCCAGATGCTGCAACTCATGAAGTGATGAGTTACGCTGTTATGAGATTATTGAAGCATAGATTTGAAAACTCTCCAGGAAGTGTCGAAATTACACAGGAAATCGATGATTTGTTTACCAGTTATGGCTATAATGAAGCCTTTACTTCTGAAGATTATAGTACAGGATCTTATGCCGCTTTAGGAAATTATATGGCAGCTCAAATGATCGCTTTTGGTCTGGATGATTTCTCTTATGAACAGTTCAATTATCCAAATGTTTTTTATACACCAGATAATCCGCCTCTAATTTTAGAATTGTATCAGGATAACACTGGAATTGATCCAAATAAATGGCAACCTTTAGCCTTTTCAACCTATGTTGATCAAAGTGGAAATGTGTTTCCAGACAACACACCACCTTTTTTAAGTCCGGAATGGGGACAAGTAAAACCATTTTGTTTAATACCTGAAGATTTAGAGGTTTTAAATAATGGTTTTGATAGCTATGTATATAATGATCCAGGACCTCCTGCTTATATTCAAAACTCTAATGAAGATGGAATAGACGACCCTTATAAATGGCATTTTTCTCTTGTAGCGTCTTGGTCATCACATTTAGATCCTAATGATCCGACAATGATTGATATTTCTCCTGGAGCCATTGGAAATTTTGATTTTAATGATTTGCCTGAAACATTTGAAGAGTATAAAGCCTTTTACGATTTTACTAATGGTGGTGATGCAAGTACTGGTCACTTACTTAATCCAGCCACGGGATTACCTTATGCTCCAAATATTGTTAAACGATCAGATTACGCCAGAGTTCTTGCAGAATTCTGGGCTGATGGTCCAGATTCAGAAACACCTCCTGGTCACTGGTTTACCTTAATGAATTATGTGAGTGATCATCCTGATGTGGTTAAAAAAATTGGTGGACAAGGTCCAACTGTAAGTGATTTAGAATGGGATGTGAAATGCTATCTGGCACTTGGAGGCGCGATGCATGATGTTGCTATAAACACCTGGGGAATTAAAGGCTATTACGATTATATTCGTCCGATTTCTGCCATTCGCTATATGGCTGGCAAAGGACAAAGTAGTGATGCGAGTTTACCAAGTTACGATCCTCATGGCATGCCGTTAATTCCTGGCTTGATTGAATTGGTTCAGTCTGGTGAAGAATTAGCTGGTCCAGGCGACGAAAATGTTGGTAAAATAAAAATATATGCGTGGAGAGGTCCAGATTTTATTAACGATCCGGAAACGGATGTTGCTGGTGTCGACTGGATTCTTGGTGAGCATTGGTGGCCTTATCAACGAGGCACTTTTGTAACACCTCCTTTTGCAGGTTACCTATCTGGTCACTCTACTTTTTCAAGAGCTGCAGCTGAAGTGTTAACACGTTTAACTGGAGATCCGTTTTTTCCAGGAGGCATGGGAACGTTTGACTTAGCTCAAAATGATTTTCTTGTCTTTGAAGTTGGTCCAACAGAAAACATG
>JAAEZL010000040.1:21260-24820 GCA_018222875.1 Algicola sp.
AAACATGACCTTACAATGGGCAACCTATCAGGATGCTTCAGACCAGACAAGTTTATCAAGAATCTGGGGTGGAATTCATCCTCCTATCGATGATATCAGAGGACGAATTATTGGTAATAAAATAGGAAATGAAGCCTTTAATTTGGCTCAGGAGTATTTTGAAGGTACGCTAAGTACACCTGGCATTGCTCTGGAAGAAAGCATTCGCCTCTATCCTATTCCGTTTAAAAATGAATTGACGGTTTCTAATCCAGCTAACCAGTCATTACGATTAGAATTGTATAGCCTCGATGGAAAGCGTGTGTATCAATCTAATGTGCTTCAAAGCAGAACACAATTAGAATTATCATCGTTAGGTACAGGCTTATATTTTGCTAAATTTATCGATGCTAACAATACGACTGTATTCGTTAAAAAAGTTGTTAAAAACTAGCTAAAACAAAGAACATAAGGTACTTTTGTAGTCAAATTTAGTGCCTTATGTTTTCATTATTTAACAGCTTTAAAATAATAGCCTTATTAGAAGGAATTTCTTATATTTTACTGCTCTTTGTAGCCGTTCCGATTAAATATCTTGCTGATGATCCTCAGTATGTGAAACTACTTGGGATGCCTCATGGATTACTGTTTGTTGCCTATATAGTTCTTGCTGTTTTACTCGCACCTAAACTGAAATGGGATGGTAAAACATTATTCATAGTCTTAGTGGCTTCAGTAATACCTTTTGGAACCTTTTATGTGGATAAAACTTACTTGAAAAAAGCAAATTAATGGAAGCTATTCGTCATTTTTTTTATGATTATTTCATGTCACTAGGACTTTCTGAAATCGCAGCAAAGTACCTCAATATGATATGCTTATTCATTATATTGGCTGTATTTTTATTTATTGCTGATAGAATCACCCGAAGAATCATCATAAGCTTTTCCAATCGGTTTTCTGAAAAAACAAAAACGAATTTTGACGATTTATTAGTCAATCATCGTGCACCAAGACGTATTGCACATTTAGTTCCATTAATGCTTACCATTAACCTTTTTCCTTTAGTGTTTCACGATTTCCCTCAATTTGAAGGCTATATTGTGATGCTGATCAAAGTGTATGGAATCATACTTACCATTTGGATCATTAGAAGTATTCTGAAAACGTTTGAATCCTATTTCAAAACTTTACCAAGATTAAAAGATAAACCTATTGACAGCTACATTCAGGTGGCTATGTTGTTTATATGGATTGTAGGAATTGCTTCTATACTGGCGATTTTAATTAATTTGTCATACCTGAAATTCTTTACAACACTTGGTGCAGCTTCAGCTATTTTACTCTTAATTTTTAAGGATACTATTCTTGGATTTGTTGCCAGTATTCAGGTTGCTATTAACGATAGCGTTCGTATTGGAGACTGGATTACCATGGAAAAATATGGTGCAGATGGTGAAGTGATTGAAATCAATTTATCAACCGTTCAGGTTCAGAATTTTGATATGACCATTACCAATATTCCGACCTATGCCTTAATTTCAGATTCATATAAAAACTGGAGAGGTATGCAATCTTCTGGTGGTCGTCGAATCAAACGTTCCATCATTCTGAAAGCAAAAAGTATCAAGTATCTTACCGACGAGGATATCAACAAACTAAAAGGTATTCAGTTAGTTTCTACCTATATTGAATCACGTCAAAAAGATATTGTAGCCTTTAATGCAGATAAGCAAATTGATAAGTCTGTTTTAATTAATGGTCGTAACATGACAAATGTTGGTGTGTTTAGAAAATACATGCAAACCTATATTGAAAATCATTCTGCTGTAAATAAAGACATGACGATTATGGTAAGGCAATTAGAACCAACACCTCATGGTCTGCCTTTAGAAATTTATTGTTTTAGCAGTGATAAACGCTGGGAAAATTATGAATACATCATGGCAGATATTTTTGATCATGCCTTGGCAGCTGTGTCCTATTTTGACTTAGAAGTGTTTGAATATCCAACAAGATTCATGGATATTAAATAAACATGTGATTTTGAATTAAGTGTCTTGTTGAGCGTAGTCAAAACGTATACCAAATATCTGACCTAGTTATCTAATCGGTCTTTAACAAACTCAATTTCTGTTTTACCATGAGGTGTTGGTTTTCCATCCTCACCAAGGTTGACCATAATGATATTATCAACCGTTAGAATGGTTTCTCTGGTCATTTTATTGCGTACTTCTGATTTTAGAGTCAGTGACGATCTTCCAAATTTTAAGACCTCAATTCCTATTTCAACAATATCGCCTTGCTTGGCAGATGCCATAAAGTTGATTTCTGACATGTATTTTGTGACAATTCTTGAATTCTCCAGCTGAATAATGGTATAAAGCGCTGCTTCTTCATCAATCCATGCTAAAAGTTGTCCGCCAAATAAGGTTTGGTTTGGATTTAAGTCTTCGGGTTTTACCCATTTTCGTGTATGGAATCTCATTTTTTTATGTAAAGATTAATAATTATTGTTAAAACATACCATCTCTTGTTAATCTTTTTCTAAACTTTTCTTAAACCTGTAAATGAATTATAATCTGAATCGTACTTTTAAATTACTAATTCAATCAAAATGAGACATTTAATTCCACTATTACTTTTTGCTATAATAAGCATTCACTCCTGTGCACAGTCGCAAAGCACACAAATTGGAGGTCCATGTGAAGACTGTGACGCGGTTAATGATTTTGGCGAAAAAAACCTAAAATGGTCCGATACAATTTACGGATTTTCATCTCATCCAAACAAAATAAAAATAAGCGGAACCGTTTATCAAAACGATGGCACTACACCTGCTGAAGATGTTATTCTTTATATGTATCACACAGATGCTACAGGACGCTATCCAACAAGACCAACTTCTACAGGGCTTGAAAGACGACATGGTTACTTACGAACCTGGTTAAAGACAAATTCTAAAGGGAATTATGAGTTTTACACTACGCGACCTGCTTCGTATCCAAATTCGACAATTCCGCAACACATTCATGTTACTGTAAAAGAGCCAGATAAAAAAGAATATTATATTGAAGATTTTTTCTTTGCGGATGATTCACTTTTAACACCTGATATTTTAAACAGAGCCAAACCAAGAGGAGGTTCAGGTGTTATCAGTTTAGAAGGTGAAGGCGATATAAAAACGGCTAGCAGAGCTATTATATTAGGTTTAAACATTCCTAATTATTAAAACAAGGTATCATCATCTCCATTAGGAATTTTAAGATTATAGCCTAATTCAGAATTTAGTTTCTTTATAAAATAAGCAGATAATAAAGGGGATTCCTTTTCAATATTCTGATGAATGAAAAAGTCAATTTCTTTAATACCTTGATCTTTCCATTCTTTTAATCTCACAATCCAATCGTCTAATCGCGAGTAGTCACTATTATGATTTGCACCAACATAACGAACAAAAGCTGTAGGATTGTCAACGCTTCCAAATTTCATGATGTTTTATTTTTCTTAAAGATAATTATTCTTCTGTTATTCATTAAGGAAAACAGATTTGTTAATAACGCAGTTAACAAGATATAACC
>JAAEZL010000040.1:24830-27244 GCA_018222875.1 Algicola sp.
GATATAACCAACTCGTTAAATAAGCATGATAGAATCTCTATTTTTAGTTAAAATTAAAGCCATGAATGATCGATCTACCAATTTGAAATCCATCAGACCAATAATTGCTTCAGCGCAAGTTAATGACAATATGACTGCCGATGAATGCTTTCAGAATGCAACACTTCGGCCTATTATAAAAATGCAAAATCACTTGCTAATCGTGGTGTTCAGAAATTACATTGGCAAACGCAAAAATGTATTTTATGATTTATCTTTAGTTAAAAAATTAGACTATATTGAAAATGCCATTCAAAAAGATATGAAGTTTAGAAATTCAGTAAAAGGTATGATTATCGGACAATTTACTGTGGAGGAATACGAATTGTACATTCAAAATTCTTCAGCTTTAAATAAACGAATGATGTCTATCGTTAAAGAGCGTTTGGAAAGCAACATTCAATTATTTACGCAACCTCTTGCTCAAGCTATATGAGTACCATAAAATCTAAATTGTTTGACCTTTGTTTAGTTCATGTTAACAAGCGTATTGCAAGCTATAAAGATGAAATTGAAACCATTAAGGAATCTATAGATAGCAATGATAAGAGCACAGATGAAGATGACGATTCTGTTAATGGTAAATTGATGAATGATTTAGGAAAAAATGCGCAATATTTAAGCGATGTTCATAAAATGTTTGATAGTATTAAACTCATTAACCCGAATACAAGTCATCAAAATGTGGTCCTTGGTAGTCTTGTAAAAACCAATTCGGCTAACTTTTTTATTGCTGTGAGTATCGGTAAAGTTGAAGTTGATGACGAATCGTATTTTATCATTTCAAAATCTTCACCAATTGGACAATTGCTTTTAAACAAAGTAGCTGGTGATGAGATTGCTTTTAATGATAATCGCTACAAAATTCTAGACGTTAAATAATAGATTCACCATTGAGATTCGTGGTTAGCACATCGCTCATATAATCGAAAAATGGTCGTATGGCTTTAAACGACTCGTTGACCTCATTTAAAAAATCATCATTTGTTACCTCTTTATCTGTATAGTTTCTGGTGAAAATGTATTGTTTTTTCCGGATTAAATCAATGGCAGGATGCTCTTTATCAAAATCTCTTGGAGCCGTTTTTAATTCATCTCCAACAAATTCTCCCCAAACCGATTTGAATGCTTTATTGTTAATAATCGCTCTGATCTCCTCATCATCTTGCTCAAATTCACGTCTGATTCTCAATAAATCTTCTTTGTTAGGTTCCCAAAAACCTGTAGCAATAAACGATTTGTCATTGGGCTGAATATGAACATAATAACCACCTCTTAATTCTGGTTTTTTTCTGTTGAAAGAACCTCCAAAATGGGTTTTATAAGGCAATTTGTTTTTAGAAAAACGAACATCTCTGTATATTCTGAAGAGTTTAAAACCATCGACAAGATCATGTTTGTTTAATGAGTCGTAAATGTAGTTGTAAGCTTCTTTGGCTTTAGCTTCATTGCTTTTAAATTCTTTTTTGTGTTCATTAAACCAATCTCTATTGTTGTTTTTTTCCAGCCTGTTGAAAAAATCAAGACTATCTTTTGAGAAATTTGGTGTTGCCATTGGTACAAATTTTATGTTTAAAAGTACAAAAAAAAGTCCCGACATGATGTCGAGACTTTAGTATATTAGTACATGTAACGTTATTAGAATTTAGTATCTGTTTTAAACTCTTTGGTCACTAACATTTCCAAATCGGCATTGTAATATTCGACTACAAAATTACCGTCGTCATTAAAATATCCAACACCTGAGTAATTATCCATGGTTAGGATATAATATTCATTATTTGTTGAACGAGCTGCATATCCAATATTATTGCTTTCTGCGTCACTCATTGTAAATCCTTTTTTATTGGATGTAAACAAATACTTTCCGTTTCCATCAGTGTAATAAATCACCTTATCAGTCGTATCGTAAAAAGGATCATTATCATTATCGACACTAATTGTCTTTGTGACTTTTACCTTTGGAAATACTCTGTTGTTGTTGATTGTACTACTGTCTTTTGGACTTGTCATAACTTTTTGAGTTTTAGACGTAGTAACTTTTACTTTGTTTTCAACGATTTCGCCGTCTTTATTAACTTTTACTGTTTTTGTTTTAGTTTCCTCTACCTTGTCAACGGGTTTATCTTGTGCATAAACTCCAGTGACCAGAAGCAAAGAAAATATATAAATTAAATATTTCATTGTGTGTGTTTTAAATGGTTAAACTTCTAATTAACCAGACGTTCTGATTAATTGTTTTCATCACCTGGTTCTTTTACTGAGTCTTCAATTTCATCTTGTAAATCTTTGGCAGCAGTATTTATAACATTTGTAGCATTTTAGAAGTCTTATTTGATTTCTTTAATTGCTTTGTACGTTTTTGTATTCAGGTG
>JAAEZL010000240.1 GCA_018222875.1 Algicola sp.
GATTTTCCTCGGAAGGACAATCCATTTTACTGATTTCAAAAATTGTTTTGTTCATTTTAGTCGTCATCTTCGTTTCCAAAAGGTTTGATAATTATTCCAACGCTAAATATAAAACCGTCTGTTGGTGCATAGATTTCGGGAAATTCTGGATTGTCGTGTGGTGGCAAAACCAAAGGCGAGAATTTGCTTTGTCTTCTATCGGTAAAGTTTTCAAAATTCACAAAAGCACTACCAAATTTAAAGTTTCGCATTAACAATAATCCCATCGTTACAAAATCGGTTGTTTCAGTTCCATTTGACAAAAATTGTTTTCCTGTGTAAAACGTTTCATAACCGATTCGCCATTTTTCAGATTCGTACATCAAAACACTTCCTGCGTTATGTTTTGCAGTTAGAGGTTTTTGTGGATTGCCAGCCAAATAATTCAATTTTGTGTCAATGAGTGCATAATTCAAGAACCAACGAAAATCTTTATAGGTAAACTTGATGTTTGTTTCAGCACCTTTGCTCAAAATTTCATCTGTTGCATTCTCAAATTGGAAAAATCCATTATCGGTTGAATTTAACAGTAATGCATCATTAATTGCAGTTACATAAAACAGTTGGTTAATAGAAAAACCTACGGATTCAAATAAGAGTGTTTGATAGTTGAAATCAAGATTTATACCATAAGAACGTTCCGCATTTAGTGAAGATTTATCAATGCCAAGTACATTTTCAAAATTGATAAATTCCGCCTCTTCTGTAAAAATATCTGGAATTTTGTAGCCTAAACCACCACCAATTCTGCTGGAAAATCCGCTATCGTTTTTGTATAGCAATGAAACTCTTGGAAGCGGAAAGAAGCCAAAATCAGTATTGTAATCTGCTCGCAATCCTGTTTCCAAAATCCAATTATCCGAAATGTCATAAATATTATTTACAAATGCTCCATAAGTTATGTCTGTTTGGTCACGTTGCAAAGTCGCATTATCATTTTCATCAAAATCAGAAGTATATAGGTTTGCACCAAAAATCCAATCTATTTTATTGGCGGACTTTTGATAGTTTATTTCTGTGAATGTATTGGTTTGTTTTCCGTTAAAAGCAAAATCGGGAATGGTTAGTTTTCTGTCAAAGAATGAGATACTGTTTTTAATATTTAATGAACTAACCGAATCTAATTGAGTTTCGTAAACCACTTGACTGCTCAATCTTTTTGATAGATTTTCTTCGGTATATTGATGGATGCCATTTTCGCCACTTTCAATTTTTGTGATGTCGCCACCAATTCTGTCGTCATACGTTCCGTTTAAGCCAAACCAAAATGTTGTTTTTTCTGATGGATAATAAAAGAATTTTGGGTTGAAAGAAATAGATGTTGTTTGTGGTAAATTACTAAAGCCATCATCTTCTGGGTCGTAAGCCTTTTGATAATGACCTGAACCGTATAATGAAACTCCAAATTTTTCATTTCGTTTGCTATAAAATACATTCGCAGTACTTCCTAACGCTTGTGTTTGTGTCAACATAATATCCAAAGTTGGTTCTTCATCTGGTGTTTTTGATACCATATTTATCAAACCTCCAATTGCTCCACCACCATAAAGTGTTGATGAACTTCCTTTAATGATTTCAAATTGTTTTAAGTCCAATGGCGGAATTTGCAGAATACTCAAACCGCTTGAAAATCCGCCATAAAGTGGAAATCCATCTCGTAAAAGTTGTGTGTAACGTCCATCAAGACCTTGAATTCTAATGTTGGTATTCGCACTACTTAAAGAAGTTTGTTGCATCTGTATTCCTGTACTTTCCCGAAGTACCATTGAAATATTGGTTGGGTTCATTACCGCTTTTTCGCTTAATTCTTCCGCTCCAATAAATTCAATTCGAGTTGGAATTTTTCTTACTGTTCTTGTACTTCTTGAAGATTGTATGACAACTTCGTCAAGTTCATTACCTCCAGATTCGAGCTTGAAAGCGAACTCCTTTTTTGTTCCAACATCAATAGTAGTTTCTATGGTTTTGAAGCCTATGTATGAAATTTTTATAATGTGGTTTCCATTTGGGATTTCTGTAAATGTGGCAATTCCGTCAAAATCTGTTACTGCTCCTTTTTCTAATTCTTCAAAATAGACGGTCGCTCCCAATAATGGTTCGTTGGTTTCTGCATCTTTCACAGAAATGGAAATATCGCTCGTCTGTGCGAACGTTATAATTGATACGAATAGAAATAATGTATTTAAAAATATGTTTTTCATCTGCTTATTCTGGTTTAAAAGAATAATGCAAATGTATTTAGGATTTACTGCAACTCGATTGCAAAGATTACTTGTTACAGTTGTCGCATAGACCTTTTACGACCATATTTGCTTGTTGTTGTTTGAAGTTTTCAGGAAGTTGAATTTTGGGAATAGGAACATCAAAAAGGCAGAATGTTTTATCGCAGTTTGTGCAATAAAAATGATAGTGCAAATCCTTTGGGTCGCAGTTACAACCTTTGGCACAAACCGCATATTTGGTCATTCCAGAACCATCTTCAATGCTGTGGATAACTTTGTTTTCCTCAAATGTTTTCAGCGTTCTGAAAATCGAACTTCTGTCCGTGTATGCCAATGCGTTTTCAATATCTTTCAATGATTGAGCTTTTTCTTGGCTCAAAAGATGACGTAAAACCACAGTTCTGACTGCGGTGTTTTTGACTTTCTTTATTTCTAGGATT
>JAAEZL010000041.1:0-2396 GCA_018222875.1 Algicola sp.
ATGCCAGAACAAGCAATTATTATATCAATAAGCGAGAAATATGAAAAATACGCCGAAAAAGTTTTAAATTTGCTAGAAAATAACGAAATTCGCGCCCTCGCAGATCATAGAAACGAAACTATAGGTAAGAAAATTCGGGAAGCCGAAATGAATAAAGTGCCTTATATGATTATTATTGGCGAGAATGAAGAAAAGGAAAACAAAATTTCTGTCCGTCAACATGGTGGTGACGATTTAGGCATGATTAATGTAGAAGCATTTATAGAAATTGTTGAGAAAGAAATAAATAAGACATTAAAAATATTTAAATAAGACAATTAAGTTTAACTAAAATATATAAGCCATAGCAATACGTAGAAGAAATTACTCTAAGCGAGTAGTAAAAGAAGATCAACACAAAATTAACTCTAAAATTAGAGCTGAGAAGGTTCGCCTTGTCGGTGATAATGTAGACATTGGAATTTATCCAACTAAAGAAGCGCTTGCCATCGCAGATGAACAAGGACTTGATCTGGTTGAAATATCTCCCAAAGCTGATCCTCCTGTATGCAAGGTTATGGATTATAAGAAGTTTCTTTATGAACAAAAGAAACGTGAGAAAGCTCTTAAAGCTAAGGCTTCTAAAGTGACTATTAAAGAAATTCGTTTCGGTCCTCAAACAGATGATCACGATTATGAATTTAAAAAGAAGCACGCTGAGAAGTTTTTAAAGGATGGAGCCAAACTAAAAGCATTTGTGTTTTTTAAAGGTCGTTCGATTGTATTTAAAGAACAAGGTCAAATCTTACTATTAAGATTAGCCCAAGATCTTGAAGACTTAGGAAAAGTTGAACAAATGCCTCGATTGGAAGGTAAGCGGATGACTATGTTCATCGCACCAAAAAAAGCAAAATAAACCTGAGTAAAAGCTTCGGTTTAAATTAAAATGAATACCTGCTGAAGAGTTCAGCAATAAAGATAATAAGCGAAACGTAAATAAAAATAGGAAACAATGCCTAAAATGAAAACCAAATCAAGTGCTAAGAAACGTTTTAAACTAACTGGCACTGGTAAGATTAAAAGAAAGCACGCTTTTAAGAGTCATATTCTGACAAAAAAATCTAAAAAGCGCAAGCTAGCTTTAACTCATGACGCTTTGGTACACAAAGCAGATGAGGACAATGTTAAAACCATGTTACGATTAAAGTAATACGGTTTTAACCGGTTAAAACAAATTATAAACCCTGGAGTTGGGCTTATTGATTGATAATTGCAGATTTAAAAATCTACAATTAGAGAAAAAGATAAAAAAGAACCGGTTATCGGTCGCCTACTACAAAAAAACAATTTAAGAAATGCCAAGATCAGTAAATTCAGTAGCGAAAAGAGCCAGAAGAAAAAAGGTTCTTAAGCAAGCAAAAGGTTACTTTGGAAGACGTAAAAACGTTTGGACAGTAGCAAAAAACGCGGTTGATAAAGCGATGCAATATTCGTACAGAGACCGTCGAGTAAAAAAGAGAACATTCCGTTCATTATGGATTATGCGTATTAATGCAGGAGCCAGACAGCACGGAATGAGCTATTCTAAGTTTATGGGACAACTTAAAGCTAATAACATCGAATTGAATCGTAAGGTTCTTGCAGATTTAGCAATGAATAACCCTGAAGCTTTTGAAGCAATAGTAAACAAAGTAAAATAAGGCGTTCGCCTAAATAATAACAACAATTCGCTTATAAAACCGATTCAGAAATGAGTCGGTTTTTTTTATATAAAATATCAAGTTTCTGATCTCTATATCTAAAACTTAGTCAATAATTTTTGAAAATTAATAATTCTTGTGTATTGCAAACAGTTTTAAGCTTTCTGTTTTTCCTTCTAATAATTCTTCTCCTAAAGGAACCGGTTTATATTTAGAGTTTAATTTAAGAGCTAGCAATAACTCTTCAGAAACCATTAATGATTCATTATAATCATTACACTGTTCCTGTATCCTCGATGTTGTATTAATAACATCACCATGATAAGCAAGTTCCTTTTTTATGGTTCCCACTTCGGTTATGATAATTTTTCCTGAATGAAGACCAGCTTTAAACTCAGGAATAACTCCGTACTTTTTTAAAAAATATTTTGATTTTTTATTGAGTTTCCTCTCGTAGTCAAAAAACAAATTAACACAATTCATTCTTTTTAATCCTTTTTTTAATCGCCATGTTAAAACAGCTTCATCACCAACATACTGGTAAATTTCAGCATCGTATTTACTTACAATCCTATTCAGAAAATAAAAGCAATCCTGAATAAACTGACTGTACTTTAAATGACCTAAGGTTTCTGCTATCGTTGTTGAAGATTTTAAATCAATAAACATCAAAATACGCTCAACTTCTCTTGGTTTTCTGTAACGACCGGCTATCAT
>JAAEZL010000041.1:2406-8100 GCA_018222875.1 Algicola sp.
TATAAAATATGATGTAACAATCCAAAATATTTTATTGGAAATCCACCAGCCTCTTTGGTTTGGAAAATCAACCTTTATGTAGGCTTCAGCTAAATAAGCGATAAGCGTTAAAGAAAATATTAAAAATATGAGATAAATAATGGATTTGAACAGTAAAATTAAACCCAGATGCAAAATCTTGGAAAGAAAGGTTTCGAATAAAAATTCGATTATGGCATATATAACGCCAACCATTACACCGAGAATTAAACCAAATATCAAATATTCGGAGGCTGTTGTAATCTCATTTAATTCAACCGTTGTAACCTGTTCGTGGTTTCTACCATAATAGCGTATGAGAATAAACGAACAGAACGCAAACGACCAGAAAATAATCGAATAAAATAAAAGCTTAAAAAATTGTTTTATAGCGAATTTCAAATTCTTAAGATTTGATTATAATTGTGTTCACAACAGCTAATTTAGGTATAAACTTAGTTTTTTGAATACAAACTAACCAGAAAAAATCAACTAGGTCTTTTGCTTCTTCTTTTTGGCTGCTGGAAACAATACATTATTCAAAATTAAACGATATCCTGGTGATGTTGGATGCAAGTCTAATTCCGTTTTTGGATCACCTACCTTATGTGTGTAATCTTCTGGATCATGTCCTCCATAAAACGTAAAAAAGCCTTTTCCTTTTATTCCATGAATGTATTTCGCTTCTCCGTTGGTTTTATTTTCTCCCATAACCAAAACGTTCGATTTAATTTCTTCACGAGTAAAAGACGTTGTTTGTCCCATAAACCCTTTTACTAAAGCGGTATGATTTTGACATAACATCGATGGAATTGGATCCCATTTCGCTGAAAATTCCATTAAAGAAAAATAATCTGTTGTAGGTGGAATACGTCTCTTTTGCGTCATATCAATTGAAGAAAACTCATATACATTTGGATTGCGCTCTAACAAATAATCTTTAAAGGCAAACGTTTTGTTGTAGTCAATCTTATTTTGATAGCTAGGATCACTTCCATCACCATCAAACATAGGTTCGCAAATATCAACACCTTCAGCAGAAAGAGCAATATCAAAACTATCTGTAGCACTACACATGGCGAACATAAATCCGCCTCCAATAACATAATCACGGATTTTTTTTGCAACTGCCAGCTTTTCCTGAGACACCTTATCGTATCCTAAACGTTCTGCAAGTGCTTCAGCCTCCTTCTTTTCCTGTATATACCAGGATGCAGATTTATAAGCTCTATAAAATTTACCATATTGTCCAGTAAAATCTTCATGATGTAAGTGCAGCCAATCAAACAAAAGCAAACCATCATTCAAAACTTCTTCATCATAAATAGTTTCATACGGAATCTCAGCATAGGTCAATACCATGGTTACAGCATCATCCCAAGGTTGTAATCCACTTGGAGAATACACGGCAATTTTTGGTGCTTTTTCTAAAACGACGGCTTCCATATTTTGCGACGGACTGGCAATAAATTCGAGAATTTCTTCAGCTTTAGAACTTGAAATAACTTCAAAACTTACCCCTCTGATTGTACATTCACGACGAATCTCCTCAGAGTCAGGTAATAAAAATGAACCTCCTTTATAATTTAATAACCACTTAACTTTCGCTTGCTTTTCAAGTGTCCAATACGTTACACCATAAGCTTTTAAATGGTTTTGTTGACCTTCAGCATCCATAGGAATAAGGATGTAAGACGCAAAACTGTTGTAAGCAATACACAAAAATACGATAAGGGCAAATGTCTTCTTCATAATCGAAAGATACTTAAAAATAAGTCTCAAACTAAATGCTTTAGTATAGTTTTAGGTTTTTTAGTTAAAACGATACGTTTTTAAGATAACGCTAATTTTGATAATTGATTATAATAAGGTATGGATTCATTGAGTAGCGGAATTAAATGTCTTGGAAATGGTTCTGACTTTGGTTTGTATGAAGAAAATTTCGAGGATTTATGAACACTATCATACCAATATTCAGCCCAAACACCATCTTCCTCTAACTTTTGAGGTTGCCATTCTAACATATTTTTATCAAATGGAATTTTGATATGCTCACATAGCTGTTGCAGAACATGCTCTGGATTGTTCAATACCTTTTTCGCATCCAAAACAACATAATTGATTCCATTTGTCTCAAAAAAATCGATTAAATCCATGTGCAATTTGTAACCAACATCTGTCATTGTCGGGCGTTCTATCACTTTAGCAAAAGACGGAAGCATTTCTCTGGGATCTCTGGTAAGAATCACATTATAAAATTTCCTCATAAAACCTCTGTCTAAATCCAGAAGATGATGTGTCATGTTTTTAAAAAACAAGACTGGTTTTTCAGAATAATTGAGCATCATATTTACAACTTCCTCTCCATCGTTTTCCATTACCTTCAAAACAGTTTCTGCTCCTGGATGATAATGTTTTGCTTCAGTATTTTTGAGATAATAAGCATATAAAGGTTCGTCAAACACTTTCGTATCTGCTCTTTGTGCGAAACTATACATCAATGCAGTTGAAATATTTCTTGGACCAGACCACAGTGATATCCGTTTAATAGCATTAGGTTCCATTTGCAATTGCTTCTTCAATTAAATCGTTATACAAAGCTGATAGTTTTCTGGTCATATCTCCATAAGCCTTCTCTCCTATTTGTCTTCCATCGATTTTAGTGACTGGTGTCAATCCGCCAAAAGTTCCTGTAACAAAGGCTTCATCTGCTCCATAGACATCAAATAACGAAAAGTTTTTTTGATGACAAGCAATTCCGTTTTTACGGCAGGCTTCAATTACTTTAGCTCTTGTGATACCATTCATGCAATATTGACCATTAGAGGTCCATACTTCATTGTTTTTAATAATAAAAAAGTTTGTCGCATTACACGTCGATACAAACCCATTAATATCAAGCATTAATGCTTCATCTGCTCCAGCTTCAATAGCCTGAATAAGTGCCTGAACCTCGTGAAGTTTACTATGGCAGTTTAATCTTGGATCGAGATAATCTGGTGAACCTCTTCTAACAGTACTCGTAAATAAAGTAATCCCTTTTTCTTTACTTTCTTTGGAAGCTTGTTTGTATTCAGGAATAATCACAACATTAGGACCTGAAACAGTCAACCTTGGATCTTGAGATGGTGTTTTTTTAATTCCACGTGTAATCATAATTCTAACATGAATGTGATCTCTCATGTTATTCTCATTGAGGACGTTCCAAATTGTTTGAGTCAATTCCTTTTTTGTAAACGGAAATGTCATCCCAACGGAAGCTGCAGACATCCATAATCGCTGCAGATGATCTTCCAGAAAAACTAAAACTCCTTTGTGTAGACGTAAGGCTTCCCATATACCATCTCCTACGAGATAACCACTATCAAATACTGATATTTTAGCATCTTCTCTTTTGAAGAATTCGCCATTGATATAAATCTTAATATTGTTATTTCTGTCGTCAGCAACAGCGTTGTGAGTTCCATGAACCATTTGAAACGTATTAGTTATGATTCTGAAAGGTAATTAATTTCTTAAGAAAAAAGCTTCCTAAATTATAAAGTGTGATGCTCTATTTCATGGGTTTGATAGAACGTTCTGGTCCTGACAATAAGGATGCAATAACTTTAGTTCCTGGAAATTGTTCCAAAATAATTTTAATGAATACCGTAATGGGAATGGCCATAATAAGACCTGGAATTCCCCATATAAATCCCCAAAGCATTAACATAATAAGAACGGTTATCACATTTATTGAGAAAGATTTCCCCATGAAAATAGGTTCTAAAATAGCTCCAAACAACACTTGCACTCCAGTAATTGAAAGAATAAAGAAGAATAGCGTGCTTGTTGGATCTAGTTCTACAAAAGCGAAAATTGACAAGAGTATGACTGAAATAAACGAACCAACCATTTGTACAAAATTAATAAGGAAAGCAAAAAGTCCCCAGAAAATAGGAAAGCTCACATCAAAAAACACACAAGCCAATCCTGTAAATATTCCTGTTAATAAACTGACCAAAAACTTAACCTTAATGAATGTAATTAAGTCCTTTTCAATCTTCATAAACGCTTTTATTGATGTGTGTTTCCGCTTTAAAATGGTGTTGTTCATCACCTTGTGCATATTGATTGATTCTGACAACCATAAAATGGTAAAAAAGGTAATCATTAATATGTTAGTCAGGAATTTTCGAATAAAATCAAACGTAGAACCAATGTTGTCTTTTTCAAAAAATTGAGCAAAAATATTGCTGTCAGTATCGTAAACAATACCAAATTTATTTTGTAAATACAGCATTAAGTCATCAATTTTAACTTCAGCTTTACCAAAAAATCCTGTGTTATTAGATAAGATTTGTCTGCTTGACAATTGCACTAGCTCTACTCCAATAAAAACTCCAATGGCAATCAAAGAAATAACGATAACTATACTGACTAATCTCGGCACATTTCGTCTGCTCAACCAGCGCATTAATGGTAAAAACAACAATGCGATAAACATGGATGAAATAAGCGGGATAAATATAAACGACAGAAGCTTCAGTAAATAGAATACCAAGGGAATAACTATAAATAATAATAGTGTGTTAGTCGTTCGTCTTTCTTCTATCATGAGATGATTTTTCAGTTCTTAGCTTTGGAGCAAATTTAAGTCAATATCTTGATATTTCTGTTTAAAAAAACTTAAAAAGGTACATCATTGTCATCGTCTTCTGGTGCATCAAAGGCGTCGGAAGGCGATGGGAAATTATCAGTTTTAAATGTATCATCATTTGCAGCTGCATTCATTTTAGAATGAAATTCACCAAAAGGCGTATCGAAATCATCAAGGTTATCAAATTTACCTAGGTGACCGATAAATTTCAATCTGATATTTTCTAAGCCACCATTTCTGTGTTTTGCGACGATAAATTCACCCTGACCTTCAGTAGGAGAACGGTCGTCATCATCCCATTCGTCAATTTTATAATATTCTGGTCTGTAAATAAAACTTACGATATCTGCATCTTGCTCGATTGCTCCAGATTCACGTAAATCGGACAATAACGGTCGTTTGCTTCCACCACGTGTTTCAACAGCACGTGATAACTGAGATAATGCAATCACTGGAATTGATAATTCTTTAGCCAGTGCTTTTAAGTTTCTTGAAATGGTTGATATTTCCTGTTCTCGGTTTCCTCCCTTTTGACTTCCTCCTGCTGTCATCAACTGCAAATAATCAATCATAATCATTTTAATTCCGTATTGAGATGCCAAACGACGTGCTTTCGCTCTCAAATCGAAAATAGATAACGAAGGTGTATCATCAATAAATAAAGGCGCTTTCTCTAATGTTTTGACTTTAACATTCAGTTGTTCCCACTCGTGTTTTTCTAATTTACCTGTTCTAAGTTTTTCAGAAGACAGATTTGTTTCCGAAGAAATTAAACGCGTAATTAACTGCACTGACGACATCTCTAAAGAGAAAAATGCAACAGGAATATTACTATCAACAGCAATATTTCTTGCCATGGTTAACGTCAATGCCGTTTTACCCATACCAGGACGCGCAGCAATAATGATCAAATCACTTGGTTGCCATCCTGAAGTTAATTTGTCAAGTTTAGTGAATCCTGTCGGAATACCACTCATACCTTCTTTATTGGAAATCTCTTCAATTTTCTTTTTCGCCTGAATAACCAGACTCTGAGC
>JAAEZL010000041.1:8110-21220 GCA_018222875.1 Algicola sp.
ATTTTTTTACATTGCCTTGAGTAACTTCGTAAAGCCTGGCTTCGGCATTATCTAATAAATCGAAAACATCTTTGGTTTCATCGTAAGCTTCTTCAATAATTTCGTTGGAAATTTTAATCAAACTGCGCTGAATGTATTTTTGAAGAATAATACGTGCATGAAACTCAATATGTGCTGAAGATGATACACGTTGTGTTAGAGAAATAAGGTAAAAATCACCTCCAACCAAATCTAATTTAGCATCTTTTTTTAACTGACTAGAAACAGTTAATAAGTCAATAGGTTCACTGTTTTCAAATAATTTGAAAATAGCTTCAAAGATGGTTTTGTGTGATTCTTTATAGAAAGCTTCAGCACTTAGGATATCAATAACCTCATCAACACCTTTTTTGTCAATCATCATTGCACCAAGCACAACTTCCTCTAAATCAATTGCTTGAGGAGGTATTTTTCCTTTTTCCAAGCTGATAATTGTGCTTTTATCAACTTTGTAGCCTTGTATTTGGTTGGGTTGTTTCATAACTGCGAATGTAAATAAATTGTAAACAAATTGACGTTTTAATTTCTTTACAATCTTAACAATTGTTCAACAATTTAACTGTTAATAACTTGAATATATTGTTAATAGCGATAAAAAAAACCGAAACTTGAGGTCTCAGTTTTTTTAATCCTTTATGTACTAAGGTTTAACCCTTAAAAACTCCCATATTAGCATATTTATCCATACGCTGTTTTACCAGTTCTTTTGGTGATAAGTTTTTAAGTTCCTCGTACGATTTGATAATAGCATCTCTAACTGCTAAAAATGTCTTCTCACGATCGGTATGCGCTCCTCCTAGTGGTTCTTTAATAATCGAATCAACCAGTTTTTGTTTTTTCATATCAGGAGCTGTAAGTTTAAGTGCTTCAGCTGCTTGTTCTTTATATTCCCAACTGCGCCACAAAATAGATGAGCAAGATTCTGGAGAAATTACAGAATACCAGGTATTTTCTAACATCATCACCTTATCTCCTACACCAATTCCTAAAGCTCCACCAGATGCACCTTCACCAATAATTACTGTTATAATCGGGACTTTAAGACGTGTCATTTCAAGAATATTTCTGGCGATTGCTTCTCCTTGTCCGCGTTCTTCAGCTTCAAAACCAGGATAAGCACCAGGTGTATCGATAAGCGTCACTACAGGAATTCCAAATTTTTCAGCAGATTTCATTAAGCGTAATGCTTTACGGTAACCTTCCGGGTTAGACATTCCGAAATTTCTATATTGTCTGGTTTTTGTGTTGTATCCTTTTTGTTGTCCGATGAACATATAACTCTGGTCACCAATTTTACCCAAGCCACCAATCATAGCTTTGTCATCTTTTACATTTCTGTCACCATGAAGCTCTAAAAATGAGTCACCGCAAAGTGCTTTTATGTGGTCTAAAGTATAAGGTCTGTTGGGATGTCGAGACAATTGAACACGTTGCCATGCTGTAAGATTCTTATAAATTTCCTTCTTAGTTTCAACTAATTTTTTTTCAATCTTCTTGCATGTTTCAGTGACATCAACTTCACTTTCTTCTCCAATGATTTGACATTTTTCCAGTTGATCCTGCAATTCTTTTATAGGAAGTTCAAATTCTAAATATTCCATTTAAACAATCGTTTAATTTTAGTTAGCGTACAAAACTACATATTTTTTCGAATGTAGGCACGAGAAAGGTAAGTTCGATTTTGTGGTTTAACAAAAATAATGAATATCAGCATACGAAGACAAACTTTACAAAGTTTTATCAACAACTGCAGGCTCCTTAATTTTTCGTTTGTAGTTCTTCAATACAGCATCCATAAGTACCGTAACTAATATCAAAACAGCGCCATAATAAAACTGAGCGCTCATTATTTCTGTCTCTGGAAACAATAGTACTGCTATAGCTATACCATACAAAGGCTCAAGATTATAGGTTAGGATAACTGTATAAGGACTTATAAATCGCATAACATCTACAGAACCGATAAATGCATAAGCAGTACAAACTGAAGCTAGTATGAAAAGATACATCCAGTCTTGAGAACTGAGCGTAAAAAATTCTGAACTAAATCCGTCCTGAAAAATCAGAATAAATAGTGTTAGAAATATAACACCACTTACAAACTCATAAAACGAAATCACTGTAGCTTGATGAACTTCAATAAAACGACCATTGATCACAGCAAATAATGTTGAAAACAATGCTGAAGTAATTCCTAAAAGAATTCCATTTAAGTATTTAATTTCACTTTGAGTAATTAGAAATACGCCTACAATAACGATGATTCCGAAGATAATTTCATACCATATTATTCGTCGCCTGTAAATTAGTGGTTCTATAAAAGACGCAAAAAAAGCTCCGGTAGAAAACATGGCTAAGGTAATGGATACATTAGACTGATTAATCGCTTCAAAAAACGTTATCCAGTGCAAAGCGATAATAATACCTGCTCCAAAAAATTTAAGTTTGGTTTTAGTGTCAACTTTAATCTTAAGTTTGATTAGTTTAATATAGCTATACATTAAAATGCCAGCAATTAGCATTCTGTACCAGACTAAATCTGTTGATCCAATAGAAATTAATTCTCCTAAAATAGCAGTAAAACCAGCAATAAACACTAAAAAGTGAAGATGAAGATAGTTCTTGGTTTTAGCGTTTTGCATTATACAGTAGATATCCTGCTAAGATACCAAAAAGTAAGTTAGGAAACCACACTGCAATAATTGGAGAAAAATCAGATTGTTCAGCCATGACACCAAAGACTTTATCAAAAAAGACATAAATCATTGCGGTTGTGATACCGAATGCCAGGTTCACTCCCATGCCTCCTCTTCGTTTCACTGAAGATACTGCTACAGCAATAATTGTTAGAATAAAGACCGAAACAGGTAAACTCCATTTTTTGTATTTAACAACTTCATAGCGACCAATATTTGAGGATCCTCTTTGTTTTTCTTTTTCAATAAAACTGATGAGTTCACCATATTGAAGCGTTTCAGCTATATAGTTAACAGGAGTTAAATCATCTACATCAAAAGCGAATAAAGTATCCTTCCGACGTGTGGTTTCAATAAGATCTCCATGAGCTCCAACCGTTCTTTTCGTGTAGTTGATAAGTCGGTATGTAGAATCAATATAGGTGATTGAATTTGCAGAAATTTTATACTTTAATTTATTACCTTCAAAATGTTCAAGGGTAAAATTATTTCCTCGTTTCGTTTTAGGATCAAAATTACTCACATAAATAAAGTCGTTATCATTTATTTGTCTGTAAATATTTTGAGTCTGAACAAGATCCTTGTTGTTTTTCAAGTATTTATATTTAAAGGTGTTAAAACCTTTACTTGCTTTTGGTGCTAAATACAATCCGAGTACAAGTGCAAAAGCAGCAACGATGGTTGCACCAATAAGATAAGGCCTTAAGAACCTTGAGAAAGAGACTCCTGAGCTTAAAAAGGCAACAATTTCAGTGTTGTTAGCCAGTTTTGAAGTGAACCAAATCACAGATAAAAATAAAAATATAGGAAACAGGAGATTTGCAAAATAAATAGTGAAATCTAAATAATATTGAGCCACAGCTGGAAAAGGAACTTCACGCTCCAGTATTTTACCAATTTTTTCTGCCAGATTTACTGTAATTCCAATAGGGATAAACAGAAGCAACATCATCAAAAATGTGAACAAATAACGTTTTAATATGTACCAGTCTAGTATTTTCAAATGTTGTTTAGTTGTTTAGTTGTTTAGTTGTTTAGTTGTTTAGTTGTTTAGTTAAAGCAGATAAATTAAACAATTTGATTTTCATTTAATAAAATATTTTTTTTGACAATGATCACTGTCTAGATATTATTTTAATCCTTTACAAGCGTTTATCCATTTGTTTTACCATTTTATCTTTCCAGGTTCTAAAATCTCCTGCTAAAATATGTGTTCTGGCCTCTCTTACCAACCATAAATAAAATCCGAGGTTATGAATAGTTGCTATTTGTTTCCCTAATAATTCGTTCACAGTAAATAAATGTCTAAGATAAGCTTTAGAGTATTCAGTATCTACAAAAGTGATTCCCATTTCATCAATAGGCGAAAAATCATCAGCCCATTTCAAATTTTTAATATTGATTGAACCATGAGCCGTAAATAGCATCCCATTTCGGGCATTTCTGGTTGGCATTACACAATCAAACATATCTACTCCCAAGGCTATATTTTCCAATATATTAATCGGTGTACCAACTCCCATAAGGTATCTTGGTTTTTCCCACGGAAGAATATCGCATACAACATCTGTCATGGCATACATTTCTTCAGCTGGCTCACCTACTGAAAGGCCACCAATAGCATTTCCCTGTGCTCCTACATTTGCAATATATTCGGCAGATTGTTGTCTTAAATCTTTATAAGTGCTTCCTTGAACAATCGGAAAAAACGTCTGTTCATAATCATATGTAAAAGGTGTCTTATCTAAATGTGTCAAACAACGTTCTAACCAACGATGTGTCATGTGCATTGAACGCTTGGCATAATTATAATCGCAAGGATATGGTGTACATTCATCAAAAGCCATTATGATATCTGCTCCAATGCTGCGTTGAATTTCCATTACATTTTCGGGAGTAAACACATGATAACTTCCATCAATATGTGATTTGAATTTTACGCCTTCTTCCTTAATTTTTCTATTTGCAGATAAGGAATACACTTGATAACCACCAGAATCGGTTAAGATGTTTCTATCCCAGTTCATAAATTTGTGCAAACCACCAGCTTTTTCCAAAATAGGTGTTTGAGGTCTTAAATATAAATGATAGGTGTTTCCTAAAATAATATCAGGATTGATATCGTTTTTAAGTTCTCTCTGGTGAACACCTTTAACAGAAGCAACTGTTCCAACAGGCATAAATATTGGTGTCTCAATCTTGCCATGATCTGTAGTTATAACTCCAGCTCTGGCTTTACTTTGAGAATCACTGGCTTTTAATTCAAAATTCATAAAATAGGCTCAATTGTGAGCAAAGATAATTATCTAGATGTATTATGGTCTTAAACATTTAATAAAATTATACTTCTAAAAACTTAAAACCCTGATTCATTATTTTAAATCCTAATTAAATTGTTAGCAACTGATTAAAATCGTTAATAAGTGACTCCTTTCTATTTTTGATTAGGCTAATGAAAACTTTATTTTTGCTGCTAAAATTACTCACTCTATTTTTATGCCAAACACACAACAATTACAAGACTTAACAACACAAGTTCGTAGAGATATTTTACGAATGGTTCACAAAGTAAATTCAGGTCATCCTGGAGGTTCTTTAGGATGTACAGAATTTTTCGTTGCACTTTATCAAAACATCATGGAAAGAAAGGACTCTTTTGATATGGATGGTATTGGAGAAGATCTTTTCTTTCTTTCAAATGGTCATATTTCACCTGTTTTTTACAGCGTTCTTGCCAGATCTGGTTATTTTCCTGTAGATGAATTAAACACATTCAGACTTATTAATTCCAGATTACAAGGCCACCCAACGACGCATGAAGGTTTACCAGGCGTAAGGGTTGCTTCTGGATCACTCGGACAAGGATTTAGTGTGGCACTTGGTGCTGCTGCAACTAAAAAGTTAAATAACGACAAGCATCTTGTTTACAGTTTACATGGCGATGGTGAATTACAGGAAGGACAAAACTGGGAAGGCATTATGTATGCAGCAGCAAATAATGTTGATAATATCATTTCTACTATTGATTTAAACGGACAGCAGATTGATGGTCCAACAGATGTGGTATTACCTATGGGAAGCCTGAAAGCTAAATTTGAAGCTTTTGGCTGGACAGTCATTGAAATAGTTCAAGGAAATAATCTCGATGAAATCATAAAAGGCATGAATCTCGCTAAATCTAAAACAGGACAAGGAAAACCAGTTTGTGTTCTGCTAAAAACTGTTATGGGAAATGGTGTAGATTTTATGATGCACACGCATGCATGGCATGGCAAAGCTCCTAATGATGAGCAATTAGAAATTGGATTAGCCCAAAATCCGGAAACTTTAGGAGATTATTAATCAGCATTCAAAAAAAAAAATGAAGACTTACACAAATACAGGAAATAAAGATACACGCTCAGGTTTTGGAGCTGGATTAACAGAATTAGGAAAAACCAATGACAAGGTTGTTGCACTTTGTGCCGATTTAATTGGTTCTCTTAAAATGGACGATTTTAAAGCAAATCATCCTGAACGCTTTTTTCAGGTTGGAATTGCTGAAGCCAACATGATTGGATTAGCTGCAGGTATGACTATTGGTGGTAAAATTCCATTTACAGGAACATTTGCTAATTTCTCAACTGGTCGTGTGTATGATCAAATCAGACAAAGTGTTGCTTATTCTGATAAGAATGTAAAAATCTGTGCGTCTCATGCAGGATTAACCTTAGGAGAAGATGGCGCAACTCATCAAATTCTGGAAGACATTGGCCTGATGAAAATGCTACCAGGAATGACAGTTATTAATACGTGTGATTATAACCAAACTAAAGCTGCAACTATTGCTATTGCTGACCATCATGGACCAGTTTATCTTCGTTTTGGAAGACCAAAAGTAGCAAATTTCACGCCTGAAGACCAAACGTTTGAAATCGGTAAAGCTGTTCAACTTACAGAAGGCAATGACGTTACAATTGTCGCTACTGGCCATTTGGTATGGGAAGCTCTCGAAGCTGCAAAAACACTTCACGACAAAGGAATTTCAGCTGAAGTGATTAACATACATACCATTAAACCTTTAGATGATAAAGCTATTTTAGATTCTGTTTCTAAAACCGGTTGTATTGTCACTGCTGAAGAGCATAATTATTTAGGAGGCTTAGGAGAAAGTGTTGCAAGAGTACTTGCATTACATCAACCCACTCCTCAGGAATTTGTAGCTACTAATGATACCTTCGGAGAATCTGGAACACCTGAACAATTAATGGATAAGTACGGACTTAATGCTGATGCAATTGTTAAAGCCTCTCAAAAGGTATTGAAAAGAAAATAATAGTGCAGTAACATATTTTTTCAAAATCTAGTCTCAACAGACTAGATTTTTTTGTTTATGGCGTCAAATAATACGAGACCGTTTTCAGAAAAAAGAAATAATAATCCTTTGGCAACGTTTTTGATATTATACATCAAAATCACAAAAAACGAATCTTATGAAAACTTTTAAAAAATTTTGCAACCACTTAAGCCTTGACAGTGGCATGAGTAAAACATCAGTTATTGCCACGTTTGTTTTAGTACTATTGTGTTTTAATGTTAATGCACAAGATGGATCTGCATTTGGTTTTAAAGCAGGTTTAAATTACAATGCCAATGGTGATTATTTCGAATCTATTGGTGATAATGCCAGAAATCCTGATCGTAACATTGGTTATCATGTTGGTCTTTTTGGGAAAATTGGAGATAGGTTATACTTCAGACCTGAATTGATTTATACAGCCACTAAAAGTTCTTATAATAGTGATGACTTTTCAATGACAAAAATTGATGCACCGCTTTTAATTGGTGCACGAGTTCTCGGACCAGTTAGTGTTTTTGCTGGACCGTCACTTCAATATATATTGAATACAGAGTTTGATGGCATTGATATTAATGATGTCAAGGACGACTTCTCACTGGGATTAAACTTTGGTATAGGTTTAAATCTTAATAAAATCGGAATTGATTTGAGATACGAAAGAGGCTTTAGTGATAATGAAGCTATCTTTATTGATAATAACTTAGGAAATGGAATTGTGAGCAGAATAGACACGAGACCAGATCAGCTTATTCTAAGTTTGTCTATTGCTCTTTAACATATATTGAATAAAAAAAGCCGCTTTTATTAGCGGCTTTTTTAGTTTAAGTTTCATCTTGGTTTGAAATTGCTGTACCCGAATCTAAGTAATTCGGAATACCATCTCCATCTGTATCATCATTAGTTGGATCTCCATCGTTATCTAAATCTTCATATTTAGTCAACACACCATCACCATCATCATCAATATCAAAAAAATCAGGAACACCATCATTATCTGTATCATCATTAAACACATTGTCGTCGCCATCAATATCTTCTAAAAATGACAACACTAAATCACCATCGTGATCATTAGGTTCTCTTGTATATAATTCAAATTTGAAAATAAGGTTTTCGTATTGAGAAATTCCGAAAGGAGGTGCATTAAAATAAGCCAGTCCTGAAGGTACAAACATAACACCTAAACCATAATTGTCATAAGAGAATGTACCATCTCCATTATCTATGATGCTAGTCGCAGTTCCAAAATCTGGCAACACAAGTCTCCAGGCTTCAATAAGTGTAATAAGGTCTAAATTTTCAGCATTAGCAGTGCTATCAAAGTCTTCTCCATCAAACGATTGTCCTAAATAATTGATATTTACAGTATCTGAAGGATAAGGAGACGTTCCTCCACCTTGATTTAATTTAAGTGAATAATATTCATATTCAACATCTAAATATTCAGCAGTAAATGTTTCCACAGCATCAATTAACAAGGTATTCTCATCTGGTTCTGGAAGGTCTAAATATTCACCTGTTACTTCATCTTTTGGTAACTCTTTAATAATGATGTCATCATACGTATAATTACCAGGAGTCTCAAAGGTTGAAGAGTTGTAGTAATGCGTACTCATGTAATTCAACAAAGAATCTTTATCTCTCGCTTGCTGAGCAGTTCTATCTCTTGGAGGTGGAATCTCAAATCCATCATCATCATTCTTGCAAGAGGTAAAACATAAAACGGAAAGTAGAAGTACTACTATGGTATTTCTAAACATCATAATCAAGTTTATTTCTTTAACATTCATTTAAAATACTGTGACTTATTTTAAATGATACAATATTGCTTATTTTTAAGGTGCAAGATACAATAATATATATTTTTGCATCAAACAATTAACGCCATTTTTACAACTTTAATATGCGAGTAGATAAATACCTTTGGAGTATTAGATATTTTAAAACCAGAAGCATTGCTACAAATGCTTGTAAAAAAGGTCATGTAAAAGTAAATGATCAAGTTGTTAAACCGAGCAGAGAGATTTATCCTACTGATAAAATTGAATTGCGAAAAGATCAAATCACTTATATCCTTGTTGTAAATGACATACCTGAAAGCAGAGTTGGTGCAAAATTAGTAAATATATACCGAACAGATATTACACCAAAAGAAGCTTTTGAAGCCAAAGAATTGTTGAAGTACTCAAAAGAGTATTACAGAAAAAAAGGCGCAGGACGACCTACAAAAAAAGACAGAAGAGACATTGATGATTTTTACGAAACGCCTGAAGAAGATTTCTAAAATATAATACGCATTAACAAACTCTTTTTTATCTTTGAAAAAATCAAAATGGCATGAGCATTACTAAAAATACAATCCTCAATCATCAGGAAATTCAACATAAAATTAAACGTATTGCTTATCAGATTTATGAGAGTAATGTTTATGAAGAAGATATCATCTTAGCTGGGATTCAAGAAAATGGGTTTTTACTGGCAAAAAAACTGAAGCAAAATCTCGAAAAAATTTCGGATATAAAACCAGTGCTTTGTAAAGTTAATATTGTTAAAAAAAATCCACTTTCAGAAATCACCACTTCACTTAAAAAAGAAGAGTACACTAATAAATCTTTAGTTTTAATTGATGACGTACTAAATTCAGGAAGTACTCTAATTTATGGTGTAAAACACTTTTTAGATGTTCCGTTAAAACAGTTTAAAACTGCTGTTCTGGTTAATAGAAATCATAAAAAATATCCGGTTAAAGCTGATTTTAAAGGAATTTCATTATCAACTTCTTTAAACGAACATGTAGAAGTAACACTGTCTGGCAAACAGTTTGAAGCTTATTTAAAATAATTCAAGTAAAATAGATTCTACAATTTGGTCGATAGTAAATGTATCTATCTTTATGGTGATATCAGACTGCTCATAAAATGGAGCTCTCTCAAATAGGTGCTTTCCTATAAATTCTATTAACTCTGTTTTTGAATGCAAATGAGAAATTAGAGGTCTTTTTGATTTTTCAGAGTATAATCTATCTGCAAGATTTTGAATGGATGATTTAAGATATATTATTTTAGAAGCATCTGCTTCTTTAAGTATGTTTAAATTATTACCATAACATGGCGTACCTCCACCCAAAGCAACTACTGTTTTCTGCTTCTCCAGGACGTCCTTCAAGCAACTACTTTCCTGTTTTCTGAAAAAAATCTCGCCTTTAGATTCGAAAATTTCACTTATCGTCATTTGTAGGTTCTCTTCAATATAAGCATCAAGGTCAATAAAATCATACCCTAAAATTTTTGATAATGACTTTCCTACAGAAGACTTTCCACTACCCATATATCCAACTAAAATAAGTATCATTTTTCTGTTATAAATTGATTATTAAAAACATAAGATAAACTAGTGCAAAAAAACAAAAAAATATCTAATAATAGGTTTGGAATATAAATTAAACGTTTTATATTTGCACCCTCGTTTAAGAGACTTATTGACCAGTTAGCTCAGTTGGTAGAGCATCTCCCTTTTAAGGAGAGGGTCCTGGGTTCGAGCCCCAGACTGGTCACAATAAAAAATGTTAAGCCTTTTCGCTTAACTTTTTTTTTATCTTTACTTACATAATGCGCACGTGGCGGAATTGGTAGACGCGCCAGCTTGAGGGGTTGGTGGACATTAGTCCGTGGAAGTTCGAGTCTTCTCGTGCGCACAATTACTTTCCTTCTCCTACCTGTAACAGTTGAATAAAACTTAAATAAAATCTAAATATTGAAACTCATTAAAAAAAAAGGTTATTTTTGTTTAATCTTTTTATTTTAAAAATGAACAATATCAAAAGTACTTTTAGTATTAAAGACCTTGAAAATTTAACAGGCATCAAAGCTCATACCATAAGAATATGGGAAAAGAGGTATAACCTGCTTCAACCAGAGCGAACCGAAACCAACATTAGGTATTATAGCTTAGCAAATCTCCAAAAATTGTTAAACATTAGTTATTTAAACAATAACGGACTTAAAATCTCAAAAATAGCCTCATTAGAAAGTGACGCTATTCATGAATTAGTTAAAGAAGTTGCTGAAAGTGATACAACAAATAATCATGCCATTGATGCTTTCAAATTGTCTATGCTCAATTTTGACCAGAAACTATTTTATGATACGTATGAAAGCTTGATTAAAGAAAAATCATTTATTGAAATTTTTTACCAAGATTTAATCCCTCTTCTGTCAGAAATAGGAATGCTTTGGCAAACAGACACCATTACTCCTGCTCACGAGCATTTTTTAACGTCTCTTATAAGACAAAAGATTTTAATCAATACCGAGATGATTCAATCTAAAAATCAAGTCGTTACTGATGAAATTTTTGTGCTTTACCTTCCAGATAACGAAATTCATGAACTAGGTTTAATGATTATTAATTATGAATTAATTGCGAAAGGACACCAATCTATTTTCCTAGGTCAGAGCGTTCCGCTTGAAAGTCTTAAAGATCTTCTTAACTATTACGACAATATTACCTTTGTGTCTTACTTTACAGTAAAACCGGAAAAAGATGATATTGCAGGTTATATTCAAGATGTTTCAGATACACTAATTGTTAAAGATTCTATTAAATTTTGGATTTTAGGTAGAATGTTAGATGAAATTGATTTAACTTCATTACCAAAGCAAATTACCCCTTTCAAAGCAATTAAGGATTTAGTTAAAAAACTCTAAAATTTCAGCATTAAAGTTTATATTGTTTAACTTTTGTGTAAATTTGTTAGACAATGAAGAAAAGTATAGCTATTATAGGTTCTGGATTTTCAGCATTATCTGCTTCTTGCTATTTAGCCCAAAGCGGATATGATGTGTCTGTATTTGAAAAAAATGCCACTGTTGGAGGTCGTTGCAGACAACTGAACAGAGAAGGCTTTACTTTTGATATTGGTCCGAGCTGGTACTGGATGCCAGATATCTTTGAAAAATTCTTTCAGGACTTTGGTAAATCAACATCAGATTATTACGAACTTGATAAATTAAGTCCAGCCTACAAAATATTTTTTAAAGATGAAGTTATCACCATTGGAGATACATTAGATAAAATCTGTGAGGAATTTGAGCGTATCGAATCCGGAAGTTCTAAACCTTTAAGAAAATTCATTAATAAAGCTGCCACTAATTACGATATAGCCATCAATAAAGTGGTACTTAAACCTGGAATTTCACCTTTTGAATTAGTGACTCCGGAAACTGCATTGCGCGTCGATCAGTTTTTTAAAACGATTAGTGGAGATGTCAGGAAAAATTTTAAAAATCCAAAACTCATCTCAACCTTAGAATTTCCTGTTTTGTTTTTAGGTGCTAAACCTAGTAATACACCTTCGTTTTATAGTTTTATGAATTATGCAGACTTTGGTCTGGGAACCTGGCATCCTAGAGGTGGTATGTATGAAATTATTAAAGCGATGACATCTCTTGCTGTCAGTTTAGGTGTTAATATACATACGAATAGTCCGGTTGAAAAAATACAGGTGAAAAACAAAAATGCTACATCTATTGTAATTCACGGAGACATAAAACAGTTTGATGTCGTTTTAAGCGGAGCAGATTATCACCATTCTGAAACGCTTCTAGATCAGGAATATCGTCAGTATTCAGAAGCGTATTGGAGTAAAAAGACATTTGCACCATCTTCACTCCTATTTTATGTTGGTTTTGATAAAAAACTAAAAAATGTAGAGCATCACAACTTGTTTTTCGATACCAGCTTTGAAACTCATGCAGAAGACATATACGACAATCCACAGTGGCCAAAAGACCCTTTGTTTTATGCTAATTTCCCATCGGTAACTGATGAAACTATGGCTCCAAAAGAATGCGAAACAGGTTTTTTCCTGATTCCTATTGCTCCAGGTATTGAAGATACAGACGTGATACGAGCTCAATATTTTGATATCATTATGTCTCGTTTTGAACTATTAACAGAGCAAAGTGCAAAAAATAATATTATATTTAAAGAGTCTTTCTGTATTAAAGATTTTATTAAGGATTATAATTCATACAA
>JAAEZL010000041.1:21230-22577 GCA_018222875.1 Algicola sp.
CTCAAACGGCATTTCTAAGACCCAAATTAAAAAGCAAAAAGGTTCAAAACCTTTATTTCACAGGACAATTAACGGTTCCAGGACCAGGAGTTCCTCCCTCATTAATTTCAGGAAAATTAGTAGCAGAACTCATTAAAAAACACCACAGCAACTAATATGAAAGCCATTTTTGATACCGTCTCAAACCAATGCAGCAAGACCGTAACCAAGTCTTACAGCACATCGTTTTCCTTAGCAACAAAAATGCTATCGAATTCTATTCGTCAAGACATTTATAATATTTACGGCTTTGTACGGTTTGCTGATGAAATTGTGGATAGTTTTCATGATTACGATAAAGAATTATTGTTTAATAATTTTACAACTGATTTAGAATTAGCTCTTAAACACAAAATAAGCTTGAATCCTATTTTAAATTCGTTTCAGGAAACGTATCACAGATACGATATTGATAAAAGCATGGTAGATGCCTTCATGAAAAGTATGCGACTCGATTTACATAAACAAAATTATCTTACAGATGCGGAATATAAAGATTATATTTACGGTTCAGCAGATGTTGTTGGTTTGATGTGTTTGAAGGTTTTTGTAAAAGGTGATCAGGAAAAATTTAATGAGTTAAAAGATTCAGCCATGAGTCTTGGCTCAGCTTTTCAAAAGGTAAATTTCTTAAGAGATTTAAAAGCCGATTTTGAGGATTTGAGTAGAACCTATTTTCCTAATACAGACTTAAATCACTTAGATGAAACTTCAAAACAAAGAATCATTGATGATATAGAAAGTGATTTTGCTAAAGGTTTGCAAGGGATTAAAAACCTTCCAATTGAAGCTAAATTTGGCGTATTTATGGCTTACCGATATTACAGTCAGTTGCTCAAAAAATTAAAGAAAACACCTGCTTTGGAAATAAAATCAACCAGAATTAGAGTGCCAAACTATAAAAAGTTTGAACTGCTCACCAGAAGTTATGTTAAATACCAATTAAATCTATTATAATCTCATGCAAACTGTATTATGGATTCTTGTTTTTTTAGGTGTGTTTTGCACTATGGAATTTATGGCTTGGTTTACTCATAAATATGTCATGCATGGTTTTTTATGGAGTTTACATAAAGATCATCACCACAAAGATCACGATAGCTGGTTTGAACGTAATGATGCCTTTTTTATTTTTTATGCGGTCGTAAGCATGATTTGTTTTTATTTATGGAGTTACGAAAATATCTGGTACTGTTTACCTATCGGATTAGGAATCATGGCTTATGGAGCGGCTTATTTTTTAGTTCATGACATCTTTATTCATCAACGTTTTAAGATGTTTCGAAATGCCAATAACTGGTACGCAAA
>JAAEZL010000041.1:22587-23839 GCA_018222875.1 Algicola sp.
CTCATAAAATTCATCACAAACACTTAGGTAAAACTGATGGTGAATGCTTCGGAATGTTATTCGTACCTTTCAAATATTTCAAAAAGTAACAGAGTACTTCATCTATGTCTGAAAGTTCCCATTTCGATTATATCATCATTGGAAATGGATTAGCTGGTCTACAACTGGCTTTGAAACTTTCTGAAGATTCTTTTTTTAAAGACAAGAACATTGCTCTAATTGATCCTTCCAAAAAAAATACTAATGATAAAACATGGAGTTTCTGGCAGAAAGATTCGTCTCAATGGCAGTCTGTTATTCATAAATCATGGAAGAAAGCTTCTGTTTTAACTTCCGACAAAACAATACATTTAGAGCTCAATCCATATGCCTATAATTCAGTTAAAGCCATTGATTTTTACACTAGTGTTAAAGCGCAACTCCAGTCAAATAAACACATTCAATTTATAACTGAAACAGTGACCTCTGTCAGAGAAGATAAACACGTTTTAGTCACTACAGATAAAAACAGTTACTCGGCAACTCACGTGTTTGATAGCCGCATTCCTGAAGAATTTTCAATAGAAAAAAACGACTGTATTTCTATCCTTCAGCATTTCAAGGGCTGGATCATAAAAACTGAAACCGAAGCTTTTGACGATACTAAAATTGTGATGATGGATTACCGTTTAAAAGATGGTAATCAAACCACATTTATGTATGTGTTACCATTTTCAAAAACGGAAGCCCTGGTTGAATTTACCTATTTCACTGAACACGTAGTTAAAGAGCAAGTGTACGACGATTACATCAAAACGTATATTAAAGATTATCTTCAAATAGACAGCTACACCATCTCAGAAACTGAGCAAGGTCAGATTCCGATGACTACCTTTGACTTCTCAAAATTTAACACTGAAAATATTACCAAAATTGGAACTGGAGGTGGTTGGGTAAAAGGCTCTACTGGATACTCTTTTAAACTTACTGAAAAAAAGGTCGCAAAAATTATCGAAAATATTAAGGCTAATAAAATACCTTCTGAAAAACTCTTCAAAAAAAAATACCGGTTTTACGATAAAGTATTTTTAAAAGTTCTCAAGGATGACAACTATAAAGGCGAATGGATTTTTAAGCAGTTTTACAGTAAAAACTCAATTCAGACCATGTTTCGTTTTTTAGATGAAGACTCTACGCTTTTAGAAGACATCAAAATTATGTGGTCGTTATTTTCTTGGTCATTTATCAAAGCTTTTTTTAAAACGCTTTAAGG
>JAAEZL010000041.1:23849-26480 GCA_018222875.1 Algicola sp.
ATCGTATTTGAAACTTGACTACTATTCCAGTCAGCTGGACCTGACTTATCAATTACAATCTCGCCATTTTTATCAATTAGAAAAGTTCTAGGAATGGTTGTCACATCAAATTCTTGAGGATATTGTGTTAGTGATTGATAGACATTAAAGCTAAATTCCTTTTTGGACATAAATCCTTCAATCACTGCAACATCCTCATTCGACACAAATAAAAACACAACCTTGTCATTGTCTTTATATTTCAGATAAAGTTCTTCCATACTTGGCATTTCAGCAATACATGGTGGACACCAGGTAGCCCAAAAATTAATTAATATTACGTTTCCCTTAGCTGAATTAAAATCATACGTTTCTCCAGAAAGATCTTTCAAACTCCAATCATAATTTGAAATCAATTTGCGTTCCTCGTCATCAACTGTTGAAGGATTTACAATCAGCACGATTAATTTATTAAATAATACCTGAATTGGTTGTCTGGTTTGCGGAATTAGAAGTAAGACGATCCCAATAAAAAGGATAATATTATAAACTTTTGATGTTTTCGATTTTGCCATAGTAATTTATAAAAAAAGCCCTTGAGATTTCAAGAGCTTTATTTTTAATGTATGAATGAATGCAAACACTTAAGCTGCATTTTCTCTTTTAATTTTATTTAAAGCAGAACCTTCATTATACCAATCAATTTGTGCCTGATTGTAGGTGTGATTTACTTTAATTGTGTCTTTACTTCCATCTGCATGAACCACTTCAATAGTCAATGGCTTATCTGGAGCAAATTCATTTAAATCTAAGAAATTGAACGTGTCATCTTCCTGAATTAAATCATAATCATTTTCATTAGTAAAGGTTAATCCTAACATGCCTTGTTTTTTAAGGTTTGTTTCATGGATACGTGCAAATGATTTTACAATCACAGCTGCAACACCTAAATGACGAGGTTGCATAGCAGCATGCTCACGAGAAGATCCTTCTCCATAGTTATGATCTCCAACAACAATTGATTTTATGCCAGCAGCTTTGTAAGCTCTTGCAGTATCTGGAACACCTCCAAACTCTCCTGTTAATTGATTTTTAACAAAATTTGTTTTCTTTCCAAATGCATTTACAGCACCAATTAAAGTGTTATTTGCAATATTGTCGAGATGTCCACGGAAACGTAACCAAGGACCAGCCATACTAATATGATCTGTTGTACATTTTCCGAAAGCTTTAATTAAAAGTTTAGCTCCAGTGATTGAATCTCCGAGTGGTTCGAAAGGCGTTAATAATTGTAAACGTTCAGAATCTGAAGCTACTTTAACTTCAACACCACTTCCATCTTCCCTAGGTGCCAAATAGCCATTGTCTTTAACATCAAACCCTTTTGGTGGTAATTCCCATCCTGTTGGTTCATCTAACATAACCTCTTCTCCACTTTCACTAATTAATGCATCCGTCATCGGATTAAAATCTAAGCGACCAGCAAGTGCGATAGCAGCTGTTAATTCTGGTGATGCCACAAAAGCATGTGTATTTGGATTTCCATCTGCACGTTTCGCAAAGTTTCTATTGAAAGAATGGACAATACTGTTTTTTGGTGCGTTTTTAGGATCTTCATAACGAGCCCATTGTCCAATACATGGTCCGCAAGCATTTGTAAAGATCTTAGCATCCAGTTTTTCAAAAATCTGAAGAATTCCGTCACGTTCAGCGGTGTAGCGTACCTGTTCAGAACCAGGATTGATTCCTAACTCAGATTTAATTTTTACACCTTTATCTAAAGCTTGTTGTGCCACTGAAGACGCGCGAGACAAATCTTCATAAGACGAATTAGTACACGATCCAATTAAACCCCATTCAACCTTAATTGGCCAGTCATTTGCTTTCGCTTTTTCTGTCATTTCACTACCTACATTTGTAGATAAATCTGGAGTAAAAGGACCGTTTAATAAAGGACCTAATTCAGAAAGGTTGATATCGATTACCTGATCAAAATACTGCTCAGGGTTTGTATATACTTCAGCATCTGCTGTTAAATAGTCTTTAATTTTATTTGCTTCATCAGCCACGTCTTCTCTATCAGTAGCTCGTAAATAGCGTTCCATAGATTCGTCATATCCAAATGTTGACGTCGTTGCTCCAATTTCTGCTCCCATATTACAAATGGTTCCTTTTCCTGTACAGGACATTGCAGTTGCTCCTGGTCCGAAATACTCAACAATAGCACCTGTTCCACCTTTTACAGTCAGGATATCGGCAACTTTCAGGATGACATCTTTAGGTGCTGTCCAACCAGATAATTTTCCTGTTAATCTGACACCAATAAGTTTAGGAAATTTTAATTCCCAGGCCATTCCAGCCATAACATCAACAGCGTCTGCTCCTCCTACACCAATGGCAACCATTCCTAGTCCGCCAGCATTTACAGTGTGTGAATCAGTACCAATCATCATTCCGCCAGGAAATGCGTAATTTTCTAATACAACCTGATGAATAATTCCAGCTCCTGGTTTCCAGAAACCAATTCCGTATTTATTAGACACAGATTCTAAAAAATTGAATACTTCATTACTCGTATTTATTGCATGTTGTAAATCTGAAGTCGCTCCATTTTTTGCCTGAATCAAGTGATCACAATGTACTGTTGTAGGA
>JAAEZL010000241.1:0-559 GCA_018222875.1 Algicola sp.
CTAAATCGTAAATATTATCTATATGCTTTTTGGGAATTCCTTTACCGTTATCTTCAAAAGAGATTAAAAGCGAAGATTTCTTCTTGCTAAAATTTAATTTAATTGTAGTTGCGTTAGCTTTTTCAGAATTGGAAATCAGATTGTCAACGATTGTTGTAATCTCTAAAGGTCTAAACTCTTTTATAAATTCTCCTTTAAAATCATCTTCAATAATGATGTTCATTGACGTATCAATAACTTTATCTTCTAAAAGATATAATTCATTAATATAATCCTTAATAAAATCAACTAAATCAGTTTTTATTTCGGAAGCTTTTAAGTTGAAATTAGCCTTGGTTACAAAATTTGCAATTGAACTAATTTTTGATGCTTCTAATGAGATTGTCTTAATATATTTTTGAGTTTTAGCGTCTAAATTTTTTGGACTTAAATGCTTGATAAGTAATTTAAGGTTTCTAGTAACTCTACTTGAAGAATGATAAATTTGATGTTGTAAACCAACTATTCTCTCCTTATCAGTACCGATTAATGCTCCCTGAAAAGCTCCATTTTTCTTTTC
>JAAEZL010000241.1:569-2657 GCA_018222875.1 Algicola sp.
TAAACTATCTAACGCTTCTTCTCCAGCTTCTTCAGTAGATTTCTTTAAATCATCAAGGTTTTTCTCTATTTTGGAAATGCTCTCTACGATAGCATCTTTATCATAATCATCACTCTCTAACTGTTTTTTAATTTTTGTTAGTGTATTCTTTGTTGATTTCTCTTGCTTTTTATCAATTATCTCAAAGATTTCAGGTGCAACCTCAAAAGAAATAATTCCTTTTGACTTTGTAAGGTTAGCAACTAGATTTTCAATAGCTTCTCTCTGGCCTTTACCGTCTAATTTGATATAATCTTCGTTCGACAAATCATTTCCCCAATCCGTTATATCTATAATATATTTTTCTAACCTTTTGAGATTATCATAAAACCAATCAACTAATTCAAAATATGGTTTTGACTTAATTAGTCCGTCTCCACGACTTGAAGTTTCTCGTAGTTCATCATTAGGTTCGTTGATTGAAATATAACCTAGTGTTTCTCTAGTTCCTAAATATCTATTGTAACCTTGAGCTTTACGATTATCCATTTTTAATGGGTCTTCGTACCTATCTCCATAGGGATATATTCTTAATCCATTTTTGTAAACGAAAATATGACCATAGCTAACAGAATCAACTCCCATTCTTTTTTTGAAGGTAATTTTGGCAGAATGATTTAGAAAGTAAAGTTCACAATCCACATTAAACAAGTTTTCATACTTGTTTTCTTCGATTATCTTATAGACTAATTTTCCTCCTTCAATTAATGAGGTTTCTATTTTCTTCTTGTCTTTTCCAAGGACTTTACTTACGATTTTTGTAGTTTTAATTTCTAAAGTCTCAAAAATTAAGTTTTGAATTTCTCCGTTTACAATATTGTGATATTCAGTTTCCTTTTTGTCATTTTTGAGTTCATCAGGTACAATTAACTCAATTGTAAACTCATCTTCTTGTATTTGAGTATTTGGATTTATAAGTTTTGCAAGAGCATTTTTAAGGTCTAAAAATTTCTTATTGTTCCACTCACTTTTAAGGTTAGAAATCTCAAGAACAGTTCCGTGTTTTATGTCGTAGTTACTATTTTTAATAGTTTCGTGAAGTACACTAATATTTACGAATTCTTCTTTAAGATTACCTTCAAATTTGTCCCATTGTGTAAGTAATGTTTCAACTTTTGAATTTGGTTCATCTTTAATAGTTTCAAGATATAATTCTCCACCAAGTCTGTCGCAAGAGAATCTGCCGATTCCTTTTGCACCAGCATAAGCTCTTTTTACCTTAATTTTATCGCGGTAATCATAACTATCTTCCTCTGTTCCCTCTTTTTTAGCAGAATAAGCAACAAAAAGCCACTTGTTAATTAAATCGTCATAGTTCATTCCTTTACCATTATCCTTTATTATGATTTTGGCATTATCGGAATAAATATTTTCGAATGTTATTTCAACTTTTGTAGCGTGAGCATCATATGAATTTTTCACTAATTCAAAGACGGCAATGAAATCATCACTAATTAAATCACTTCCAATAATGTTCTTTAATGCAGAACTAATTTTAAATTGTAAAGGTGTTTTCTGCATTAGGAAATAAGCTGTTTTAAAATCAATCCTGCTTGCTCTCCGAATAAAGGTGGAATTGCATTACCAATTTGTGAATATCTTGGAACTTCTTGAGTTCTTCTTTTTCCTCCTGTCGTATATTTTCCTTTGAACTCATATGTATCTGGAAAAGATTGTATTCTTGCATATTCACGTACTGTCATAATTCTTGGTTCACAGTAGTGGATATAGTCGTCAGGCAATGTTGTTATAGTCGGTGTTGGTTTATTAGCTTCGAGAATTTTTGTACTGCTTTTTTTAAGTTGAAATCTTTCTCGATAAGCGGAACTTGTTAGATTTTCATCTAATGCAATTTTAAATCTAGATTTAATTGTATCTGTATGTTTTGCAAATCTATGACTGTCAACTCTACCGTTTTTTCTTTTATATTTTCGAATAAATTTCTGATAGTTTGATATAGGTTCTCCATAAACACCTTCTTTAAAGTTTGGTGTTTCAGATTCTATAACGCCATTAGCTTGAAGTAAGTCTGAAATCGCATTTTCCAAA
>JAAEZL010000242.1 GCA_018222875.1 Algicola sp.
CATTTTCTAGAGGTTTTTAGATATTCAGAATGTGATTGGTATATTGTGTACAACGTAATTGTGTATGATTTGTTGCGGAATTTCAGCCTAAGCGCTTTGCCCTTGGATGAGCCGTTCACGGCGAAAATTCCGCTGGAAAAGAAGCGTGAGGCTGAGCCAGCAATTCTTTCCGAGTTTTAAAGATAGTAAATTATGTGAGAATTTTCCCCTGTCTTAACCAACCGAGCAATTAATTATACACGTTGTTGTGCTTTCTTTTATTTATTGTGGCTTTGAATATTCGATTAATTCCTCCACGTAGTGAAAATCACCTTGATTTTGAGTAAGTTTTATGAAGTTTTTTACAGCAGGTGCATATAACCAAACTTCTGTTTCATTTGCGTTATATCCTCTGGAATTAGTCGTTTTTCCAGTGTATTTAATTGTGTAGGCCATAAAGGTTCCTGCTTCTACAGTTTCTTCTTGGTATGATAGTACCTCGGCATTCTGACTTTGGTTCCCAGTAGTTCCATCTTGACTTGTCCAACTGTTTTCATATTTCCATTTTTTGCCTACTTCAAGAGGCCAGTCGTACTTCGGTGTTTCACTTACATCTGGTTTAACGATTTCTGTAACGGGAATAGTATCTTTTCCAATAGTCATACCTAGGACTCCGTCAAAACTTACTATTTCACGTGTATCTGTTCCATCAGAGCGTACTTCTCCTTCAGTAGTCACCCCTTTATATTTCCAGACCCATTTCTCACCAAGCTGATAATCATTTAGAGTTGGCTGATTAGTTGTATTCGATTTAGTTGAGTTGTTACAGGCACTAAATAATACTAATGCAAGTAATAGTAGAATTTGATTTTTCATTTATATTGTTTAGAACAATAGGACGTGGAAGTTTCAAATTTGTTACAATTACTAAAAGTGGATGACAAGCACAGAAATATATATGTATTAAGTTAGCTTTGGTTATTCTTTTCTAAAGATTGGTATTCAATATCTATTTGCTCGATTAATTCTGTTATGCTCTTTTTTAATAAAACTGATTGCCTTGTATAATAATTAAGTTGTCTCGATGAAATATAAATATCGGCTAATATCTGTTTGTCAGTAATTGTAATTGGTGAGCCAAAATCACCATATTTTATTTCATACGCATATTTATTTCGTAATTCATTAGAACGATCCAATACATCCTCTCCGATATTGATGATATTTTGGGCTTCTAATTCATAGATATTTTGAATAGTATTAAATAGCTCCCGATTGCTTATAATGTTTGATTTTCCTTCAGATATCATTGAATTATAAGTTCCAATTTTTGGTCGAAATTTTCTATCTGTAAAAAAAATATATTCTAATTCAGATACTCCGGCTACTTTAGGAAGCTCACCAATAATTTCTTCAAAAATGAAGTCAATAGTAGAGTCTTGAGACATTATTTGAGCAATTCGCCATTTGTGATCTTGAATGACTTGAGACAACAATAAGGTATCTTGAATTAGATCACTCTTTATTTCTTTAAGATAGACTTTCTCTGTCTCTTGTGTTTTTCTTAATTCATTTGAATTATTGATACTTAACGCAATTAAAATTCCAATAACGACGAGTATAATTTCTCCAATAGCATAAAGAAGATAATTAATGACCTTTTTATCCTTAATCATATTCTGTCTTATTTTTCTAAAGATTTTTGCCATTGACTAGTGTTTGATTTAAATGAAGCACAACGTTTTGTGTATGATTAGTTGCGTGGTTCAGCAACTAATTTAGTAAACAAAAACTTGCCAGAGGAAAATCCGTAGGATTTTCCGAGTACACACAGACCAAGCAATTAGTTATACACGTTGTTGTGCTTTCGTTATTTTATTATGATTAATTTTGACTCTCATATAGTTCAATTTTTATTAATTGTATAATTGATTCAATTTCATTATGCAAATCTTTCCTGTAGCCCAATGCTTCATTAGTAAGAACAGATTTGATTCCCATTAAGTTGCGTATTTTCGGTTGCGCCATAATTTCAATGTAGTCGTTTTTAGGACCTAATGAAATATTATAATCTGGCATTTTAAATTTCAAAAGTGGCAGAAAATTAACATATTCAGCACAAATTTCATCAATCCTAATTTGATGAACATTCATTCTATCCTGAATTAGCTTATCTAAATTATAAACATTTGCCTCTAAAATACTAAGTCTGTCTCTAATAGAATCGTTTTGAATAATTGCAATTTTTCCAGCATTTTTCAAATCCGAGTATGTATTAATTACAGGAATTTTTATCTCAAAATCCCAAAACGCTTTGTTGAAATATTCTATTGTGTTATTATTATTTAATACTGTCTTTATTGAATCATTATGTAATATTTTTTCTATAATATCAAGGTAACTTTGTTCATTTTCAATATACTGTGCCGAATAACTTTTTGCTGAATTTAAATCTTCAAGTAAAACATACAGAATTTCTTTTTCTACTTTCTTAATTTGTCTTGTTTCATTCCAATTGTTTATCTGCAAAGCAATCAAAATTCCGATAACTACAAGTATAATTTCGCCAATTGCGTAAATCAGATACTTACTGAATTTATTTTCAGTCAGCATTTTTTGTCTAATTTTTCTAAAGAATTTTATCATTGGTTAGCAGTTTCTGATAATGAAGCACAAC
>JAAEZL010000243.1 GCA_018222875.1 Algicola sp.
AAAGATGAATACGAACAACATGGAAAAATACCGACTGGTGTGCCAAGTATATACAAACCTACAACAGTTGAATATTTGACGACATTAATTAAAAATGATAAAAAATAACTGGCTAAAACAATGGTTATAAGTAATGGCGCTATTCTTGTATACTGCTGAAAAGTTGCTAACGCACAGTTCGCACTACACGCTCGTGTCTCGCGGTTTTTTTAGTTTGGTGTGTACTTGCAAAGTTAAGTGCTAAACGACGCAACTAATTTGGTGAAACACGTTAGAAATAATTATTAATGAAACATAAAAACCATGGCTGAATTTTTAACAGAAAATGATTTGAATGCTGCACTAAGCCACATATTTGAAAGTGCAAAGTATGAATTGCTAATTATATCACCTTATATAAAACTACACGACAGAATCAAATCTATTTTACAGAGTAAATTAAATAATCCTGATTTGTTGATTGTAGTCCTTTTTGGAAAAAATGAAGATGATGTTTCTAGAAGTTTAAATCAAAATGACTTTAACTTTTTTAAGCAATTTCCTAACATCCAGATTAGGTTTGAAAAACGATTACACGCTAAGCTTTATGCAAATGAGTATCAATACTTAATTACTTCAATGAACCTTTACGATTATTCTCAAAATACAAATATTGAATCGGGAATAATTGGAGATGTTACAGAAAAAAGAATTGGTAAGCAAACGATGGATTATTTCGAAAGAGTCATAGAACAATCAGAATTAATATTTGAAAGAATACCGAAATTTGAAACCAAAATGTTCGGTTTATCATCCAAATATTTGAATTCAGAAACTGAAGTAGATAATAGTGATGCTTTTTACAGTAATACATCTTACAAAAAAGAATTTAAGAAAACATTTAAGCGCACTAGAGAAAATAGTGACGCGAACAAAGAAAAGGAGGGGTTCTGCATTAGAACTGGCGATAAAATAGAGTTTAACCTAAAAATGCCAATGAGTCCAAAAGCTTATTCTTCTTGGGAAAGATACAAAGATGAATACTACGCCGAAAAATTTTGTCATTTTAGCGGTGAACCTTCTCAAGGAGCGACAAGTTTTAAAAATCCAGTACTTAGAAAAAACTGGAACAAAGCAAAAACAAAATTTAATTTGTAATAACTATTGCCAACACCGAGCATAGCTCATTACGGCTGGATTTCCCTCCCGGAAATTCAATCGGATTAATTATTTTTAGTCTATGGCGGAAAATGGCGTGAGTCATTTGCTGCAATAAATCACATACAATCACGTTCGCTGTCATTTGAGAAACCCCATAATTTAATAAATAAATAAATAAATGAAGGTCTTTATTAGTCTCATAGTTTTCTTCTTAGGCATTTGCACGACTGCTTCTTGTCAGGAAGAAAGAAGTGTTGAAAACAGCTTTACATCTCTAAATGATACCATTATAATAAAGACAAAAAAAGTAAAAGGAAGAGGTTTATTTGGTTTAGGCTATGGTTTTTTACAATTTAAAGACACTTCTGAAAACTTTACAAATACCATTAAGTATCCTCAACAAATAAAAGAAATCAAGCGACTTCAACTGAAAGTTGATTTTAATGAGCACAAGGACTACAACGTCGAATTATTATTGGGGAATAAAGAAGGAGTTCAAGTGTTTATTGTCGATGGAAACGGCAATAAAGATTTAACGGATGATACGATTAGAAAATTAGAAAATATCAATTGGAGTTCACCACCTCAAATAGTTAAATGTGAGTATTTAATTTCTAATGGTCAAGACATTGTAAAAGATTCATCTTGGCTATGTATTGGCAGTTCCAAAGGAAACATATTATTAGGAAAAAGAGAACACTTAATCGGAAGATTTAAACTTGATGATGAGGACTACCAAATTGGAGTTGTTGATATCAATAATCCCGTGAGTTTTACCTATGAGGTTTCAACCAAAATTGCAATTACAAATTATTTAGGGAAAGAAATAGATTCAATAGCTGAAAGAAACCTTTTAAGCTTAAATGAAGTTTTAAACCTCAATGGGAAATACTATCGTTTTGAAAAAATCACCAGATATGGAGATTCGATAGTCTTAATTAAAGACAAACAATTCGAAACTAGAATTGGAACTCAAATAGGTGTTATGGCTCCAGAATTTAAAGTCATCACAACATCCAAAGATACCTTGAACAGTTCTGAAGTGTTTAAAAAAAGGACCATTATTGCAAACTCTTGCGGATGTGGTGGAGATAAACAATCAACTGAAGCATTTTACAAAATGGAGAAAATTTATGGCAATGACATCAATATGCTCCATGTCGATTCTAATATTGAAAAATCAGATATTGGGATTCATATTGATTCAGAAGATAAATTCAATAGAACTTTTTATGAGAATTACAGAAAGACCTATTGCTCAAGAATTTGTTATGTTATTGATAATAAAAAAATAATTGACAAATTTTATATTCGACATTGGGAAAGTGCATTGTCAAATATTGTTGATCATTAAACCTACTGCCACCAACCTCCACAACCAATTCCTAGTCTGTTACTCATAAAACCCTCACCGATGGCCCTCCAGTCCGTTTTCTTTTACTACCTTAGTTCCTAGGCATTGGAACAACGCTTATACAAAGTGGTCATGCTTCAACGCTACCAAGCACT
>JAAEZL010000244.1 GCA_018222875.1 Algicola sp.
ATGGTACTGCATTTGTGGGAGAGTAGGTCGCTGCCTTTTTTGAAACCCTTTTCATTATTTATGAAAAGGGTTTTTTCGTTTTTAATAAATATGTCTTTTATTAATTACATAAATAAATATGTAGTAAATATTCTAAATATAGATACTGTTTTTTATATTTATGGTAAACTAGATATGTAATGGTTGAGAACAGTGAATTAAATTTAGCTTGGAATTTTGTTAATAATACTAATAGAAATGTATTTTTAACAGGAAAGGCTGGAACTGGTAAAACAACTTTTTTACATAAACTCAGAAAAAAATCTTTTAAACGAATGATTGTTGTCGCACCTACTGGTGTAGCAGCTATTAACGCTAAAGGAACTACCATTCATTCGTTTTTTCAATTACCATTTGGTCCTATTTTACCTAATCAAGTTCAGGAATCTAACAACTTTAATAGAAAATTCTCTAAAAAGAAGATCGATGTTATTAAATCTCTTGATTTATTAGTAATTGATGAGATTAGTATGGTTAGGGCTGATTTATTAGATGGTATTGACACTGTTCTTAGACGTTTTAAACATAAAAAACTAGTTTTTGGGGGTGTACAACTACTAATGATTGGTGATTTGCAACAACTCTCACCTGTTATTAAACAAAATGACTGGAAATTATTAAAACCGTTTTATAAAAACGCTTTCTTTTTTAGTAGTAATGCTTTTAAACAATGCCATCCAATTACTATTGAATTAAAAAAAATTTACAGACAAGACGATCATAAATTTATAGATATATTGAATGAAATTAGAACAAACACATTATCTAAAACTTCAATAGATGAATTAAATAAATTGTATCATCCTGATTTTACACCAGAACCCAATCAAGGCTATATTTCCTTGACTACGCATAATAATAGAGCAGAGCAAACCAATCGTTTAGAACTTGAAAAACTAAAATACAAATCTCAAACCTACAATGCCATTATTGAGGGTGAATTTCCAAAACATTTATATCCTAACAATGAAGAATTGGTTTTGAAAATTGGAGCGCAAGTCATGTTTATTAAAAATGATAGCTCTAATGAAAAACGCTTTTTTAACGGTAAAATAGGAACAATTATTCTTCTTGAAAAAGATGAAGTAGTTGTAAAATGCCCTGACGATGATTTTAACATCATTACTACTCCTGAAGTATGGGAAAATATTAGTTATACTATTGATCATAAAACAAAAGCAATTTCAGAAACTATAATTGGTTCTTACACTCAAATACCTCTAAGGTTAGCTTGGTCAATCACGATTCATAAAAGTCAAGGTTTAACATTTGAAAAAGCAATAATTGATGCTCAAGGTGCTTTTGCTCACGGACAAACGTATGTTGCTTTAAGTAGATGTAAAAGCTTAGATGGTTTAGTCTTAAAAAGTAAAATAGATTCTAGTCAAATAATAAGTGATTCAACCGTTAATGAATTTAATAGACAAACTGAAGAAAATCAACCTGACGAATCTGTTTTGAAACTATCCGAAATTGAATTTCAACTGGCATTAATTTTAGAGACTTTTGATTATTACCAATTTATTTATCCATTGCACAGAGTTATAGATGTTTACGACAATAACAAAAAAGGAATTAAAGGCAATATAGATCCAACGTTACATGAAATGAAACAGGCAGTGACAAAACTTCTTAAAGTATGTCATAATTTCAAAATCCAGCTTTCAGAAATGTCAAATGAAAATATAGAACCACAGAATAATACCGCAATCCAAAAGCGGTTTTTAAAAGCGTTAGATTATTTCAAATCGGAGACTCATAAAACCTTAAAGGGTCCTTATAATACCTTAGTTTTTACTACAGATAATAAAAAGATTGATTCTGATATTCAAATTCATTTAGATAGAATAGATGAATTGTTAGCTGTAAAGGATGCTTATTTTGAAGGTTTAAAAGAAGGGTTTGACGTCACTAAGTTTTTAGAATTAAGGGCAAAGTCTGTTTTATTAAGTAAAAAACAACCTAAAAAAAATAAGAGAAAACCTGTTGAAGCTATAACTTCTAACTCAGAGCTTTTTGAATTACTTCGTGAATTAAGAGATACCATCGCTCAAAGAGAAGGTCTTATTCATTATCAGATTTTTACTCAAAAATCTTTGTATGCCATGTGCGAAACTCTTCCTACGACTAAAACTGAATTAAAAGAAATTCATGGAATGGGAAAAACACGAGTTAATAACTATGGTTTAGAAATTATTGAAGTTATAAAATCGTATTGCCAGGAGTTTAATATTCAATCATCTTCAAAAAGTAGGAATTTAAAGACATCAAAATCAAAACGGAAAAAAAGCAATACAAAAATGGATTCACTAGTGTTATTCCAATCTGGAAAGTCTGTTGACGAAATTGCCAGTGAACGTGAATTAACTAGAAATACTATTTTCGGACATTTAGCTAGTTTTATTCCTTCAGGTGAAATTAGAAGTATTGACCTTATGTCTAAGTCTCATTATTCAGAATTAAAAGTACTTATTCCTACCAAAACTTTTGATAGTCTTTCTGATCTAAAACATCAACTTGATGATAAATATTCATACGAAGATCTTCGGTTTGTGCTTAATGAGTTATAAAAATAAAAAAGCTCCGAAACATATTTCCGAAGCTTTT
>JAAEZL010000042.1:0-15595 GCA_018222875.1 Algicola sp.
GATATATAGGATTTTCATAAGCGAACGAATTTTTTGAATACCTAAACATATATGAAAATGTAAGAGGAGCAATGATTGTTTATAATTATTGATAAAAGCACTATGTGAAACCTATCACAAATGGTTATTTTTATCGCTCTAAAAAAGATAATGCATTGGAAAAATATTTAAGTCAGCTAAATGAAGCGCAATTAGCACCAACCTTACAAAAGGATGGGCCTATGATTATAATTGCTGGAGCTGGTTCTGGAAAAACACGAGTATTGACCTACAGAATAGCGTATTTAATGAGTCAAGGAGTAGATGCGTTCAATATTTTGGCTTTGACATTTACCAATAAGGCTGCTAAAGAAATGAAAGGCAGAATCGCTGATATTGTTGGCGATAGTGAAGCAAAAAATTTGTGGATGGGAACCTTTCATTCGGTTTTTGCTAAGATTTTACGATTTGAAGGGCATCACTTAGGATTTCCAAGTAATTTTACGATTTACGATACCCAAGATTCTCAAAAGTTATTAGGCTCTATCATTAAAGAAATGGGATTAGATAAAGATATCTACAAAACGAAACAGGTTTACAGTCGGATTTCTTCATATAAAAATAGTCTGATAACCGTTAAAGCTTATTTAAGAAATCCGGAATTAATTGAAGCTGATACTGCTGCCAGACGACCACGAATGGGAGAAATTTATCAAAACTACGTCGATCGCTGTTTTAAAGCAGGAGCTATGGATTTTGATGATTTGCTATTGAGAACCAATGAATTATTGACGCGTTTTCCTAATGTTCTGGCGCAATATCAGGATAAATTCAGATACATATTAGTAGATGAGTATCAGGATACGAATCATTCTCAATATTTAATTGTGAGAGCCTTATCTGATCGTTTTCAAAATATTTGTGTTGTTGGTGATGATGCACAGAGTATTTATGCCTTTCGAGGAGCAAACATTAATAACATTTTAAACTTTCAGAAAGATTACGACGACGTGAATGTCTATCGTCTGGAACAAAATTACCGATCAACTAAAAACATTGTTGGTGCTGCGAATTCTGTGATTGACCATAATAAAACGAAACTTGATAAAATTGTCTGGACAGCTAATGTTGAAGGCGAAAAAGTCAAAGTAAATCGTTTAATGACAGATGGTGATGAAGGGCGTTTTGTAGCTAGTTCTATTTTCGAAAATAAAATGCAACATCAATTGCCGAATAGCGATTTTGCTGTATTGTACAGAACTAATGCGCAATCGCGTGCTATTGAAGATGCTCTCAGAAAACGTGATATTCCTTATCGAATTTATGGTGGATTGTCGTTTTATCAGCGGAAAGAGATCAAAGACGTAACAGCGTATTTACGCTTGATCTTAAATCCAGCCGACGAGGAAGCACTTAAACGAGTGATTAATTATCCTTCTCGTGGTATCGGACAAACAACTTTAGACCGATTGGTGGTTGCTGCAAATGGCTATGGAAAAACCATTTTTGAAGTCCTTCAAAATATTGATAAAATCGACATTAATGTTAATTCAGGCACAAAAAACAAACTTAAAGATTTTGTAACACTTATTGAGAGTTATCAGGTCATGAACCAAACAGCTAATGCTTTTGAACTCACTGAGCATGTGGTGAAATCAAGTGGTTTGATGCGAGAATTTAATAAAGATGGAACACCTGAAGGTTTGGTGCGTATTGAGAATGTTGAAGAATTATTAAACGGTATTAAAGATTTTGTTGAAGGACAACTTGAAATTGCAGACGCTGGAGATACGTTGGCAGAATTTTTAGAGGATGTTGCTTTGGCGACCGACTTAGATGCAGATAAAGGCAATCCAGATCACGTGGCATTGATGACAATTCACTTAGCTAAAGGACTCGAGTTTCCGTATGTGTATATCGTAGGTATGGAAGAAGATTTGTTTCCAAGTGCAATGAGTATGAATACCAGAAGTGAATTAGAAGAGGAGCGACGTTTGTTTTATGTAGCATTGACAAGAGCTGAAAAGCAAGCGTATCTAACTTATACGTTATCACGTTATCGCTGGGGAAAATTAATTGATGCCGAACCTAGTCGATTTATTGAAGAAATAGACGATCAGTTTTTAGATGTAATTACACCAATACATGAGCCACGTCAAAATCCGATGCTATCTGCTGATATTTTTGGAGATATTGAACCCAACCGTATTCGGTTTAAAAAACCAATAAAACGAAAAAAGGAAGCAAAACCACCAAAATTTGTGGCTCCAAAAAATTTGAAACCAGTTGCTACATCTTCAAATTCAAATGATAAAACAAATCTGTTTGATGGGAATTTAGCTGTTGGAAATATTGTTGAACATACTCGTTTTGGTAAAGGCGAAGTATTGAAGATAGAAGGAAAAGGCGCAGATGTAAAGGCAGAAATTAACTTTGAAGTTGGAGGCGTAAAAAAATTATTGCTACGTTTTGCAAAATTGGATGTATTGGGCTAATTATCTTACCATATACACCGAATTCACATTTCCTTTTCCATCATATTCTTTTACGGAATTATGAGGATCGAGAATCCAGTTGCCATCTATAATAAATTTGTAGTGATGTTTTCCTGAAGGAAGCGGTAGCCTATAACTCCAGTAGCCATTTTCGGTTTTTTTCATTGTAATCTCTGTTTCATTCCAGTCATTGAAAGAGCCTGAGAGGATTACCTTATTCGCATTTTGATAGCCTTTCAGAAGAAATGTAACATATTTACCGACATTTAAATGCGAATTGAATTCATTATACTCATTCCTTACTTTATCAGGATTTGAAGGGTCTTCCATCCAATGACCATCCACTATAAATCGGTATTCGTAATCTCCAGGTTTTATTTGGACTTTTAATTCCCAGCCATTTTCAATTTTATACATTTTGAATAAATGCTCATTCCATTTATTAAATGAACCAGCAACAATTACATTATTGGCATTTTCATGACCTCTTAGTCTAAAACGCACACTTCCATTCGCATCAGGATAAGCGTTCGGATACATTTTGAGATTATAAACATTAAGATGTTCACCAAAGAGGCCTTTTGCGTCAGCTACGTTTGAAGCATCTTTAGTTGGTTCAGCCCAATATTCGTTATTAATGACGAATTTAAATTCCCATGTGAATTCACCTTCAAATTTGCTCAAAGGTTTTCTGAGCTGGTAGGTGTCTTCATTTATTTTGGTCATTTTCCAGTTGTACTTCGACCAATTATTAAATTCGCCAGAAACCACCACATTTTCAACAGTTAAATCGTCAAAGCTAATTCTGTTTCCAGCTTCGTCGTGTGATAAGGTGTCGTAATCAGATCTGTGAAATGTAAACACAACATCATCACCTTCAATAGTATAACCTTTTTGATTTTGAGAAAACGTTAAGCCTACTGAAGCAATAAAAATAAAAATGATGGTATAAAAGTGCTTTATCGTCATTGCCTGTATAATGGATACTTTACAAAGTAAAGCTTTTCTTTTTTATAATTTATGATTGTACGTTGTTGTCTGAAAAATTCATATCCCAGAACACCATCTAATTGCGTTCCAAATGCCATATTGGTATGATTCAGATTTGTTAAAATGGTTTGCATTGGTCCAAAATAAATAGAATCTGTTAATTTTACGCGATACAATTTTCCTGCCAAAACTTCAATTTTTTTACCACTTGCTCCAATTAACTGCATACGTCGTTTCGGAAAAAATTGTTTTAAAGCTTTTTTGTTAATTCTTTTATTCAGTTGATTATATTCTGCAGCTGTATCTAAACCAAAGTTTAATATTTTACCATTCACGTCAGCTTCAATAATAATGGTATGTTTTTTTAGTTTGAAATTAACACTGTCAATTATTTTTTCGAGGTATTTAGAATTATCTATTTTTTCGCCTTGGGCATCTACTTTGGACAGTGTGATTTGATTCAGATACATATCTATAAAAATTTCATAATCTTTCAAGATATCATAACCAATGATACCCAATAGATGCATTTTTTTACTGATTTCAATATGTGACAAATCTATAACGTCTGAAAATGTATTCTGAATTACGATGTCTTTGATAATGAACTCTCTTAACCGCTTTTCGAGAGGATTGTCTATAAGGTCTAAAACTCCTGATGTTTGTTTAGGCAGATCAGCATTTGAATGCCTTCCGTTAAAATGGTTTTTATTTAAAATAAGGGTTTCAGAACCAGTATCGATAATAAAATTTCCTTTTCTGTTGAGAAGTTCTGCTTCGATAACTATGAGGTGATCAACGAGTTTAAACGGAATTCTTGTGGTGTTTTTACTGAGCAATTCTGCTTCTGGGAAAGATATAACATCATATACGTCTTCGCTATTAGCAAACGAAGTCATAGTAAAAAGTAAGACTATATAAATGATGTTCCGCATATTATATAGACTATTATTTTGAAAAGATGTTACAGGTTTTCTATTCTAAATAGGTTTCTGTAAACAATTTTAATTTTGTCCATGTGTCAATTAACTCCAACCCAACCCAACCGTGACCAGCATCAGGATACAAGGTAAATTCATTTACAACATCTAATTGAGATAATCGTACCTCCATATCAACTCCCTGACTTGTAGGGATTAAAGGGTCTTGTCCTCCATAAAATAAAATAGTTGGCGGAGCAGAGGCTGTAACCTGGTGGTATGGACTAACGAGTTCTAAAAATTCGATTGAAGGATCAATTCCATACACATTAATTAGTTCTTCAAGAAGTGGATCCTGACTTTCTAAATACGCTGGATCTGTAAAATTTGTCGGACCAACAATACTACAAACCATTTGAGTAACATTTTCTGAATCGAAAGCATAACTCCAAAGCATTGACAAATGTGCACCAGCACTTGTACCAATAAAACCAATATCATCAGAAATAACATAATCATTTTGATTGGTTTTTAAATGATTAATAACAGAAGTAATGTCATCAATTTGCATAGGAAAAGGACTGTTATTTTCATCAGCCAACCTGTAATTGATATTTACAACAGCGATATCTGGTAAATCCTGAATAATTAAATCCTTCAGTAAATTCATATCTGCTTTATCTCCTGAAGTCCAGCCACCACCATGAACCAGTATCATAACTTTAGTAGTTAATGTTCTTCCAGCAGGCAAGTAGATATCAAAAATCTGATCACTGTCATTTCCATACGATACATTCAACTCCTGTCTGAATTCTAATACAGTTGGATCTTGAGGATCGTTTTGAGTTGCTGGATCATCACCAGAACAGGAGACTATTCCCATTGAGATAAAAAGAAACAGAAACGTAAATTTAATAGCTTTCATATGTTTATTGTTTTGAAAGGTTGGTTGGAGATCACCATAAAATAGAGTCATTAACGATATTAATTTTAATAAGCTGATGCCATAATGAAATAATTATTTACTTTGTAGGGTAGAATAGCAATATACATATTTATGGCTGAATTAATTCGCATTTATGAAGAAAACCCTAATCCTAAAGAGATTAGAAAGGTTATTGAGGTACTTAAACGTGGTGGATTAATTATTTATCCAACAGATACCGTTTATGGTTTGGGTTGTGATATCACTAATATAAAAGCGCTGGAAAAGATAGCAAGAATCAAAGGTGTAAAATTAGAAAAATCTAACTTTTCATTTATTTGTCATGATTTAAGCAATTTAAGTGATTACGTAAAACAGATAGATACAGCTACTTTTAAAATTTTAAAGCGAGCACTTCCAGGAGCTTATACGTTTATTCTTCCTGGTTCAAAAAGTTTGCCTCATCCCTTTAAAAAGCGAAAAACGGTTGGTATTCGTGTGCCTGATAACAGCATTGCATTAGAGATTGTAAAACAACTTGGCAATCCGATTGTATCGACTTCCATTCGTGATGAAGATGAAATTATTGAATACACTACAGATCCAGAACTAATTCTTGAGAAATGGGATAATCTGGTAGATTTAGTCATTGATGGTGGTTATGGTGATAATGAAGCGTCTACGGTTATTGATTTATCTGAAGATCCACCTATTGTTCTCAGAGAAGGTAAAGGGAGTTTGGAGATTTTTTAGTTTTGCTGGCTGTTGGCTGATTTTACTTTTTCATGATTAACAAAAAAAGCCCAACCTTTCGATTGAGCTTTTTTAATAATCTTTTTTTCGGATTAGTTTGTACCAGCTGATAAGTTTTTCATTTCTTCTTCAACCATTTGATAGAACTGATCGATTTTTGGTAATACAATAATACGAGTACGTCTGTTTTTAGCTCTGTTTTCAGCAGTATCATTTTCTACTAAAGGTACATGGTAACTACGTCCAGCAGCAATTAACTGTTGCGGATTTACTTTCAAGTCCTCAAGAACTCTAACAACCGAAGTTGCACGCTTCACACTTAAATCCCAGTTATCAACCAATACACCTTTAGCGTAGGGTACGTTATCTGTATGCGACTCAACCATAGCTTCAAAGTTTGGTTTGCTATTAATTACCACAGCAACTTTTCCTAAGATTTCTTTGGCTCTGTCTGTTACATTATAACTTCCAGATTGAAATAAAAGTTTGTCAGCAATAGAAATAAACACCACACCTTTTTCTACATTTACTTCAATATCAGGATCATTAATGCCTACGGCTTTTTTCAAGCTAGTTACAATAGCTAAAGTTACACTGTCCTTTTTAGTTAAGGCATCTTGTAAACGTGTAATTTTAAGGTCTCTTTCTTTTAAGCTTTCTAACGATTTTTCAAGGTTTTCTGCACCTTTTTGAGTTAAAGTTGTCAGGTTACCTTTAGTATCAATTAAATCCTGGTTTGATTTACGTAAATCTGCCAGCTGATCTTTCATAGTTTCAACACGAGCCTGAGCTGCAGCTTTTTCAGATAAACAACTGTTAAGTTTAACAGTAGCAGAATTTAATAAATCCTGAGTTTCTTTTTGTTCTTTTTCAAGTGCCATATAATCTTTCTTCGAAACACATGAAGTTATAATGAACATCCCAGCAACACTTAATAGCATTAATTTTTTCATAATATAGTTTAATAATTAGTTGTTATTTAACATATCAAAATTAGATAAAAGAATAGTTGGTACTACCTTATTTAACTAAAATTTTAACACATTTACTAACAATTAGAAATGTCGTCTGTTTTTTATGAAGTAAGACCAGACAATAGATTGCGTCTGGAAGTAGTTTTTTTTCTTCTCAGGAAGTTGTTTACGTTGCTCTAAAAGGCGATGTAAGTTTGAGTAAAAACTAAAATGGGCTTTTAAAATGGCAACAAAATGAGAGAATTTAAAACTTAATAGAAATTTCAGTCCAGCAATACCATCTAATATCAATCTTATTAAGATAACACCGAAGAGAAAACCGTAAGCATTTTTGGTAATGGTAAATAAGCTGTTTCTGAAGTTGAGATACGTTTTTTTCGGATTTATACTACTAAGTGTTGCACCTCCAACATGATATACAGTTGACTCGCCAACATACATTGAGGTATAACCAGCATTAAAAGCTCGCCAGCATAAATCAATTTCTTCAAAATGTGCAAAATAATTTTCGTCAAATCCGTTTAGAGATTCAAATACAGATTTACGAATAAATAAGCAAGCACCAGAAACCCAGAAAACAGGTGTGCTATCATTGTATTGACCTTTGTCCTCTTCAATTGTATTAAAAATACGACCTCTACAATACGGATAACCATACTTATCAATAAAACCACCAGCTGCTCCAGCATATTCAAAATGTGTTTTATTTTTAAAATCTAAAATTTTTGGTTGAATGATTGCCGTATTTGGGTTGGATTCAAATTCTGAAATTACTGGAGAGAGCCAGTTTTGACTGACTTTAACATCACTGTTAAGTAAACAGAACACATCGGCTTCAATATGTTTTAAAGCATCATTGTAACCTTTGGCATAGCCACCATTAGTTGTATTTTGAATAATACCAACCTGAGGAAAATGTGTCTTTAAAAATGCAACCGAATCATCAGTTGAGGCATTGTCTGCAACATAAATATCTGCTTCTTTAGAATAGCTAATTACAGAAGGCATAAATTGCTCAAGCAATGCTTTTCCATTCCAGTTTAATATGACGACAGCTAATTTCAGTTTGGGTGATGATTTGTTTACTTATTTCAAAAATTAAAATAGTTTCTATGGTTCATAAGAAGGAAGATCTCGTAAAAACTCATAGCGTTCATTCTCAAAATCCATCTTACAATAATAGTGATTTATTCCGTTGGTTACCATCAAATAGGTTGCATTTAAAGTTAAGTTATATCTGGCAATCTGATCAAAAGTACTCTGATCTATTTTAATATGATGCGATTTACATTCAACAATAATATGAATACTTCCGTCGGGATTATACACCACAATATCATATCGTTTTGATAATCCGTTAACTTTGAGCTCTTTTTCAGCATTGATTAAAGATTTTGGGTAATTTTTATGCTGAAATAAATACTGTATGCAATGCTGACGTACCCATTCTTCGGGTTGTAGAATGATAAATTTTTTACGAATCTCATCAAAAATAGAAACTTTATTTTCGTTACTTTTGAAACGGAATTCGAACTTAGGAAAATTTAATTCTTGCATACAAGCAAACTAGGATTTTTCCAAAGTTAAGGCAGTAAAACCAAATAGCAAATCTGAAACATCATTTTTAGATTTAAAACCTTGAATACTCTTAGTTGGAAGACGTTAAGCAAATTGTTGCAGACATAAAAAAAGGCCAGATTAAACCCATTTATTTTTTAATGGGAGAAGAGCCTTATTATATTGATGCTATTTCAGATTATATTGAAGACAATGTCCTTGCAGAAGAAGAAAAAGGCTTTAATCAAATGGTCTTGTATGGTCGTGATGTTGCTATTGATGATATTGTGAGCAATGCCAAACGCTATCCTATGATGGCCGAACGTCAGGTTGTTATTGTAAAAGAAGCTCAGGACTTATCCCGAACTATTGAAAACTTAGCAGGCTATGCTGCAAACCCTCAGCCAACAACAGTTTTGGTATTGAATTACAAGTATAAAAAAATTGATAAGCGTAAAGCACTTTACAAAGCCATTAAGAAGCAAGGTAGTGTTGTTTTTGAAAGTAAGAAGCTTTATGAAAATCAGGTGGCAGACTGGATACGACGTGTACTTTCCGGACAAAATTATACCATTTCACCAAAAGCGTCTCAAATGCTTGTGGAATTTTTAGGAACTGATTTGAGCAAAATCAACAACGAATTACAAAAACTAAAAATTATTCTTCCTGAAGGCACTCAAATTACTCCTGAACATATCGAGGAGAATATAGGTATAAGTAAAGATTACAACAATTTTGAATTGCGAAAAGCTATTGGAGAGCGCAACAGTGTAAAAGCTTTTAAAATAGTAGACTACTTTGCTAATAACCCAAAAGATAACCCAATGGTTGTAACGGTTTCGTTGCTGTTCAATTTCTTTTCTCAATTGTTGCATTTTCATGGTTTGAATGATAAAAACCCGAGAAATGTAGCTTCAGCCTTAAAAATCAATCCATATTTTGTCAATGAATACATTGCAGCAGCTCGAAATTTTCCAATGCGAAAAGTGAGCGCAGTTGTTTCTACACTTCGTGAGTTTGATGTAAAAAGCAAAGGTGTGAATTCAAATGCTGTACCTCAAGGCGACTTACTAAAGGAGCTTTTGGTAAAGATTTTATCTTAGCTTTTAAGACCTGTTAACACTTAGTGCTAAATCTTCGTTAAACCCTTGTTTTTATTGTGTTTTCCGTTACTTATTCACTATACTATAGTAAGTAAATATTAACAACTAAAACCAAAAATAAAAAATGGAAAATTTAGATAGAAAGACCGTTGCTATTTTAGCAACCAATGGATTTGAAGAAAGTGAATTAAAAGAACCAATGAATGCTTTAAAAGAAGCTGGAGCAGATGTACATATTGTTTCTGAAGCGTCAGGTAAAATCAAAGCCTGGTCAGATGGAAACTGGAGTAACGAATACAACGTTGATAAAACCTTAGATGAAGTTTCGCAAAGTGATTATAATGCTTTGGTACTTCCAGGAGGCGTAATTAATCCAGATATGTTGAGAAGAAATGAGAAAGCGGTAAATTTTACGAAGTCATTCTTTGAAAATCATAAACCTGTAGCTGCAATTTGTCATGCACCTTGGTTATTAGCTGAAGCAGATGTTTTAAAAGGACGTAAAGTCACATCATTTAATTCGATTAAAAAAGACATCATTAATGCAGGCGCAAACTGGGTAGATGAAGAAGTTGTAGTTGATGAAGGTTTGGTAACAAGTAGAAACCCAAACGATTTACCTGCATTTTGCTCTAAAATAGTAGAGGAAGTTTACGAAGGTAAGCATAGCATGCAGACTGCATAATATCATCTTACATGATTTGAGGAGCAGAATCTTAATCGATTCTGCTTTTTTTTATAAATACCCTAAGTCTTCAATTTCTAAACCAAAATCGTATTGTAAATCTTCATGCAATCCAGATACAAGTTTTTCTGCTAAAGCTAGTTGCCTGTTATACATATTAATTAAAGTTGTATTGTTTCTGATTGTTGGTTTAAATGCTTTTAGTTTTTTGCAAAAGTAGAGGAGTAGTTCTGTTTCTGTTTCTTTTTTTAATGAATAGCGAGCATATTTTTTAATATTTCGTAAAATCTTACGAACGCTCTTTTTAATATAAAAGTAGCTATTGGTGTTAATCACCTCAAATTGAGCATCTATCTCAGTTTTTACAGTTTCAATGTATCCAGATTCGTCATGAGCTTCAAATAGTAAATAGGTGAGAAGTTCTTTATTTTCTTTCTTGAATTTTGAAAGACGCAAGCAAAGTTGCATAAGTTCCTCTGAAGAACGATGTTGTAACTCTTTTTTTATGGTAACGACCGAAACTGCTTTCAAATTTTAAATTGTTTTTGTTGTGGATTATTATTTATTATTATCAATGTCCTTTTAAAAGATTGACGCTTACTGTAGCTAAATCAGTATCAGGAAATTTAGAAAAATAATTTGGATCAGGATGTAAACCAGCTTCTTTGGCAATTTTGTTAAAAACGTCAACTTCTAAGATGTATTGATCACTGTAGCCATGTGTGGCATCGTAAGCCGTTGCTGCTGTTTGTCCGATGTACTGAGCTACCAATTCAGGCTTAACCGTATGTAATTCTATCATCAGTAAACCAAAACGTTCCACATAAGGCTTCCATTTTGCTAAATGCTCTAACAAGGAATCTTCAACCAAATTATTGTTTAAACGCTTTCCGAGACTAGCATAAGCTCCTGAAGAATCACTAATTCTATTTGTTTTGGTTTTTGGTGCTTCCCAAATACGATTGTGATCTAAAAAGGTACGAACGTTGAGTAAATCTTTGAGTTCAATATTATAGTCTTCCTTTAGATCTTTAGCCAAAACATCAGGTCGACCAATATCTCCCCAAATGACTTTAGCCCAAATATCAGCTTTAATCAAATTAGCTCTGGTCACTTTTAAAGCCGCCTGATTAAAATCGGCTCCGACCAGTAGTAATGGATGCTCATCCAGCATTTTGCCACGTTTGGTCTGGTATTCTATAACATCAAAAATATGTTGAATAAAAGCACCATTTCCACAACCCATATCCAGAATACCTTTTGGTTGTTCTTCAATAGGTTTGTTGAATAGTTTTATAATAACCTCATCTATGACTTTAAAATAAGTCGAATGTGCACCACCACTTCCCCAAACATTCATTTCACGATGGACATGCTTTTCAGTTTCATCAGGAGAATCAGTCTTTAAGATGTTTGCATTTCCGAAGATTAAATCATCTAAATGAATAAACGTTGGTAAATAAGAAACGGTAACACCATAAGCACTGGCACGTTTAGCAAAAAACAAACCTTCATCCGTAAATTGATAGGTGTTTTTCTTTTTGTTAAACCATCCTAAATGAGCAAAGAAATCTAATATTTTTTTGAAGCTTTCCGGGTTTTTGTGATATTCTTCAGCAGTAAAAGAGGCTTCCATAAAATACTTATGGAATAAACCATTCATTCCTAATCTTACAATAATAGGAGCAATAATAACACCTTCAATGTGTTTTAAGATTTGATATTCAATAGAATCTTCATTAGATACGTCCATGCCGTATTGAGATTCGAATGAGACAAACACTTTTTCCAAAATATGAAATGCATCAATACCAATAGGCTCTTTAGATAACTTAACTGTATATTTTAATAAATTCACAGCCTCTTCGTAGTGAGGTACTAATTGAAATGCGTGAGCACTTAACTCATTAATTTCATAAGTTACCGAATCACTTTTGTTATCTAAATGTTGAATTAACCAACCTTGAGAAGCTAAAATTCGTAAAGCGACATTGAGATAGCCTTCATTTGCATTAAACTTAGAAGTTAAGGTATTAAGAGGAATTTTTTTTTCTTGAAGTAGATAATCTAGTACGCCTTTTTTGTGAAGCGCAAATGCAGAAGTCGCCGTTGCAATACCATCAAGATGCCTAAAAATGGCGCCTCTTAATTTTTGTTTATCTTGTTTTGAAAGCATAATTGGTCAGTTTCGTATAAATATAGAAAATCCATCACAAGTGCGATGGATTTTTTTATAAAAGTCTGTTGAATTTTTTTGCCTGAATTATCTCAATTTCGGATAATCATTAGGGCTAAACTCATGCATTACATTATAAACCGCTTCAAATATATCTTCTGCTGAAGGTTTTGAGAAATAATCACCATCAGTACCATAGGCTGGACGATGTGGTCTTGCAGCCAAGGTTTTAGGTTGAGAATCTAAATATTGAAATGCCTGCTGCGTATTTAATATTTCATTTAAAATATACGCTGAAGCACCTCCAGGAACATCTTCATCAATAACCATCAACCTATTGGTTTTAGCAACACTACTAGCTATGTCGTGATTAATATCGAAAGGTAATAACGATTGAATGTCTATCACTTCAGCATCAATACCTACTTCAAGAAGTTCTTTTGCTGTTTGTTCAACAATTCTAAGGGTTGAACCGTAAGATACTAGCGTGATGTCTGTACCTTTTTTTACAGTTTCGACAACACCAACAGGTGTTTTAAATTTACCAATATTATTAGGCAACGTTTCTTTTAAGCGGTAACCATTTAAACATTCTATGATTAAAGCTGGTTCATCACTTTCTAAAAGCGTATTGTAAAAACCTGCTGCTTTAGTCATATTTCTTGGTACTAAAACATGAATCCCTCTTATAAGATTAATGACGCCTCCTAATTGAGAACCAGAATGCCAGATGCCTTCGAGTCTGTGACCACGAGTTCTTATAATTAAAGGTGCTTTTTGTTTGCCTTTAGTTCTGTATTGAAGTGTTGCCAAATCATCACTCATGATTTGCAAAGCATACAAAATATAATCTAAATACTGAATTTCTGCAATTGGTCTTAAACCACGCATTGCCATCCCAATACCTTGTCCGAGAATAGTAGCCTCTCTAATGCCTGCATCAGCAACTCTTAGTTCTCCATATTTTTCCTGAAGACCTTCCAGACCTTGATTTACATCACCAATATTTCCAGCATCTTCGCCAAAAACCAAAGCTTCAGGATAGGTATTAAAAATAGCATCAAAATTTTCTCTCAGTACGAGTCTGCCATCTACTTGTTCAGCATTAGCATCATATGTTGGTGCTACTGCTTTTATGTTCGTTGCAGCATATTTAGAAGTGCTGTGTAAATGAGAACTGTATTTTGGTTGAATAGATTCTATATAAGAGTTAATCCATGCTTGAATACGATCTTTATCTGTAGAATCTTCAGTTATGACATAACGCAATGCCTTTCGGATTGAAGAGGCAATATCTCTTCTAACAGGCTCATCAATGCCTTTTAATTCATTAGCTATTTTAGCGATAAATGCTTTATTGCTTGATGATTCAGCAAGATTATTTAATAAAGATAAAGCTTCTTCTTGTTCGTTTTTAATAGGTTTTAAATAGGCATTCCATGCGGCTTTTTTACCATCACGAACATTCTTTTTAATAACTTTATTAAGAGCATCAAGTTCATCCTGAGTGGCAATGTTATTGCTAATCATCCATTTCTGCATCTGAGCAATACAATCAAATTCCTGTTCCCATTCTAAACGTTCTTTACTTTTATAGCGTTCATGAGAACCAGAAGTAGAATGGCCTTGAGGTTGTGTTAATTCTAAAACATGAATCATTACAGGAACATGTTCTTCTCGTGCAATGTATTCTGCTTTTTGATAGGTTTCAATTAACGCAGGATAATCCCAACCGTTAACTCTTAATATTTCATAACCTTTATTGTCGTCATCTCTCTGGAAACCTTTTAAGATTTCTGAAATGTTTTCTTTAGTAGTTTGATGTTTGGCATGGACTGAAATTCCGTATTCATCATCCCAAATATTAATGACCATAGGAACCTGTAAAACTCCAGCAGCATTAATAGTTTCAAAAAATAAACCTTCACTAGTACTGGCATTACCAATAGTTCCCCAAGCTATTTCATTTCCGTTTTTAGAGAAGTTTGTCGTATCTATTCCTTTAACGTGTCTGTATATTTTAGAAGCCTGAGCTAATCCTAACAGTCTTGGCATCTGACCTGCGGTAGGAGAGATATCAGCACTTGAGTTTTTTTGTTCTGTCAGGTTTTTCCATTCTCCATTTTCATCAAGACTGTGCGTTCCAAAATGACCTCCCATTTGTCGTCCGGCAGACATTGGTTCTTCAGAAATATCGGTATTGGCATACAAGCCAGAAAAGAATTGTTCAATGGTTAGCTCACCAATAGCCATCATAAAGGTTTGGTCTCTGTAATAACCAGATCTGAAATCTCCATTTTTAAAGACTTTTGCCCAAGCGAGTTGCGGAATCTCCTTTCCGTCACCAAAAATACCAAATTTGGCTTTTCCGGTTAAAACTTCACGTCGTCCCAATAAACTACATTCTCTGCTGGTTACAGCAATTTTATAGTCGTTTAAAACCTGAGATTTAAAGTCTTCAAAAGTTAAATCAGTTTTTGTATTAGAATCGGTTTGCATAGCCTTGAATTATATGTTGCAAATTTACTTAAAGTTTCTATGTTTTACAACGTCGTAGTTTGTTATAAATTTAAGAATTTATCATAAAAACATTGTATTTTTTACGAAATTCTTAGTTTAACCTGATAAATTAGGATTTAGTTAAGAATTTTCTAAAACCATTTACGTCTAAACAGTCCTAAAAGTCTTCCGGGATCTAAGGTAAATAAAATCCGGATACGTTCTTCATAATTTCGCTGACCAACTTCCCATCCTAAATTTGAATAAATCGGAAAGTAAATTTCAAAATAATCAGTTATTAAATTCAATCGAATACCAGAATCATAAACAACATTTGGGTTTTCGCCTCTGTTCTTTACCAAACCAAGATCGCCATAGGCTTCAAAGTATTTCCATATGGTCGTACTTGCGTTTACTGTGGTCATCCATCGGTTGGCGAATGGTGTTTCAAGCATGGATTTAAATCCGCCTTCACCATTAATATTTTCCTAACTAAAATTCCTGAAGAATCAAAACGGTCTAAAATGGTGTTATCAAAA
>JAAEZL010000042.1:15605-24393 GCA_018222875.1 Algicola sp.
TAAATAGTTGTAATCAAAAAGGTAATCGGTAGGTCTGTCCAGCGCAAAACTAAAATAGTCTGATTCAGTATCTGTTCTGTTGTATAAAAATGTACCAGCAAAAAAGCGAATATTAAATTGCCTGTTTCTTTCCGATAGCTTTCTGTACTCATAATTTACTGAAAATTTTCCGAAGCGTTCAGCAAACTGAAGGTCGTAATACCATCGATTAAAATTAATAATTCCAGGCTTTCCTGTCACATATCTAATATTAAAAACGCTGTAATCTGGCACATCAACTATATCATTATCTACTTCAAAAATCGTATCATCACCAACATCTCTTCGGATAGATAAAAATCTGAAATTCAAGTCTTTAAATTTGTCAGATCTAAAATCATTATGATCCCTAAAACTGAATGTCAGGCTTGGAGAAATTCGCGTGACAAATGCATCTTCAGCAAACGAAGAATAACCAGCTCGTATGCCATAGGTAATAGCATATAAATTTCGGTCTTCAATATTATGTGTATAATTAACTGAAGCACCACCAGTTAAAGATTTAGAATTTGTGCCATATTGTGGAGAAATTTTGTAATTCAGACGTTTTCTTAGAAGTGTTTTATTATAAAATTTGCCACCAAAAGTCAGGCCATCGTAAATATTGTTAAACTCAACAATTGGCATCATAAAAATCTGATTATAATACGGATCTTCAATGTCTTGTATGAGTCTGAACTGGAGGGGTTTATTGTTTAGGAAACTACTATTTAAGGATTTGTAGTTGTCTCTTAAATTGAATTCAGGAATGGTATTATCATAATTTAAAGCAAATTTTGAATGTCCGTTTTTAGGAATAGTTATGGTTTTGCTTTTGTTTATGTTTTCAATCCATGTCTTGCTCAAAACCGAATCTTTATCAAGCGTGAATAAGGATACAGGCACATTATTATCTCTTTTGTTTAAGATTGTAAGTGTGATAGAATCTTGAGTAGCTTCAACATTTTTTATTTTGAAATCAATTTTTTTACGCGAATTAACGTAATCCGTAAAGAACCAATCCACATCTTTGCTGGTGTTTTTCTTCAGTAGATTTTCAAATGCTTTTGAAGAGGTAACCTTCAGTTTTTCATTGGTTAGATATTGTTTTATTGTAGATTCTAGGGTGTTACCATTTACAAAATCGTCTAAATACCTCAAACCAACACCAGCTTTGTATTTACTGGCAATATTAGAGTTGAACTTTAAAAGAGAATCCTTAGATGTTGTCAAGGCTTGATCTCTGTTGGTTCTTGCCATTTGCATATAAAACAAAACAAACTGATCGTTGTACTTTAAATCTGCAGCATGAAAAGATCTGATGCCCCAAATATTGGCCAGTGTTCCAATCATTTTGGTTTCAGGATAATAGGTTTCAATGTACTTCATTAAGTAATAAATCTGAATACCTTCCTTGATCCAGTAATCTTTTCTGGAATTGACTAATAATGTATTGTCTAGATAATTTTTAAGAGCAGTTTTTAAGAGTTTTAATTCATATTGAAAACTGTCAGGAAATGGTCTTATAAAATCCGGTAACTGATTTAAACCATACAAGGGATCTTTTTTGTAATCGCTTTTAGTGATCAAAAGTTTTTCATGCGGATAATCTCCAAGATTTAGAGATATGTAACGTGTGATTTTATCTGTAATTAGGGCTTTTTCTTCAGGAGTTATGCTCTTGCTCTCAATATCTGATACTATAGTAAAATCATCAGTTTGCACAAATTTGAATCCAGAAAACCTTACCAAAACAAAGGTTGTATTTACTCTGTCATTTCCTTGTAACTTTATGGTTTGTTCGTTTTTTGTCTGTTGAATATCTATGGTATTCAGTTCAGAAATAAACGTGTATCCTAAAGGAAATGTAATTTCAAAATTAAGATTAGCCTTGGGTGTATAAAGGTCATCCAGATTTTTGTTGCTGAAAATTTGCCAGTTTCCGTCATAAACTGCAGGCGTCAAATACCAGTATTTTAAATTAAACTCTTTATTTTCATTGACACCATAACCAGTAAACGTTTGGTCTGGCAAAACCAGATTGTACTTTAAATTGAGTTCGTAGTTTTGATTTGGCAAAAGTGGTGAGTCAAGTACAACTTTGATAATGTCTGGTTGATCTTTTAACGTGTTAAAAACAAGGGTGTTACCGACTTCGTTTTTTAGATCAGTAATAGTTGTGTAACCTCGTTGTTCACTCTTGGCAAGGTGAAATTTTAAGCTAAATTCTTCTTCAAAACGTTTAGCTAAAGGTGTTTTTTTTGTCGAGTAGGCATTGTTCCAGTCGTTGAGAAATATCACATTTAAAGTATCATTACTGGAGTTGTGATACGTGATTTTTTGTGTAATGTGAATGGATTTGTTTTTTATATCAAAATCGGCTTTGAGGTCAATTGCGTTTTGACCAACACCAATAGCATGCAAGCACAAAGCAAATGCAATAAAAAATGATAGTTTTAATTTCAATGTGCTATGATGAATTTTAATGGTTTTATCTGCAACTCTGGAGTTGTTATGTAATATATGCCATTTGCCAGAGATGACACGTTTTCTTCAATATATAACGAATTTTTAACAGAAATAGTTTTAACAACTTGTCCTAAACTATTGTTAATTATTACTGTTTTTAATTGAACTGAAGGGTTAATCTTTAGTCTAAGAACATCACTAAACATATTTGAACCTAAGAATTTTAAAGCTTGAATTCTGGTAAACGTTTCAACAGACAAGGTCTGATTGGTTTGAAGCTCTATCGTAACCGGAAGGTGATCACTAAAGTCGTGTAAAGCATTTCTTATAAATGCAGAATAATCCGCTCCAGCACAATCTGAAGAATTAATAGCCTGATTGTAACATTGTACATTTGCATTGTTTCCATAGACTTTGTAAGAGTTCTCAATGAATTTAATTTCTGGATTTGTCTGCATGTTCGCAGAAGTCAGGATAAAATCAAATCGGTCATCAAATCCACCAGTAGAACCACCAAAACCTGTTTGCGTTCTTGTGGATTGTGTCACCACATCGATATAATTTGGATTGTTATGCCAGCTTCCAACTTGGTTTGCAGGATCAATAAAATCGATGGTGTTTGTATTATCTATATCTAAAAGCTCTTCAAATGCAGGTTCAGAATTGGTATAAACATTCAAATCACCAGCCAAAACCACATTACTATCTGATGGAAATGTATCGAGATAAGCAACTAAATCTTCTACCATTTGAAAGCGAAGTGCTTGATTTTCGGTGCCACTTGAAGCTTTTAAATGACAAACGATAATATCAATATAGACAGGATTTGTATCAGATTCCACCGAATTAATTTTCATTCTGTAATGATTAAAATCTCTAAAAATAGTGGTAACAATACTTTGGCTTTCTAAAATAAATTTGGAGCTGTCGTAATAAATTAAATTTTGAAGATCATTTTGGTCACTAATGTTGTCATCAGACGTATTCAATTCAAAAACAGCACTTTGGTAGTCCGGATTTAAAAACTGAAGCGTACTTAATATGTCGTTTGCTCCGGTTTCATTATTGAGTTCGCACACCATAAATAAATCTGGTCTGTAATCGGTTAAAATCAGTTCCAGATTTTGTAAACGATTAGGAACAGCATCTTCTAAGGGGAAATTCAATAAATTGTAAAACATCAATTTAAAATTCTCCTGAGCGTGCAATCCGTGAACTGCAATGACGACAAGCATCAATACCAAACATATCTTCTTTTTCATAGCTACAGTAAAGTGCAAAATGTTGGTTTTAGAAATTTGGACTCAATCCATATTCTTTGTAGAAACTGTCTAAAATTTCAATAACTTCATCTGCAGTATCAACCACATGAATCAAGTCTAAGTCTTTTTCACTAATATTATTGTTTGCGGTTAGTAGGGTTGTTTGTACCCAATCCATCAAACCTCCCCAAAAATCAGTACCAACTAAGATAATCGGAAATTTTTCAATTTTGTTCGTTTGAATTAAAGTCATCGCTTCAAAAAGTTCATCTAAGGTTCCAAAACCTCCTGGCATGACAACGAATCCCTGAGAGTATTTTACAAACATTACTTTTCTAACAAAGAAGTAATCGAAATCTAAACTCTTATCAGAATCGATATACGGATTATCATGTTGCTCAAAAGGCAAATCAATATTAAGTCCTACAGAAGTTCCGCCAGCAATGTGTGCGCCTTTATTACCAGCTTCCATGATTCCTGGTCCACCACCAGTAATTACGCCATAACCATGTTCGACAATTCGGGTTGCAACTTCTTCAGTAAGTTTGTAGTATTTGTGATCTGGTTTGGTTCGTGCAGATCCAAAAATAGAGACGCATGGACCAATTTTACTGAGCTTTTCGTATCCACTTACGAATTCACCCATAATTTTAAAAATAGCCCAAGAATCGTTGGTTTTTATTTCATTCCAGCCTTTAGCATTGTGTTCTTTTCTCATGTATAATATAGTATTTAAGCACTTTTCAAAGTCACAAAAATAAGAGAAATAGAGATAAAAATGATAATTTATGTGCTAATAGTTGGTTGACTTATAAACAAAAAGGCAACCTGATTTGGATTGCCTTGATGTTTTGATGTGTGATTATTTATAACGGCTTTCGACCAGTTATAATGTTATATAAAATTACAATTACGGCAATCACCAATAAAATATGGATTAAATTGCTTGTTCCAATTCCAGGTATGATACCTAATAAACCTAGTAACCAACCTATAATACAAATAACTGCTACTAGCCAAAGAATACTTTTCATAATGTTAGTTTTAATGTTGTTAAATCTAAGATAGCTATAATTGTTCAATTATTTACACGATACATCTTATTGAACTAAAAAATTATTGAAAAAAGCACAAAGTCATTTATAAAAGAATCAGCTAGTTTTTTAATAATTCCTTTTTCAGAAATTTGGCAGTATAACTCTTTTTATCTTTGATAATCTCTTCTGGTGTACCTTTTGCCACGATTTTTCCACCACCTTGTCCGCCTTCATAACCTATGTCTATGATGTGATCTGCCATTTTTATGACATCTAAATTGTGTTCAATAATTAAAACGGTATTACCTTTATCTACCAATTTATTTAATACTAACATCAACACTCTAATATCTTCAAAATGCAGTCCAGTTGTAGGTTCGTCTAAGATGTAGAAGGTGTTTCCAGTATCTCGTTTACTCAGTTCGGTTGCTAATTTTATACGTTGTGCTTCACCTCCTGAGAGGGTTGTACTTTGTTGCCCAAGTGTAATATAGCCTAAGCCAACATCAACAATGGTTTTTAATTTTTTATGAATCTTCGGAATATGTTCAAAGAAATCTACAGCTTCATTCATGGTCATGTCTAAAACGTCACTAATCGATTTTCCTTTGTAGCGAATTTCTAGAGTTTCTCTATTGAAACGTTTGCCTTGACAGGTCTCACACTCGACATACACATCTGGAAGGAAATTCATTTCAATTACACGTAAACCTCCACCTTGACAAGTTTCACATCGACCTCCTTTTACATTGAAGCTAAAGCGACCTGGTTTATAACCACGAATCATAGCTTCAGGAATTTTAGCGAATAAGCTGCGAATTTCACTAAAAGTTCCGGTATAAGTAGCAGGATTACTTCTTGGAGTTCGACCAATTGGCGATTGATTGATATCAATAACTTTATCTATATGTTCCAACCCTTTGATGCTTTTGTATGGCATTGGTTTTTTTACGCCATTAAAATAATGGGCATTCATAATAGGATAAAGTGTTTCGTTAATCAGTGTAGATTTTCCGCTTCCTGAAACTCCTGTAACACCTATCATTTTTCCTAGCGGAAGACTTACAGATACATTTTTTAAGTTATTGCCTGTACAACCTTTAAGTTCAATTGATTTCCCGTTGCCTTCACGTCGCTTTTCCGGAACTGGGATTTCTTTCTGTCCGTTTAAATAATCTGCCGTTAAGGTATTGTGTGTTAATAATTCGGCAGGTGAGCCAATGCTGATGATTTCTCCACCATATTTTCCAGCTTTCGGACCAATATCGATCACATAATCGGCACGTTCAATCATGTCTTTATCATGTTCTACAACGATAACTGAGTTTCCTATATCACGCAGTGCGACTAAAGAATTAATAAGTTTTTCATTATCACGTTGATGCAATCCTATACTGGGTTCATCTAATATATAAAGTACACCAACCAATTGAGAGCCAATTTGAGTCGCTAATCGAATACGTTGTGCTTCACCACCAGATAATGATTTTGAACTTCTGTTTAGTGACAAGTAATCTAAACCAACATCCAATAAAAATTTAGATCTGGCTTTTATTTCTTTTATAATTTCTTCAGCAATTTTGAATTGGGTTTTACTGAGATGCTGTTCTAAATCTTCAAACCAGGCAGCAAAATCAACAATATCTTTGTGCGCTAGTTCCGCAATATTGAGTCCGTTGACTTTAAAATATAAGGACTCTTTCCGAAGTCGGGAACCTTCACATGTTGGACAAGTAACTTTATCCATATACTCTTTTGCCCAACGTTTAAGCGATGTGGTTTCAGCATTTTTATACTGACTTTCAATAAAATTGGCAACACCTTCAAAGTCTATTTTGTAATCGCGCGTCACACCTAAAGATTTACTTTCCACTGAAAACTTATCGTTTCCGCCATACATTATCATTTGTTTGGCTTCATTAGGAATATCTTTAAACGCATCAGTTAAACTGAAATTAAAACGTTGTGCTATGGTTTCAAACTGTTTAAAAATCCAGCTGTTTTTTTGCGGACCATGAGGCGCTAATGCTCCAGCTTTTATAGATAAACTATCGTCTGGAACAATTTTGTTTTCATTAACCTGATATAAAGTACCAATACCATTACAGGTTGGACAAGCACCTTTTGGTGAATTAAATGAAAAATTATTAGGCTCAGGATTAGGATATGAAATTCCAGAGGAAGGACACATCAAATTCCGGCTAAAATAGCGCACTTCGTTAGTGTCATGATCAAGAACCATCAACACATCATCACCATGATACATCGCTGTATTTATGGTTTCCGAAAGCCGCTTATCATTGTCTTCTGTATCATCAATTTTGAGTCGGTCGATAACAATTTCGATATCATGTGTTTTGTAACGATCCAGTTTCAGGCCTTTTACTAAATCACGGACTTCACCATCGGTTCTCACTTTAACAAAACCTTGCTTAGCGATTTGCTCAAAAAGTTCGCGATAATGTCCTTTTCTTGAGCGAATAACAGGAGAAAGCACATTAATGCGTTTGCCTTTATAACTCTCTTTAATAAGGCCTTTAATTTGCTCATCACTGTAACTCACCATTTTTTCTCCAGTATTAAAACTGTAAGCATCACTCGCTCGAGCATAGAGCAGACGCAAAAAATCATAAATCTCTGTGATGGTACCAACCGTAGATCGAGGTGATTTGCTGGTGGTTTTTTGTTCAATAGCAATTACTGGTGATAAACCATCAATTTTATCAACATCAGGACGTTCTAAGCCACCTAAAAATTGACGTGCATAAGCAGAAAAGGTTTCAATGTAACGACGCTGACCTTCAGCATAAATGGTATCGAATGCTAATGACGATTTTCCACTTCCAGACAAACCAGTAATAACGACTAATTGTTCGCGTGGAATAGACACATCAATATTTTTTAAATTGTGCACTCTGGCACCTTTTACTTCGATGGTTTCGTGGAATTTGCTCATAAATTGTTCTGAAAATGTAAGTTTTGCTTTCAAAGTTGCAAAGGTACTTAAATTCACACTAAAACCGAAGTGAGGTTGTTTTAGAGTTTGGTTAATGTATTTACTTAGGTGATTTGAAATTAAAGATTTAATTTAGAGCTTGATATGACTTATTAAATCAACTATTATGAAAATCAGATTAAAAACCGGACTGGCATTAGTCTTAGCTTTACTTTTTTTAAGTTATAATTTGAAGTCGGATGACCGAAAAGTTGTAGAAATGAATACCAATTATGGGACGATGGTTTTTGAACTCTATAATGAAACACCTCTGCATCGCGATAATTTTATTAAGTTAATCAATGATGAAGCTTACGACAGTTTACTCTTTCATCGTGTGATTGAAAATTTTATGATTCAAGGTGGAGATCCTGAAAGTAAAAATGCTAAATCAGGTAAATTGTTAGGTGAAGGTGATTTGAAATATGCTGTAAAAGCAGAATTCAGACCTGATTTATTTCATAGAAAAGGAGCTTTGTCAACAGCAAGAGAAGAAACATTGGACAGGGTTTCAAGTGCTATGCAATTTTTTGTCGTTCAGGGAAAAGTCTTTAATGATAGTCTTCTTGATGTTGCTGAAACACGCATAAATAAGATGCTGGCAAGACATTATGTATTGAATCTGCCAGAGCATGAAAAACTTTGGGAAGCTCTAAAAAAAGCTGAAGATGATGAGAAAGCGTATATGATTTTAAATGATAGTATTAATAAACTGGCTGAATCTTTTACAGATTACACTATGTATAGCATTCCTCATTCACATCGCGAAGTTTATAAAACTGAAGGAGGAACGCCACATTTAGATCAGAATTATACGGTTTTCGGACAAGTGATTGAAGGCTTTGATGTGATTGATTCTATCGCCAAAGTTAAAACCGATACATGGAATCGACCAATAAAAGATGTAAGAATTCTATCGGTTCATTTAAGAACGAATTAACAGGATCACAGGAACTGATTCATATATTATTTTTATTTTAGTTGAAGAATATTAAATAACATAACAC
>JAAEZL010000042.1:24403-26179 GCA_018222875.1 Algicola sp.
ATCAAGAATTAATCATTCAGAATACGGAAAAGGTGTCGTCACCAATGTTACGTCTAAACATTATTGGGTAACCTTCATCGAAAACGGTTTGGAAACTATCGAACTGGATAGTGAGTTTGAAATCATTGAAGCTGCCGAAGATGAAGTGGATACTGTGAGCTTTTTTGAGGTAGAAAGTAGTCTTGTTAAAATATTAAAAAAATGGAGTGATGTTACTGAAGTCATTTCCATTGCTGATAAGTGGAAAGGTGGAAAACTAATTCTTGAACCAGGAGATACCAGTTTACAAAGTAAAGAAATACCTATTGAAAGTTTTTTTCATAAGATAACGATGGTGAGAGACCGACTTCGGGTAATGGAGCAAAAAATCAACTCCAGTAAAAATCTTGACGAACAGGAAAAGATAGATCTTCAACAATACATTACACGTAGTTATGGAAGCTTAACAACATTTAATGTACTTTTTAAACTAAAAACTCAGCAGTTTGTAGGTCAGAAGAGCTCATAGTTTTAATGTCTAATTTAAACTCTATTGTAAAAAATGGAGTTTTCTCTTGTATAATTCTAAAATGTAAAGTATATTTGTCATATAGTAAAAATAATTTTACTTAATATAAAGTAAACTTGTCAGATATGAAGAAACAGAATTATATAGAATGTGAACGAAAAGGTTTTGAGCGACTTATTAACTTTAGATTGCCAGCTTACTTTTATAAAGTAGGCTTGTTAATCGCAGGTTTATCTATTGCAGCCATGTTTTTTAGAGCTTTTGCTATGGAAGGTGATACCGAATGGTTGAAGCTGGTTTTTCAAAAGACACTTTTAATTGGAATGTTGTTCATGTCTGTTGCCAGAGATGAAGATGAAGATGAAATGCTTGTAAAATTGAGAATGCAATCTTATACCTATGCTTTTGTTGCAGGTGTTATTTATGCTTTGGTAATGCCATTTGTAGAGTATGGTGTGTCAAATGTTTTAAAACCTGAAGGTGAAGCATTTCATGATTTGGGCGATTTTCAATTGCTGTTGTTTATTCTTATGGTTCAACTTCTTTGTTTCCATACTTTAAAACGTATGAGATAATGGAAAACACAATCAAAGTCGAACGTGCTATATTAAGTCTTACCCAAGAAAAATTGGTGTTTCCAGACAAACCATTAATTCGATAGAAGCCAATAGATATGTGCCTTCAACAGTTTTAGCATTAAAGCTTTCAGATGTGTTTAATAAGCCTGTGAATGACTTTTTTAAATTGAATAGTGATGATTAGTTTGTGTATAATTGTGGTCAAAATTTACCTGCTTCTAATTAAAGCAATGTTTTAAGCGTCTTTAAACCTTGTGTTGCAGTTTCAGGAATAACTTTTAAATAGCCACTACTACGTATTGCAGGTTTCGGATCAATAAAGTAAGTTGGTGTGTCTTCAGGAACATAATGCATCAAGCTTGCTGCAGGATACACTTGCATTGAAGTACCAATAATGACTAAAATGTCAGCCTTTGCACAAATAGTCATTGCTTTTTCAATCATAGGAACGGCTTCCCCAAACCAAACAATATGTGGTCTTAATTGATAACCTTTGCCACAAACATCACCAAGAGCAAGATCATTAGTCCAGGGTTGTACATCAGTTTCGTTTCCAGAGCTTCTTACTTTTAATAATTCACCATGTAAATGAACCACATAACTACTTCCTGCACGTTCGTGTAAGTCATCAACATTTTGTGTAATGATGGATACTTTATAATCCTTTTCTAAATGAGCTAAATCATAATG
>JAAEZL010000245.1 GCA_018222875.1 Algicola sp.
GCTTCAGTTTTAATTCTTATATTTAAACTTTAAAATCGTAACGACGGAAAATAACGAACGTTTCCAATCGCACGATATCATACACAATTACGTTACCTGCAAGCTGAAAAATGACAGACAAAGAGATTATTTTAAAAAGATTAGCACTAATCAAGCATTTGTACAAAATTGGATTAGAACAATCTAAACAAGTTGAAACTGTTGCTTCATTTTCGATATTGTCCTTTCACGATAGTATTGAAATGTTTTTAAAACTATTGGCTGAAAAGAAAAATATAAAATCTGAAAAATTTAATTTTTTAGACTATTGGACTAAAATCCCAACTCTTACTCTGAAAGAATCGATGCGTAACTTAAACGTAAGAAGAGTAAACATTAAGCATAAAGGCATATTACCCTCTAAATCTGATATTGAATTAAGTAGAGTTAATACAACGGATTTCTTTAATCAAAATGTAATTAAGCATTTTGAGATAGAATTCGAATCAATATCCTTAATAGATTTGGTTTCATGTAAAAAGGTAAAGGAATACCTTAATATTTCTCAAAATTTATTGGACGCAAATGATTTTGATAAATCTATTGAAAATGTGTCTTTGGCATTCGACTCACTTTTAAATTCATACGAGGAAAATAAAATTGGGAATAATAGATACTCACCTTTTTTCTTTGGTAAAGACTTAAGCTTTAATAGCGCTTTTTTTATGGGAATTGAGGACACAAAAATGTCTGAATTTATCGATAATGTAAAGGACTCATTGGAGTCTATGCAAAAGGCAATTAAGATTATGAGTTTAGGAATAGATTATAAGAAATTTGTCAAGTTCGATTTATTAACACCAAATGTTATACATACAATGGGAGGAACTCGAATTTCTCAAATTTATGGTGAAAAAAAATGGACTAAAGAAAACTGTCAATATTGTATTGACTTTGTAGTAGATAGTACACTTAAGGTTCAGGAATTTGATTTTGATATTGAAGAAATAGTGAATTTAAGATGGAGATTGGAAAAATAAAAAGCCAGCAGGTAATACCGTGTATAATTAATTGCTAAGTTGGTTAAGAGGAGGATTTTTTCTTACTTTTATTAAAATAATGTAAATCGGAAAATTTGCGTGAAAGCCTCGCTCCTGCCAACGCTGTTTTTGCCTACCTCCCGAAGGTCGGCTGATTCGACAAAAGCCAAAACTGGAGCAAGGCCAAAGACGCAACTAATCATACACAATTACGTTCTACGCAATTTGACCAAACCAACAAAATGAAAGTAAAATATCAAAATTTCGTACTTGAAATAACAAATGAATCTGAATTAGATTCAGCGGAATTTGGTCAGAGATTTAAGAAACAATATCCAGCCGATTTAGGAATTGAATCGGAATATAAATCTTCCTCAAAACACGGAATTCGAATAACAGAAAACGGAATTGAAAAGTGTAGCGCATTATTATTGGAATCTGGAGGAGCAACTGGAATTTCTGAAAATTCATTTCTAATTAAAAATGACCGAATTTACATTTGCTGTTCTGACCAAATATATTCTCTGAATTTAACGGACTTATCAGCTAATTGGAGAAATCAATATGACGTTGCAACTTGTTTCGGAATTTATGAATTTGACGAAGATTTTATCGTTCACGGAGAAATTCAAGTCAGCCGAATTGATAAAAATGGAGAAACTAAATGGAATTTTAGTGCGAGAGATATTTTTGTAAATCCAGACGGAAAAACTGAATTTAAGATTGTCGAAAATGGAATTGAACTAATAGATTGGCAAGGTTATAAATACGAACTAAATGCTGATGGAAAAATATTAACGGAAATAAAAACTGCGTAGAACAACGTGTATAATTAATGGCTAGTTCGAGCTTACTTACGAAAATCCTCGCGGATTTTCTATTCGGTTTGTATTTGCTAAATTAGTTGCTTAAACACGCCACTAATCATACACAAGACCGTTGTGCGTCATTTGAGAAATGAAAAAAACTGAAATAAAATATTATCAATCAGACATTGAAAAGGTCTTTCAAAAATTAATTTCGGAATGGAATGAATTGATTGAATTTTATAATACCGAAGTGAAATTTGACTATGATGACCCAAATGATAGACTTGCCTATATTGATATTGGCGATATTTCAAGGTTTATAGTTGAGAAAAAGAAATCTGGACAAACTGAAAATTTTGAACAGTTTTTTGAAAATGTCGAAGATATAATGATGCACGGAGAACATTACGTTCAGGAATTAATCGTAATCGGACTCTTTGAAGGAATCCAAAATATTGGTGGTTCTGAAATTGATTATTATCATTCGTTTGACAAGTGGCTTAAAAACAACTCACTGAAAGCGTGGAGAGAATTGATTGATAGTTGGGAAGGTACAAACGGGAAAAAGAGCAAGGAAAGTGAAAAAATATTAAATAAAAAGAAGTAAAAAACGAACGCACAACAATGGCTATAGTTAATACGGCTTTTGGTGCTTAATCCAAAGTTTAGAGCTTTTAACCAAGTCCGCCAAATCTTTTGATTTGGCTTTAGAACAGAAAAGATAAAACAAAATAAAAAGTTTTGGCTAAGTGCTTAATCGGAAATTAATTGCTTTTTAATCCCGTACTAACCATAGCCGAGACGTTAGCTAACA
>JAAEZL010000246.1 GCA_018222875.1 Algicola sp.
AAAGATACCGACAAAATAAGTCGAGTTAGCTTTTTGGAAACAAATACTCTGCTTGGAGACCACAGAGAACTAGTACTAAAAGCAACAATAAATTTAATTGGACTTACATTAAAGAAATTCCAGAACATAATTGCTATGCGTGGAATGATTATGCACGAAACCAGTTCACTTGATGTCGAAATGATTGAAATAATCAAAAAAGCGTTAAAAAACGATAGCTTGAATTTTGAAGAAGTATCTGTATCAATTTACGACCAGCTAATTAAATTGTTCACACAGAAAACAGAATTTGTACAAGAATGTAAACGAAAAATGAATTTCAATCAGTTGACCAAAGATAACTTTGTCTATAGTGCAAAATATAAAATACTAACACTATCAAAAATTCTAGAAGACTTGAAAATGACAGATTTCTCGACTGACTATGATTCTGAAATTAACTCTATTAGGAATAAGTTTGCTCACGCAGTTTTGGAAAAAGACGAAAACGGAAGAGAATTTTTTAAACACCAAGAAGACGGAATTGATTTCAACGAAGAACTTTGTAAAATAATTAGAGAAAATATAGTAAAGCACAAATCAAATTTAGATGAATTGAAAGAACGAGTTTGAATTAAGTCCTAGCTCTGTTCAAGCACATTTAAAGTTTGCTCGTGCCTCACAAATTTAAAAGAGCTTTCACGCCAACGCTCAAATATGAACTAACCGAAAACCTCGGAAAACCAAGCAGAACGCGAAAAGCCAGCTTACAACAATGTATAAAAATAATAGCGGTTTAATCGCTAAAACGAAAGTAAGTAAATATAAATAAGGTCTGTGTTTAACTGAAAAATTAGTGCTTTTTAATCCGCTACTATTCTTATACTAGACCGTTGTGCATAATGTACCAAAACCGCGAAAATCAATGAAAAACCTGAATGGAACTTGGTTAAAAATTAAAACAGGAGCCGACTACTGCCGACCTGAATTTATTGAATTTAATAACGACCAAATCATCCATTTTGAACTTGAACTGAAAATCGGAAACTAATTATCAAAAGTCTGAACTGAATGGAGCGAAAAACTTTCTGAATCAAAATACGAATTTGTAAATGAGAATCGAATAAGAATATTCAGAATGGGAAAAACTCATACTGTGTTGAGCGAAACAGAATCCAAAACAGAGGACACTGAATTTGCGACTGACTACGAAAGAATTGAACCAACAAAAACAGAACTTGAATCTGAAAAAATTGAGACGCTTGAATTCAAAGCAGAATGGAAAAATGAAAAAATACCCTTAAAATTCAACACAATTTTGGACAGTCCAGTTATCCAAGTAATAAACAAAAGAATGAAAAGAAGTGGACGGAAATTAGTTTTGGAGAAGTTACAAGGAACTTACTTCGCATCAATTTTCGAAAATGACGAACGAGAAACCCTAATTGGAATAAGGGAAATTGACGAACAAATAAGAAAATGGGCAGTTGGAGAAAAAAAGGAAAAGGAAACCGAAAAATAAAAACGTGTTACAACAACGTGTATAATTAATTGCGATAGCTGGTTATGACAAGGAAAAATTCTTACTTTTATTACTAATTATAAAATCTTGATTTAGATTGCAATAGCCTCGCTCCTGCCAACGCTGTTTTTGCCTACCTCCTTGCAGTCGGCTGATTCGGCAAAAGCTAAGCTAGAGCAAGTCTCAAAGATCGCAACTAATCATACACAAATACGTTGTGCTTCATTATCAGAAACCGCTAACCAATGATAAAATTCTTTAGAAAAATTAGACAAAATTTACTTTCAGAAGGAAAAACTGGAAAGTATTTTAAGTATGCGATTGGCGAAATTATTTTAGTAATGATTGGTATTCTTTTAGCATTACAAGTCAATAACTGGAATAACAATCGCATTGAGCAAAACGAAGAAAAAGAGGTAATTACCAAACTTCACACAGATTTTCAAGAAAATAAAAAGGTGTTGAAAGATTTTCTTATTGAGGTTAATAATCAGATGAATGCGCAAATAACTTTAATGAATTTAATTGGAACTTCAAAAGAAGAACTCTCTAAACATAATTTAGATAGTATTTTTTATGTTTCTTTCGGATATAGCGAAATAGCATTTGCGGATAATACAATTAAAAACATTATCCAGAGTGGTAAATTAAACCTTTTAAAAAATGAAAAAATCGCAGACTTGCTATATAAATGGAATACATTATCTGAAATTAGAAAAACCCGTGTGACAAAGTTGGATAATTGGTCAAATAACGAGCTAATACCCTATTTATTAGATAAAATATCTTTTAAACAAATGGATATGGAAAGTAACTATCCTTGGGCTGGAAGTTCTAAAGTAAAGCCAGACTATTATCCTCTATTTCAAGAGGTTAAATTCGAGAACTATTTGGACAATAATATCTGGTTCTATCAACAAGTTAAAGAACGCTGTTTAGAAACAGACAAACTCATAGATGAAATTATCGAAGCTACTGAACCAAACTCGAAATAAAAAAAATAACGAAAGCACAACAACGTGTATAGCTCATTGCGGTAAGTCGGCTAACTAGAAGATTATTTCCTACATTTTATTATCTTTAATCAATCGGAAAGAAATGTCCGTGCTCAGCCACTCGCCTTTCTTTCCAACGGAATTTT
>JAAEZL010000247.1:0-440 GCA_018222875.1 Algicola sp.
ATAATAATCTAAAATCATAGGTATGATTAAATTCTTTCGTAAAATTCGCCAAAACTTACTGATGGAAGGCAAAACTGGAAAGTATTTTAAATATGCTATTGGTGAAATTGTACTTGTTGTTATTGGAATTTTGATTGCACTTCAAGTCAACAACCAAAATCAAATCAAAAACGAAAAAAAAGCCCTCAAGAATTACTTGGAAAAAATCGCAATAAATGTAAAAAGCGATATTAAAGTAGCAGAATTTATGATGGAGACAAGGTCGCAACAATCACTATTGTGTGCACAGGCTACAGAATTGATTTCCAAGAAAGATTGGAGTGACCAGCGAAAAATCACCAATGCTGTATTTGCAATGATAATAGAGCAACCTTTGAATTTCAATCGTAGTGGGTTTGAATCTTTAAAAAACTCTGGATATTTACAACACCTTGATAATT